>CAYWTK010000130.1:0-8221 GCA_964460895.1 uncultured Opitutaceae bacterium
GCGGGGGCGGCGGCGACGAGGCCCAGGAACTCGCCGCGCGGGTCGGCCCAGGCGTCCTCGCTCGCGCTGCCGACGTGGAGGGAGCGCGGCGCGACGAGGGCGAGCACGTGGTGCTGGTCGAACGGGAGCTCGGCCTCGCGCTCGGCGTACGCGTGGTGGGCCGGGCAGAACCAGTGGGGGAAGCGCGCGTTGACGTGCACCAGCCGCTCGCCGAAGCGGCGCCGGGAGAGCGCGGCGCCGTTGCAGCCGGAATTGTTGACCGCGGCGAACCCGTAGCGGTCGTCCTGCGCCGCGGCCCAGAGGGCGGCCTTGCCGAGGCGCGAGTGGCCGGTGACGGCGGCGCGGGCGACGTCGAGTTCGGGGGCGGCGCGCGCGAGCGCGTCGAGGATCCGCGAGAGCCCCCAGGCCCACAGGGCGACGGCGCCGGGCCGGTGCGGGTCATCCGGGGCGAAGACCGCCGGGTCCCAGAGCGGCGCGACCCCGTGCGGGCCGAAGCAGGCGGCGGGCGCGTCGGGCGCGAAGTCGCCGCACCACGCCGTCGCGACCGCGACCCCGCGCTGCGCCGCGGAGGCGAGGGGCCAGCGGCGGGCCTGCTCGCCGCGCCGCGCGGTCCGCGCGGTGGCCGGGAGCCGGACGGTCGCGGGGTCCGCCGGTTCGCTGCAGTCGGGCGGGCGGAGCTCCGGGTCGGCGGCGACGGTGTGGTTGCCGAGGAAGTTCAAGCCGACGGCGACGGGTCGGCGGCCCGGCCCGGCGGGCGACGCGGGCTCGTGCAGCGCCAGCTCGAAGGTCCGCTCCGCGCGCGCGCCGCGCAGGGTCACCCGCCATTGGCGGCGGCGCCGGCCGTCGGCCGTCCGCCCGTCGTCGACCAGCTCCGGCTCGACCTCGGCGTCGAGCGGCGGCAGCTCGCCGTAGAGCTCGCGGCGGAGCAGGCCGAGCAGCGCGGCGCGGCGTTCGGGCCAGGGGCGGCATTCCGGGTCGAGCGGCGGCAGCGCGTAGGGCGGCACGGCGGCCTCGTCGAGGATGGCGGGCGGCGAGGCGTCGGCGGGATCCATGGGGCGTCAGTGCTCCTCGATCCGGGCCAGCTCGATGTGGACCTCGTCGCGCCGGGCGATGCGCTCGACGCGCCCGTCCCGCATCCAGACGATGCGGTCCGAGATGGAGAGCATCTTCGCGTCGTGCGTGGCGCAGAGGACGGTGACGCCGTGCTCGCGGTTCATCTCGCGGAGCAGCGCGACGATCTCCTCGCCGGTCCGGAGGTCGAGGTTGGCGGTGGGCTCGTCGGCGAGGATCAGGGCGGGGCGGTTGGCGAAGGCGCGGGCGATGGCCACGCGCTGCTGCTGGCCGCCGGAGAGCTCCTTCGGCGTGTGGAGGAGCCGGTCGCCGAGGCCCACGCGGGTGAGGATGGCCACCGCGCGGTCCTGCGCCTCGTCCGTCGGGACGCCCGCGAACAGCAGGGGCAGCATCACGTTCTCCAGCGCGGTCATGACCTTGACGATGTTGTAGCTCTGGAAGACGTAGCCGATCTTGCGGCAGCGCAGCCAGGCGAGCTCGTTGGCGTCGAGCTGCGCGATGTCGATCTCGTCGAGGAAGACGGAGCCCGCCGTGGGCTTGGCCAGGCCGCCCACCAGGTTGAAGAGGGTGGACTTGCCGGAGCCCGACGGACCCATGAGCGAGAGGTACTCGCCGGTGCCGATGGAGAGGTCGACGCCGTCGAGCGCGCGCACCTCCTCGTCGCCGCGGCGGTAGACCATGCGGAGGCCGCGGGCGATGACCGTGCAGTCGCCGTCGGGTTCGGGGAAGGCGGGGATGGGCGGCGTCATGGTCACTTGTCGCCGCGCATGGCGTCCATCGGCGGCAGCCGGGAGGCGAGCCAGGCGGGGACGACGGCGCCGACGGCGGCGAGGGCGGTGCCCGCGGCGGCGGCCGCGGGGAACTTCCACCACCAGCCCGCCCAGGCGAGCGCGCCGAGGAAGGCCCCGCCCGCCTCGAGGAGGGCGACGAGCAGCGCGCAGGCCAGTCCGAGCGCCACGCCGGCGAGGGAGCCGGCGAGCCCGAGCAGCGTGGCCTCGGTCATGACGCTGTGGAGGATGAACGCGTCGAGCGCGCCGAGGCACTTGAGGGTGCCGATCTCGCGGTAGCGCTGCGTCACGGTGGCGAGCATGGTGCTGACGACGCCCGCGGCGGCGACGAGGAGCGCGAGGACGAGCATGAGGCGGCGGGCCGAGCGGTCGGCGACGGAGGCCCCGTCCGGCTGCAGCAGGATGAACTGGAGGAAGCCCACCGCGACGGCGATGGTGAGCAGGGTGAGGAGCGAGCGCGCGGCGCGGACGCGGAGGCTGCTCCAGGCCATGCCCAGCACGAGCCGCGGACTGAGCGCGAGCGGGGCGATGTCCCAGGTCGCGGCGGGGGCCGGACGGCGGGCGTCGGGGGCGGGAGGGGTCGGGGGGGCGGCGCGCATGGCTCAGTAGGGGGCGCCGATGGCGGTCCAGAGGAAGTTGAGCGCGATGGCGGCCATGCCGACCAGGCCGACGCCGGCGCCGAAGCCCACGGTGAGGATGGGCGCGTAGTTCGTCCAGGCCTCGCGGCCGAAGCGGCGGGCGAGCACGTAGCGTCCGAGGAGGGCGCCGAGGAACATCGTGAGGACGTTGTGGGGGAAGGCGGTCAGGGCGCCGAGCCCGCCGTAGAGGTACTGGGTGCTCAGGCCCAGCGCGCTGAAGCCGGAGAAGAGCGCGAGCAGGGTGGCGAGGGCGCCGAGGATGACGCCCGGCTTGACCGCCTGCAGGAGGAGGCTCTGGCCCTCCTGCATGGAGGACGCCCAGAGCGCCTTCATCTGGGCGGCCTGCGGCCAGAACTTCTGCGCATAGGGGTACTTGTCCGACGGCACGGGCCCGAGGCTGTCGATGTAGCTCCAGAACAGGAACGAGGCGACGAGCAGGAGCGGGAAGACGAGCAGCTCCGCCTTGAGCAGGGAGGTGAAGCGCGTGCGCGTGAGCTGGGTCTCCTTCAGGAGGTCGGCCATGCTCCCGTAGTTGCCGACCGGCAGGGGCGCGAACCACACGCTCACGCCGCGGTGGCCCGAGGCGAAGATGGCCGCCTCCGTCACGAACGGCACGCCCGCGTGCTGGCCGGCGATGCCCGACAGGCGGGCGTTGATGTAGGTGTTGAGCGGCGTCCAGAAGAAGGCGAACGCCACGAACCACCAGAGGCTGAAGCGCTGGTCGGCGGGCAGCGCGCCGTTCACGAGGTGGTCGGAGAACGCGACGAACCCGACCGAGGCGGCGACCCAGACGGCCAGCGCCGCCCAGGTCGGGGGGTCGCCGCGGGCGACGTCGCGCCGCCAGAGGCGGCGCAGGTCGAAGCCGTCCCCGGCGGAGGCGCCCGCGCGGCGGCGGGCGAGCGTGGCGCGGAGGGCGCCGCCGAGGCCGACGACCGCGATGGCGAGCGCGGTGCCGATGCCGACCGACAGGTACAGGTCGAGGTTGTTCGAGACCTGGGTCTCGATCGCGTCCTTGCCGGGTCGCCACGTGGGCAGCAGGCCGAGGTGGTGGAGCACGGGGTTGGCGACGATGTGCAGGGCGACGGAGGCGGCGACCATGCCGACCATGATGCGCCACGGCAGCACGAAGCCGACGAAGAGCAGGCCGGCGTTGAGGCTCAGGCCGGTGAGCGCGCCGGGCAGCCAGGACTCGGTCGCGCGCGTGAGGTCGAGGAACGGGATCGGCAGCAGCATGAGCGGCCGGCCCAGCACGGCGGACGTGAGCGTGGGGACGGCGACGTAGAGGAGGCCGAAGGCCGCGCCGAGCACGACGCCGGTGGAGAAGCAGGACTGCCGGTAGCTCGTCGCGCGGGCGTCGCGGCTCGTCTCCGCGAGCGCGATCGCGCCCTCGGCGTGCACCGGCGCGAGCGGGAACGGCAGGCGCTCCGCGTCCGCGGTGGCCTTGAACGCGAGGTAGCCGAGCGAGAGCTGCGTGAGCTTCGACAGGAGCATCGAGGCGACGGTGACGCCGGCCGCGGGGAGCCACGCGGAGGAGAGGAAGCCCGCCTGCGCGGCGTCGCCCGCGGGCGCGACCCAGTCGGGCACCACCGGGGTCAGGCCGAACGCATGGAACGCCTCCGACTCGCGCAGGTAGCGCTGGTAGGCGAGGAACGCGAAGACGCCGCCGCCGAGCGAGAGTCCGCCCGCGACGTGCGTGAGCTGGGAGGCGGTGTACTTCAGCACGTAGAGCTCCTGCTTGCGCAGGGTGAGGAACGCGCGGCGGCCGATCTCGACGAAGAGGATGATCGTGACCCACTCGGCCGCGACGCCGAGGTCCTGGCCCACCATCAGCCCCATGAAGATGAGGCCCGGCAGCATCACGAAGGCGATGAAGAGCGCGCCGAGCGCGGTGCGCCAGGTGAAGCCGTCCTCGTACGGCTCGTGCTGGATGGCCTCGATGGAGAACCGGGCGTCGTAGAACGTCCCCGCCGCCGGCGGCGCGGGCGGGACGGGCGGAGGGGAGGGGGCGGGCTCGGGCGGCATCAGGCGGGAAGGGGGACGGGTCCGGCCGCGGGCAGGGCGGCCGCCGCGGCGATGAAGCGGTCGCGCTGCTCCTGCGGGAGGTTGCGCCAGAGCAGGAACTGGTGGCGGACGAGGTCGAGGAACCGGCGGTTGGTGCGCAGCCAGGCGTCCTCCGAGCCGGACAGGCGGCGGAGGTGCAGCGTGGCCCGGCAGACGCCCCCGCCGACCGGGGCGAGGGTGAGCGCGAAGTCCTGCGAGACGTCGAGGTCGTACGGCGCCAGCCACAGCAGCGTGCGCAGCTCGCCCGCCCCGTCGGCGCCGCGCGCCACGCCCACGCGCCGGCAGTTGAAGTCGTCGCTCGTCGGCTCCGCGTGGCGGGCGAGGTAGGCGTGGAGGAACGCGAGCATGCCGTGCGCGTTGGACCGCGTGAGCGTGAACGGGAGGGCGAAGTCCAGCGCCCCGTCGGGCCCCGGCGCGGGGAGCTCCCAGTCGACCATCCCGCTCGGCGCGGCCTGCGCGGCGGCGCGGCGGGCCGGCAGGAGGGTCGCGAGGAGCACGACGCCGCCGGTGAGCGTCGCGAGCGCCATCGAGACGAAGGACGTGAAGTTGAACGACAGCCCCGGCAGCAGGGCCCAGCCCGCCGCCTGCGCGGCGGCCAGCCCGTTGGCGAACGCCAGCCCCCCGAAGGTCCCGAGCACGAAGGCGAGCAGGGAGTAGACCGTCGCCTCCGAGAGGAGCAGGAACGAGATCTGGCGGGGCGAGAGCCCGATCGCGCCGAGCATGCCGACCTCGCCCCGGCGCTCCTCGACCGCCCCCATCATCGTGTTCATCACGATGAGCACGCAGAGCAGCACCGGCACGGCGAGGCGCGCGAGGCCCGAGAGCCGCACCTCCCGCTTGGTGACGACGAGGGCGGTCTCCCCGCCGCGGTGGAGGAAGGCGGCCTCGGCGCTCCGGCCCGCGAGGTCGGCGAGCGCGGCGTCGCCCGCGGGCCCCGTCGGCAGCCGGATCGCCACCGAGCGGAGGCGGGCGCCGACGTCCCCCGCGTGCTCGAGCGGGATGGCGATCATGCCGCTCCAGTCGAGGTGGTGGCTCTCGCCCTCGTTCTCGATCTCGCCGCTGGTGCCGCGGTTCATGCCGCTGCGGAGGTAGTCGACGATCGCCAGGCTGCGCCCGTTGACGTCCCGGATGCGGTTGGCGAGCGCGGTGTCGAGCAGGCCGATGACGCGCCAGCGGTGCCCCGCGAACCGCACCTCGGGCAGCTCGGCCAGCGGCCGCCGCGCCCCGGCGGCGTCGCGCAGCTGCGCGGCGGTGATCCCGAGGGCGTCCGCCGCGGCGTCGGGCAGGATGACCGTGCGCCCCTCGCCGGGCCGGAACCACTCGCCGCCGGTGACGGCGCGGTGGAGGCCGCTCAGCTCCGTCTCCCGCGGGTCGAAGCCGACGATGCCGGTCTGCACGGCGCGCCGCGCGCCGTGCTCGACGGGGATCTGGTTCACGCCCTCGCGCTCGGCCTGGTTGCCCCCCTCCACCTCGAGGTAGTGCGCGCGGGCGGCGACGGTGAAGCGCGCGCCGAACTCCGTCTGGAGCGCCGAGACGAAGTCGGCGTTGATCTCCTGCCAGGAGAAGCGGCGCAGGAGCAGCCCCTCGTAGGCGGGCGGCAGCGGCTCCACCGTCGCGGACCCGACGCGCGCGTCGAGCGCCACCGGCTGGCGGCGCAGCGTGTCGCGGCCGGTGACCGAGACGAACGCCACGATCGCGAACGCCAGCACGCCGACCGTGAAGACGGTGAGGGCGGTGCGGCCGGCGCGCTTGCGGAGGTTCGCGACGCCGAGGGCGAACGCCGTGGCGAGCGACGCGGCCAGCCCGATCTCCTCGGCCTCCACCTCGCCCCCGGCGCTGCGCGCGCGGCGCAGCAGGGTGTCGAAGCGCTGGTAGCAGAGGCCGAGCACGACGACCGACATCAGGATCATCGTGAAGGCGATGACGATGATGAAGGGCGAGAGCGCCACGCGGAACGCGGGGTGCAGGAAGTTGAGGAACGCCACGCCGAGCGCGAGGAGCGCCGCGACGCCCGCCAGCTGGCGCACGATGCCGCGGCCGCGGAGGACCAGCCGCTCGAGGAACCAGGCGGCCGGGACCAGCGCGGCCATGAGCAGGATGACGGAGAACACGGCCTCGCGCCCGAGGTCGAGGATGCGCGGGTAGTTGCGCGCGAGCGTGCCCCACGCCTGGCGGGCGGCGCCGAGGGCCTCCTGCCAGTCGGCGCGGTCGGCGGCCGCGCGGGCGGCGGCGAGGCGCTCCTCCGCGTGGCGCAGCGCGTCGTCGAGCGCCGCGTCGCGGATGCCGAACGACCCGTAGAGGTCGAGGCGGTGGCGCGCCAGCGCGGTCATGTCCGCGGCGATGGCGAGCGGGGTCAGCGGCAGGTAGGTGGCGGGCCGGCCCGCCGCGTCGGTCCCGCCGATGCGGTGGCCGGCCCCGCGGCCGTCCGCGCCGACGGGCCCGACGAGGAGCATCCGGAACTCGGCGCCCGTCTGGCTGATGACGCGCAGGCGGCGGCCGGCGGGACCGTAGAGCGTGAAGCCGGCGACGTCGCGCTCCTGGAAGTCGAGGAACGCCCCGTCGAACGCGTACTCGCGCGGCGGTCCGTCGAGCGCGGCGTCCAGCAGGCGCGGCGTGATGCGGTCGGCGTACCAGCCCGTGATGGAGCGGTAGCGGACCGGGTCCAGGCCGGGGAAGAGCACGAGCGGCTCGATCGGGCTGAGGACGATGGTCGCGGGCGTGTCGGCGCCGCGGCTCAGCGGGACCTCGGGCACCTGCATCTTGGCGCCGACCTGCCCCCGGGTGGCGACCCGCGTGAAGAGCGCCCGCCGCAGGTCGAGCGCGTAGGCGTAGGCGCGCGGCCGGCTGTTGTACGCCACCGCGAGCAGCGGCGAATCGAAGCGTCCGTTGGGGCGCGTGCCCACGACCAGGCCGCGGCGGAAGCCGCTGCGGGAATTGCTGTTGGCCCAGGAGCGCTTCGTGTCGAAGGGCAGCTCCGGCAGGTAGACGTAGGCGCCGGCGACCGGGTCCTGCGCGTCGATGCCCGACCGGAGGTTGAACTGGGCGACGCGGCCGGTGATGCGGGAGAACTCGAGGGACTCGCGGCGCTGGTCGGTGGAGCCGTCGGGCGGACTCTCCGCCGCGAGGGCGGCGAGCACGACCGCCTGCCGGGCCTCGCGGGCGAGCCGCTCCCGGTCGATCCGGTCGATCGTGTCGGCCGGGGTGTCGGCGCGCTCCCGCTGGTCGTTGCGGCTGGCGAGGGGAAGGATGGCGACGCCGGCGGCGCTCCAGAACTCGTCGTAGATCGGACTCGGCCAGTTCGGCACCGACGGGTAGGCGAGGAGGTCGTCGTCCGTCGCGTAGACGATGGGGTCGTCCCAGCCGCCGGCGGTCGCGGCCGTCGCGAGCATCGCCCGGTGGCGCCGGGCGACCGCCTGGTTGGCGTTGAGGCTCCGCGGGGTGCCGCGGAAGGGTTCGTCGTTGGAGAGCTGCGCGGGGCCGATCACGCCGGTCGCGCCGGTGAAGTCGAAGAGCAGCCCGAGCCGCGCGCGCGGGGAATCGGCGCCGAGGACGTCGAGGAGGGCGCGGGCGGTGGCCGCGTTGCCGGCGTCCCGGGCCTCGGCGGCGGCCTCCGCCTCCGCCTCGGCGGCGAAGCGGGCGGCGAGCGCGGCGGGATCCAGCCCC
>CAYWTK010000131.1:0-8210 GCA_964460895.1 uncultured Opitutaceae bacterium
TTAGGCGACGGTCTTGCCTTCCTTGCGGCGGACGCGCTCGGCGTGCTCGCCGACGAGGCGGACACCCTTGCCCTTGTAGGGCTCGGGCGGGTAATAAGCGCGGATCTCGGAGGTGACCTGGCCGACGAGCTGCTTGTCCGCGCCCTCGATCTTGAGCTTGGTGCCGTCGGTGACGGTGACCTTGATGCCCTCGGGGATGTCGTGGAGGATCGGGTGCGAGAAGCCGAGCGCGAGGTCGAGCTGCTTGCCCTTGAGCGCGGCCTTGAAGCCGACGCCCTGGATCTCGAGCTCCTTCGCGTAGCCGACGGAGGCGCCCTTGACCATGCCGGCGATGACCGAACGGGCCGTGCCGTACATGGCGCGGGCGAAACGGGTGTCGTCGGCCGGAGCGACGACGATGGTGTTGTCCTTCCGCTCGATCTTCACGACCGGAGCGAAGGTCTTGGCGACCTTACCCTTGGGGCCGTCGACGGACACCGTGGTGCCCTTGATGTCGATCTTGACCTTGTCGGGGATGGAGACGGGTTGCTTGCCGATTCTGCTCATGGTGCGGGGCTCCTTACCAGACGGTGCAGACGAGCTCGCCGCCGAGCTTCGCGCGGCGGGCGTCCTGGTCCTTCATGAGGCCCTTGGACGTGGAGACGATGGCGACGCCGAGGCCGTTGAGGACGCGCGGGAGGTCCTGGTAGCTGAAGTAGACGCGGCGGCCCGGGGTGGACTCGCGCTTGAGGCCGGTGATGACCGGCGTCTGGTCGACGTACTTGAGGGTGACGACGAGGGTCTTGTGGCCGCGCGCGTCCGTGCCGGTGGCGACGTCGCGCACGAAGCCCTCGCTCTTGAGGATCTGGGCCAGGCTCTCCTTGAGCTTCGAGTGCGGGGCGACGCACTGGGCCAGGCCGGCCTTCGACGCATTGCGGAGGCGGGTCAGGAAATCACTGATCGGGTCGGTCATTGGATGGAGGTGGGGGGATCGGCCGCGCGGGTCATATCCGACCCCCGCGGGCCAAAGGGTTACCAGGAGGACTTGGTGACGCCGGGGATCTTGCCGGCGAGCGCGAGCTCGCGGAAGGTCAGGCGGGAGACGCCGTACTTGCGCTTGAAGCCGCGCGGGCGGCCGCTGAGGGAGCAGCGGTTGCGGACGCGGATGCGGTTGGAGTTGCGCGGAAGCTTCTGGAGCTTCTTCTGCGCGGCGTAGAACTCCTCGTCGGTGGTGGCGGGATTGGCGAGGATGGCCTTCAGCTCGGCGCGCTTGGCGGCGAACTTGTCGGCGAGCTTGATGCGCTTCTTGTTGCGCTCGATGGCGGAGGTCTTCGGCATGGGGCGGAAAGGTTAGGCGGACTTGGCGGCGGCGGCCTGCTCCGTGCGGCGGAAGGGCATGCCCAGCAGCTTGAGGAGCTCGCGGGCCTCCTCGTCGGTCGCGGCGGACGTGACGAGGGTGACGTCGAGGCCCATGTGGCGCTTGGCGCTCTCGACCGAGATCTCGGGGAAGATGGTGAAGTCGGTGATGCCGATGTTGTAGTTGCCCTGCCCGTCGAGCTTGTTGGGCACGCCGCGGAAGTCGCGGATGGTGGGCAGCGCGACGGCGAGGAGGCGCATGAGGAAGTGCCACATAGAGTCGCCGCGCAGCGTCACGCTGCAGCCGACCACCTGGCCCTGCTTCAGCTTGAAGTTGGCGATGGCCTTGCGGGACTTGTTCAGCACGGGCTTCTGGCCGGCGATGAGGCCCATGTCGCGGGCCGTCTCGGCGATGACGTTCTTGTCCGCGTCGGCGCCGATGCCGGTGTTGAGCACGATCTTGGAGAGCTTCGGCACCTGGTGCCGGTTCTTGTAGCCGCGCGACGCCATCAGGGCGGGCACGACCTGCTCGAAATAGTGCTGCTTCAGCGGGGGGAAGGACTTGGTCTGGCTCATGGTGCGGGGCCCGGTTTCCAAGCGGGCAAGAGGGGGATGGACGGCTTAGGCGGTCGGGGCCGCGGGCTTCTTCGCGCGCTTCGAGGCGTCGTAGCGCGCCTGGAGCATGAGGTTCGACACGTGGATCGTGCCCTCGCGCTCCGCGATCTTGCCCTGGGGATTCTCCTGGGACTTCTTCAGGTGGCGCTTGACCATCGCGACGCCCTCGACGACGGCGCGCTGCTTGGCGGCGCGGACCTCGAGGACCTTGCCGGACTTGCCCTTGTGGGAGCCGGCGATGACGACCACCTGGTCGTTCTTCTTGATGTGGAACTTCTGCATGGTCAGAGGACCTCGGGGGCGAGGGAGATGATCTTCATGTAGTTCTTCGCGCGCAGCTCGCGGGCGACCGGGCCGAAGATGCGGGTGCCCTTCGGGTTGCCGTCCTCGCCGATGATGACGACGGCGTTGCTGTCGAACCGGAGGTAGCTGCCGTCGGGACGGCGGAGGGGCGCCTTGGTGCGGACGACGACGGCCTTGTGGACCTCGCCCTTCTTCACCGTGGCGTCGGTGCTGCTCTCCTTGATGTTGACGGTGACGATGTCGCCGACGTGCGCGTAGCGGGTGTTCTGGCCGATACGGCCGATCATCGACGCGCGGCGCGCGCCGGTGTTGTCGGCGATGTCGAGAATGGAACGCATCTGGATCATGGCGGTGCTCTCCTCGGCGGTCAGGCCTGCGCGGCGGGGGCCGCGGATTCGTTGGCCTTGGTGGTCTTGGTCGGGACGATGGCGGCGACGTCGGCCTCGGACACGGCCGCGCCGATCGGGGCGACGGCGGCCTCGACCACGCGGACGATGCGCCAGCGCTTCAGGCGGCTGATCGGGCGGGTCTCCATGACCTCGACCTTGTCGCCGACCTTGGCCTCGTCCTTCTCGTCGTGGACGTGAAGGACGGTCTTGCGGTTGATGACCTTGCCGTAGAGGGGGTGCGGCGTCTTGTAGGGGACGGTGACCTTGACGGACTTCGCGCCCATCTTGGAGGTGACGAAGCCGACCTCGGTCTTGCGGGCGGCGTGGCGTTGGTGAGTGGACATCGGAGTTGCGGATTGCGGATTGCGGAGGGCGGATTGGGTTCGGGGCGCGGATCGGCGGGACCTGCCGCCATCCGCCATCGCCAATCCGGAACGGTCAGGCGGCGGGCTTCGCTTTCTTCTTCTCGTTCAGGATGGTCTCGAGGCGCGCGATGTCCTTGCGGAGCTCGCGGATGCGGTGCGGCTTCTCGACCTGGCCGGTGTGCTTGCGCAGGCGCAGCTGGAGGAGCTCGTCGCGGACGTTGCGGAGCTTGGTGGTGATCTCGGCGGGCGAGAGCTCGCGGATTTCCTTGGAGGTCATGGGGACGGTTCTCCGGTTCAGACGGCGACGCCTTCGCGCGCGATGAAGCGGCAGCGGAAGGGCAGCTTGGCGTCGGCGAGGCGGAAGGCCTCCTTGGCGACGGTGGCGGGGACGCCGGCGAGCTCGAAGAGGACGGCGCCGGGCTTGATGGTGGCGGTGTAGTACTCGACCGGGCCCTTGCCCTGGCCCATGCGCACCTCGGCGGGCTTCTTGGTCACGGGCTTGTGGGGGAAGATGCGGATCCAGAGCTTGCCCTTGCGCTTGAGGTGGCGGGCGATGGTGACGCGCGCCGCCTCGATCTGGCGGCCGGTCATGGGACCGCGCGAGAGCGACTGGAGGCCGAATTCGCCGAAGGCGAGGGTGTTGCCGCGCTTGGCATTGCCGGCGCGGGACCCCTTCATCGCCTTGCGGTACTTGGTGCGGGAGGGTTGGAGAGCGGACATGGCGGGATGGAGCTGGAGGCTGGGCGCGGAGGGCCGCGACGCGGTTTAGTTGGATTCGTCCTTCTTGCAGATCCAGCACTTGACGCCGATCTTGCCCCAGACGGTGCGGGCCTCGGCGAAGCCGTAGTCGATGTTCTCGCGGAGCGTGTGGAGCGGGATGCGGCCCTGGCGCTGCCACTCGCGGCGCGCGATGTCGGCGCCGCCGAGGCGGCCCGAGCACTGCACGCGGATGCCGTCGGCGCCGAGGGACATGGCCATCTGCACGGCCTTCTTGATGGCGCGGCGGAAGGCGACGCGGCGCTCGAGCTGGAGCGCGACGTTCTCGGCCACGAGCTGGGCCTCGATCTCGGGCTTCTTGACCTCCTGGATGTCGAGGAGGACCTCCTTGCCCGTGAGCTTGCCGAGCTGGACCTTCATGTTCTCCACCTCCTGGCCCTTCTTGCCGATGACGATGCCGGGGCGGGCGGTGAAGATCTTGACGCGGACGCGGCTGCCGGCGCGCTCGATGAAGATGCGTGGCACGGAGGCCTGCTTGAGCTTCTCCATCAGCGTGTCGCGGATGACCTGGTCCTCGTGGAGGAGCTTGGCGAAGTCCTTCTTGCGGGCGAACCAGCGCGACTGCCAGTTGCGGCGGACGGCGAGGCGGAAACCGGTGGGGTTGGTCTTTTGTCCCATGGGAAACGGTGGTTAGGCGGAGCGGTCCGACAGGACGATCCGGAGGTGCGACATGCGCTTGACGCGGGGCTTGGCCGAGCCGCGGGCGCCGGCCTTGAAGCGCTTGATGACCGGGCCGCACTCGACGAGGGCGCGGTGGACGACGAGCTTGTCGGCGGAGACGTTGTGGTTGTTCTCCGCGTTGGCCACGGCGCTCTTGAGCGTCTTGGCGAGCAGGCGGGCGGACTTGCGCGGAATGTGGGTGAGCAGGTCGGCGGCCTCGGAGACAGGGCGGCCCTGGATCTCGTTGGCGACCTCGCGCACCTTCTTCGGCGACATGCGCGCGTTGCGGGTGAGAGCTTGGATTTCCATGTTCGGTTCCGGTTGGGGCGGGGGCCTCAGATCTCCTTGCGGGTCATGCCGCCGTGCGCCTTGAAGATGCGCGTCGGGGCGAACTCGCCGAGCTTGTGGCCGACCATGTTCTCGGTCACGTAGACCGCGACGAAGGCCTTGCCGTTGTGGACGTTGAAGGTGTGGCCGACGAAGTCGGGCGTGATGGTCGAGCGGCGGCTCCAGGTCTGGATGGGCTTGCGCGCGCCGCCGGCCTTGACCGCCTTCTCGATCTTCTCGAGGAGGTGGTAGTCGACGAAGAAACCTTTCTTGATGGAACGGGCCATGGGAGGTGCGGAGGGTCGGGCTTACTTCTTGCCGCGCGGCGGACGGCCGTTGTGGCGGACGAGGATGAGCGAGTTGGACGGCTTGGCCCGGCGACGCGTCGGGAAGCCCTTGGCGAGCTGGCCCCACGGCGACACGAGGTGCTGGCGGCCGCCGCCGCCCTTGGACTTGCCCTGGCCGCCGCCGTTCGGGTGGTCGACCGGATTCATCGCCATGCCGCGGACGCGCGGACGGCGGCCGAGCCAGCGGTTGCGGCCGGCCTTGCCGAGCTTGCGGTTGCCGTGCTCGGCGTTGCCGACCTCGCCGATGGTGGCGCGGCACTTGGCGTTGACGAGGCGGGTCTCGCCGGAGGCGAGCTTGAGCTGGGCCATGCCGTCCTCGACGGCGACGAGCTCGAGCGAGACGCCGGCCGCGCGGGCCAGCTGCGCGCCGTGCCCCGGGAGGAGCTCGACGCAGTGCAGGCGGGTGGCGGGCGGGATGACCTCGAGCGGGAAGCTGTTGCCCGGACGGAAGTCGTTCGTGTCCGTCTTCAGCGCGCTGTAGATCGTGTCGCCGACCTTGAGGCCCTTGGGCGCGAGGATGTAGGTCTTCGCGCCGTCGGCGTAGGCGAGGAGGGCGAGCAGCGCCGAGCGGTTGGGGTCGTACTCGATCGCCTGCACGCGCGCGGGCACGTCGAGGCGGGCGCGCTTGAAGTCGATGATGCGGTAGAGCTTCTTGTGACCGCCGCCGCGGCGGCGGGAGGTGATGCGGCCGTAGGTGTTGCGGCCGCCGGTCTTGTGCTTGTGCTCGACCAGCGAGCGCTCGGGGCGCTTGTCGGAGATCTCCTCGGGCCGGTTCAGCTCGGTGAAGCGGAGGGCCGCGGTGAGGGGGCGGAAGGTCTTGATGGCCATGGTGGTTGTCCTCGGCGTCAGACGAGCTCGATCTTGTCGCCCTGCTTGAGGGTGACGATGGCGCGCTTGGAGTCGGAGCCCTTGGTCGGCAGGCCGCGGCGCGAGCGCTTCGGCTTGCCCTTGATGTTCTGGATGTTCACGCGCGTGACCGTGACCTTGAAGGTCGCCTCGACGGCCTCGCGGACGGTGTACTTGGTGGCCGAGGGGTGGACCTCGAACACGTACTGGCCGTAGTTGGCGGAGAGCTTGGACGCCTTCTCCGTCAGGCGCATGGTCTTGAGGACCTTGTCGGGGCTGATCATGACTGGCCTCCCTGGGCGCGGGCGATGATGGTCTCGAGGGCCTTCGTCGAGACGACGATGCGGCCGTACTGCACGAGATCGAGGGTGTTGAGCTTGGCGGCCTCCTGCAGCGTGACGCGCGCGAGGTTGCGGGCGGCGCGCGAGGCGTCGGCGGTGAACGGGGCGTCGACCAGCAGCACGCGCCCCTTCGGGGCGATGCGGGCGACGACCTGGTTCATCAGGCGGGTCTTGGGCTGGGCCGGGGCGAAGGTCTCGATCACGTCGAGCTCGCCGGCCGAGGCGCGGTCGAAGAGCGCGCGCGAGAAGGCGAGCGCCTTGACCTTGGCGTTGATCTTCTTGGAGAAGTCGCGGGGACGCGGACCGAAGACGACGCCGCCGCCGCTCCACAGGGGCGAGCGGGACGAGCCGGCGCGGGCGCGGCCGGTGCCCTTCTGGTTCCACGGCTTCTTGCCGCCGCCGCGGACCTCGCCGCGGGTCTTGGTCGAACGCGTGCCCTGGCGCGCGTTGGCGCGGTGGGCGACGACGACCTCCTTGACGGCCTGGAGGCCCTTGTCGCCTTCGAACACGGGGAGGGCGAAATCCCTCTCCGCGGAGGACGAGCCGTCGGCACTGTAGACTTTGAGCTTCATGATGGTCGTTCTCCTCAGGCCTTCTTGGCCTTCTTGCCGGCGCGGATGATCACATCGTCGCCGTTGGCGCCCGGAATGGCGCCCTTCACGAGGATGAGGTTCTTCTCCGCGATGATCTTCACGACGCGGAGGTTCTGCACGGTGCGGCGCTCGCCGCCCATGTGGCCGGGCATCGCCTGGTTCTTCCAGGAGCGGCCGGGCGTCTGGCGCATGCCGATCGAGCCGATGCGGCGATGGAACATGGAGCCGTGCGAGGCGGGGCCGCCGGCGACGCGGAAGCGCTTCACGACGCCCTGGAAGCCCTTGCCCTTGCTCAGGCCGATGACGTCGATGACCTGGCCCTCGGCGAAGGCCGCGACCGTGACGACGTCGCCGGGCTTGACCGTCGGGGCGTCGGCGAGGCGGACCTCGTTGAGGACGCGGGGAGCGATTTCGAGGCCGGCCTTGCGGGCGTGGGCGGCCTCGGCCTTGCTGGCGTTCTTGGACTTCTGCGCGCCGAAGCCGAGCTGGACGGCGTTGTAGCCGTCGGTCGCGGCGGTCTTGACCTGGACGACCGGGCAGGGGCCGGCTTCGACGACGGTGACGGGCACGAGCACGTTCTGTGCGTCGTACACCTGCGTCATGCCGAGTTTTTTGCCTAATAGGGTGGCGATCATAGGCTAAGTGGTAGGTGGAGGTTTTCCGTTTGGGTTAGACCTACATTAGCAATCCGGCGAAGGGAGCCGCCGGGGGCTGCTAAAGTGACTGTCTCTAAAGGGGTGCTTCAGACGTTGATCGTGATGTCGACGCCCGAGGGCAGGTTGAGCTTCTTGAGCTCGTCGACCGTCTGGGCCGTCGGCTCGAGGATGTCGATGAGGCGCTTGTGGGTGCGGGACTCGAACTGCTCCATCGACTTCTTGTCGACGTGCGGCGAGCGGTTGACCGAGAGCTTCTCGATGCGCGTGGGCAGCGGGATGGGCCCCGAGACGCGGGCGCCGGAGCGCTTGGCGGTCTCGACGATCTCCAGGGCGGACTGGTCGATCACACGGTAATCGAAGCCCTGGAGCTTGATGCGAATGCGTTGGCCTTTCATGGCGGGAAAAGAACGGGGGTTAGGTGCGGGCCGGGGCCTTGGAGGAGGACTCGACGATCTTGCCGAGGAGGGAGTTCGGGACCTGCTCGAAGTGCGACGGCGTGATGGAGGCGCTGGCGCGGCCCTTCGAGAGGGAACGGATGTCCGTGACGTAGCCGAAGAGGGTCTCGAGCGGCACGTGCGCGGTGATGATGCAGGCGCCGGCCTTGTTCTCCATGCCCTGGATCTGGCCGCGGCGGCGGTTGATGTCGCCCATCAGGT
>CAYWTK010000132.1:0-8170 GCA_964460895.1 uncultured Opitutaceae bacterium
GCGCGGGGCCGCGCGGCGCGCCGCGCGAGGACCCGCTGTACGGACGCACCTACCTGCCGCGGAAGTTCAAGACGGCCTTCGCCATCCCGCCGCTCAACGACACGGACGTGTACACCAACTGCCTCGGCTTCGTCGCCGTGGCGGATCCCGCCGACCCGGGCCGCCTCCTCGGCTACAACCTGCTCGCGGGCGGCGGGCTCGGGATGTCGCACGGCAACGCCGAGACCTTCCCGCGGCTCGCCGACACGCTCGGCTTCTTCCCGCGCGCGCGCCTGCTCGCGGTCGCGCGCGCGGTGCTCACGGCGTACCGCGACCACGGCGACCGGACCAACCGGCGCCACGCGCGCCTGAAGTACGTCCTCGAGGAGAAGGGCGCGGCCTGGTTCCGGGCCGAGGTCGAGGCGCGGGCCGGCGGGCCGCTCGAGGAGGCGCGGCCGGTGGTCTTCACGCGGCAGGGCGACCTCTTCGGCTGGCACCGCCAGGCGGACGGCCGGTGGTTCCTCGGGCTCTACGTCGAGGCCGGCCGCATCCGCGACGTGCCCGGCCGGGCCCTGCGCACGGCCCTGCGCGAGGTCGTGGCGCGGCACGGACTCGAGGTGCGCCTGACGCCGTCGCAGAACCTGCTCCTCGCGGGCGTGGCCGACGCCGACCGCGCCGCCGTGACGGCCGCGCTCGCGGCCCACGGCGTGGCCGTCGAGCGCCAGGCCGCCGCGGTCCGCCGCGCGTCGATGGCCTGCCCGTCGCTGCCGACCTGCGGACTCGGGCTGGCCGAGAGCGAGCGGGCGCTGCCCGGCATCCTCGACGAGCTGGAGCGCGAGCTCGCGGCGCTGGGGCTCGCGGACGAGGAGATCATCGTCCGCATGACCGGCTGCCCGAACGGCTGCGCCCGCCCGTACATGGCCGAGATCGGCCTCGTCGGCCGCGCGCCGCAGAAGTACACCCTCTCCATCGGCGGCGACGAGGCGAGCCTCGCGCTCAACCGGGAGATCCGCAGCGGCGTGCGCCGCGAGGACCTGCTGAAGGAGATCGCGCCGCTGCTGCGCCGCTGGCGCGACGAGCGCCGGCCGGGCGAGCGATTCGGCCGCTTCGCCCGCCGCGTGCTCCTGCCGGAACTCGTCCCCGCCGCCTCATGAGCGTCCCGTCTCCCTCCCCCGACCAGCTCGTCCGCTGGAACGCCGAGCTGCGCGGCGCGTCCGCCCTCGAGGTCGTCCGCTGGGCCGTCGCCCTCGGCGGCGACGCCACCGTCGTCTCGACCAACTTCCGGCCCTACGAGGCGGTCCTGCTCCACCTCGTCACGCAGGTGCGCCCCGACGTCCGCGTGCTCTGGGTCGACCACGGCTACAACCGTCCCGCCACCTACCGCCACGCGGAGGAGCTCCGGTCGCGCCTCGGCCTGCGCCTCCACGTCTACCACCCGCGCCTCTCGGTGGCGCACCGCGAGGCGCTCCACGGACCCGTGCCCGATCCGGCGGACGAGGAGGCGATGCGCGCCTTCAGCGCGCAGATGAAGCTCGAGCCCTTCCGGCGCGGCCTGCGCGAGCTCGCGCCGCGCGTCTGGCTCACGGCGCTGCGGCGCGACCAGACCGCCGTGCGGGCCGGGCTCGAGGTCGTGGCGTGGGACGACGCCTTCGGCACGCTCAAGGTCAGCCCGCTGCTCGACTGGGACGAGGCGCGGCTCGAGCGTCATCTCTCGGAGCACGGCCTGCCCAACGAGCACGACTACCACGACCCGGCGAAGGGCGACGCCCGGCGCGAGTGCGGCCTGCACGCCCGCTGGGGCCGGTCCGCGCTGGCCGGGGCGGGGGAGGGCGCGCGATGAGCGCCGGCTACGCCCTCGACCACCTCGAGCTGCTCGAGACCGAGGCCATCCACGTCATCCGCGAGGTCGCGGGCGAGTTCGAGCGTCCGGCGCTGCTCTTCTCGGGCGGCAAGGACTCCGTCTGCCTGCTGCGCCTCGCGGAGAAGGCGTTCCGGCCCGCGGCGCTGCCGTTCCCGCTGCTCAACATCGACACCGGCCACCACTTCCCCGAGCTGAACGACTTCCGCGACCGCCGCGCGGCGGAGCTGGGCGCGCGGCTGATCGTGCGCACCGTCGACGACGCGCTCGCGCGCGGCCTCGCCACCGCCACGCCGGGGGAGGCGGGGCGCAACCGCCTGCAGATCCCGACCCTGCTCGCCGCGGTGGAGGAGTTCCGCTTCGACGCCCTGCTCGGCGGCGCGCGGCGGGACGAGGAGAAGGCCCGCGCCAAGGAGCGGTTCTTCAGCCACCGCGACGCCTTCGGCCAGTGGGACCCGCAGAACCAGCGCCCCGAGGTCTGGCAGCTCTACAACGGGCGCCTCGCGCCCGGGGAGAACATGCGCGTCTTCCCGCTGAGCAACTGGACCGAGCTCGACATCTGGGAGTACATCCGCCGCGAGCGCCTGGAGCTGCCGACGCTCTACTTCAGCCACCGCCGCCGCTGCGTGCGGCGCGGCGGGCAATGGCTGCCGGTCACGCCGCTCGCGCCCCCGCGCCCGGGCGAACGGGTCGAGGACCTCCGGGTCCGCGTGCGCACGATCGGCGACGTCCTCACGACCGGGCTGGTCGAGTCGCCCGCCGAGGTCGTGGACGACATCATCGCCGAGGTCGCCGCCGCGCGCGTGACCGAGCGTGGCTCGCGGGCGGACGACCGGGCGTCCGAGGCCGCGATGGAGGACCGCAAGCGCGCCGGCTACTTCTGAACCACCCATGACCGTCGCCCCCGCCCCCGAGAGGTCCCCGCCGCGCCCGCCGCCCGTCGAGCTGCTCCGCTTCACCACCTGCGGCAGCGTGGACGACGGCAAGTCCACGCTCATCGGCCGCCTGCTCTACGACGCCAAGGCGCTGATGGACGACCAGGTCGAGTCGCTCGAGCGCGCGGCCGCGCTCGCCGGCGGCGCGCCCAACCTCGCCAATCTGACCGACGGCCTGCGGGCCGAGCGCGAGCAGGGCATCACGATCGACGTCGCCTACCGCTACTTCGCCACGCCGCGCCGCCGCTTCATCATCGCCGACACGCCGGGCCACGCGCAGTACACGCGCAACATGGTCACGGGCGCGAGCACGGCCGGCGCCGCCATCGTGCTGGTGGACGCCCGCGCCGGCGTCCTCGAGCAGAGCCGCCGCCACGCCGCCATCGCCGGCCTGCTGCGCATCCCGCACCTCGT
Organism: uncultured Opitutaceae bacterium; assembly: GCA_964460895.1. Classification (GTDB taxonomy): domain Bacteria; phylum Verrucomicrobiota; class Verrucomicrobiia; order Opitutales; family Opitutaceae; genus Didemnitutus. Next base: position 3,187 of record CAYWTK010000132.1, read on the forward strand.
CGTCGCGGTCAACAAGATGGACCTGGTCGGCTGGAGCGAGGCGCGGTTCCGCGCGGTGCGGGCGGAGTTCGAGGCCTTCCTGCCGCGGCTCGGGCTGCGCGACGTCCACTTCCTGCCGGTGAGCGCCCTCCACGGCGACAACGTGGTGGACCGGTCGCCGCACGCGCCCTGGTACGACGGGCCGACCCTGCTCGCGCACCTCGAGGAGCTGCACGTCGCGAGCGACCGCGACCTCTCCCGCTTCCGCCTGCCCGTGCAGGGCGTGGTGCGGCCGCACCGTCCGGACGACCCCGCGCTCCACGATTTCCGCGGCGTCAGCGGCCAGATCGCCGGCGGCCTCGTGCGCCGGGGCGACCGCGTGCTCGTGCTGCCGGCCGGCGTCACCACGCGCGTGCGCCGGATCCTCGGCGCGGACGGCGAGCGGGACGAGGCGTTCTGCCCGCAGTCGGTGGTCGTCGAGCTGGAGCACGACGTCGACGTCGCGCGCGGCTCCCTGCTCGTCGCCCCCGACGCGCGGCCGGGCGGCGCCACCGAGCTGCGCGCGCGCGTCTGCTGGATGCACCCGCGGCCGCTCGTCCCCGGGCGCCGGCTCCTGCTCAAGCACACCACGGCGACGATGCCGGCCGCGGTCGTCGCGGTGGCCGACCGCCTTGACCTCGCGACCCTCGAGCCCGCGCCCGCGCCGGGCGGCCTCGCGCTGAACGACCTCGGGACCGTCCGCATCCGCACCGGCCGCCCGGTCTTCCACGACGGCTACGACGAGAACCGCGCGACGGGCTCGTTCATCCTCATCGACCCGGACACGCACGCGACGCTGGCCGCCGGCCTGCTGGAGCGGCCGGCCGAGCCGGCGCGGATCGAGACCTGCGACTACACGATCTGACGCGCGCGGCCGCGGGCGCCGGGCGCGGCAATTGCGTTGCGCCGGCGCGCGGGGGCCGCCTACGGTCCGCCGCGTGAAGATCCCGGTGAAGCTCGACTACACCTGCCGCGTCCTCTGCGAGCTCGCGCGCCGGCACGCCGACGGCGAGCCGGTGCGGATCGACGACCTGGCGGAGGCGGAGGACGTCCCGGCGAACTTCCTCGCGCAGATCCTCGGCGAGCTGAAGACCGCGCGGCTGGTCACGAGCCGGCGCGGCATCCAGGGCGGCTTCCTCCTCGCGCGCCCGCCGGACCAGATCACCCTCTACGACATCGTCGTCGCGGTGGAGGGCGACCTCCTCGAGCTCAGCGGCAACCACGGCGGCCGCTCCGGCCGGCGCCTCAAGCAGGTGTGGAACGACGTGCGCGGCGCCGCCATCGCGCGGGCCCGCGCCCACACCCTCGAGGCGATGGCCGCCCGGCCCGAGGCGCCGATGTGGTACATCTGAGGCCCCGGCGGCGGGTCGAATTGGCGGTTGACGACGGGGCGGAGCCGGCAATTTTAAAGGTCATGTCCTCACTCGCCTTTAACGACATCGTCGCCACGGTCGGCCAGACCCCGCTCATCAAGCTCAACCGCCTCGCGGCCGGTCTGCCGGCCTCGGTCTACGTGAAGGCGGAGTTCTTCAACCCGCTCGCGAGCGTGAAGGACCGCATCGGCCGCGCGATGATCGAGGCGGGCGAGGCCGCCGGGAAGATCAAGCCGGACACGGTCATCGTCGAGCCCACGTCCGGCAACACCGGCATCGCGCTCGCGTTCGTCGCCGCGCAGCGCGGCTACAAGCTCATCCTGACGATGCCCGAGACCATGTCGCTCGAGCGGCGCGTGCTGCTCCGCATGCTCGGCGCCGAGATCGTGCTCACGCCCGGCGCCGAGGGGATGCGCGGCGCCATCGCCAAGGCCAACGAGATCCTCGCGCAGCAGGGCGACCGGGGCTTCATGCCCCAGCAGTTCGAGAATCCGGCCAATCCCGAGGCGCACCGCCGCACGACCGCGGAGGAGATCTGGACCGCGACGGGCGGGCGGATCGACGCCTTCGTCGCCGGCGTGGGCACCGGCGGCACGATCACGGGCGTGTCGGAGGTCATCAAGTCGCGCCGTACCCTCCACACCGTCGCGGTCGAGCCCGCGGCCAGCCCGGTCATCTCGGGCGGCCAGCCGGGCCGGCACAAGATCCAGGGCATCGGCGCGGGCTTCGTGCCGAAGAACCTCAACCGCGCGATCGTGGACGAGGTGCTGACGGTCGCGGACGACGACGCCTTCGAGACCGCGCGCCGGCTCGCGACGCAGGAAGGCATCCTCGGCGGCATCTCCACCGGAGCCAACGTCTGGGCCGCGCTGCGCGTCGCCGCCCGGCCGGAGATGGCGGGCAAGACCGTCGTGACCGTCGCCTGCAGCTTCGGCGAGCGCTACCTCTCGACCGCGCTGGCCGAGAAGGCGCGCCAGGAGGTCGGCGGGTAATCCGTCCCCCGCTCGCCGGAGCCGGGACGCCCCCGTCCCGGTCGGTGGGCAGGCGCGGCGAGGGCGCCGCATCCCCAGGTTCCGGTCGGCGGACGGAATCGGCGAGGGAGCCGCATTCCCAGTCACTTGGAGCCGGGACGCCCTCGTCCCGGTCGACGGGCAGACGCGGCGTGGGCGCCGCATCCCCATGAACGGTCGACGGACCGACGCGGCGAGGGCGCCGCATCCCCAGGTTTCGGTCGGTGGATGAACGCGGCGAGGGCGCCGCATCTCCAGTTCCCTCTTGGGGGCGGGCCGCGTCAGATCGTCCAGTCGAGTCCGTCGGCGCCGCCCAGCGCGGCCTCGCGGGGGCGGCGGGGACGGACCACGAGGTTCCGCTCCTCGTAGTAGGCGATGCTGTGCGGGGGAATCGAGTCGAGCAGCCAGACGTTCGCGCCCACCACCGAGTGGGCGCCGATGCGGGTGGCGCCGCCGAGGATGGTGGCGTGCGCGTAGATCGTGACGTGGTCCTCGATCTCCGGGTGGCGCTTCACGCCCTTGACCGGGCGGCCCGACGCGTCGGTCTCGAACGACTTCGCGCCGAGGGTCACGCCCTGGTAGATCTTCACGTGGTCGCCGATGCGCGCGGTCTCGCCGATGACCACGCCGGTGCCGTGGTCGATGAAGAAGTGCGTGCCGATCTCGGCGCCCGGGTGGATGTCCACCCCTGTGCGCTCGTGCGCGTACTCCGTCAGCATGCGCGGCAGCAGCGGCACGCCGGCGCGGTGGAGGACGTGGGCGACGCGCTGGAGCGAGACGACGAGGACCGAGGGGTAGGCGAGGACGATCTCCTCGACGCTGCGCGCCGCCGGGTCGCCCGCGTAGGCGGCGTCGACGTCCGTCCGCACGACGCGCCGGATGTCCGGCAGGGCGGCGAGCAGCTGGTCGGCGACGCGCGCCGCGGCCCCGGCCGGGTCGGGGTCGCGGGCGAAGCGGAGGCACTTCTCCAGCTCGGCGCGCAGGCGCGCGCGGATCTCGGCCAGGCGCTCCTCGAGCCACGACTCGACGTCGGTGCTCCGCAGCGACGCCGCCTCGAAGTAGCCCGGGAACAGCACGTGCATGCACGCGCGCGCGAGCGCGGCCACGGAGTCCTGCGACGGCAGGTTCGGGCCGTCGAGGTGGTTGATGCCGCCGTCGCGGCGGTACGAATCGAGCAGCGCGCGGGCGATCGCGGCGGGTTCCATGCGGTCCACACTCGCGCGCGGCGGGGCGGGGTCAAACGCCGAGCGGGTCATGGCCCGCGGGCCGCGGAGGATGGTGCTCAGGGAGGGACTCGAACCCTCACGCCTTACGGCACACGCCCCTCAAACGTGTGTGTCTACCAATTCCACCACCTGAGCAGATCCAACCTAAGGGAACGGCGAATTAGGGTGAACGTCGCGGGCATGTAAAGCCCTGAAATGCGCTTGCGTTGAAGTTCCCGCCGGGGAGACTCCGGCCTCTTCGCGCGGCGATTTTCGCGCGCGGAACACCAAGCCTAGCAACCGATTCCGTCCGGGTCCCCGCACCCGTTCCCGCCCATTCATGGACGACAACAAGCCCGCCCCCGAAAGCAACGAGCCCGGTCTGAACAAGATCGACCTGTCCCAGCTGCAGGACTTCACGTTCGGCACGCAATGGACGGAGGTGAAGCCGGTCGGACCTGGCGGCGGGTCGCGGCGGGAGCGCGACTTCGACCGCGGCGGTGAGCGCCGGGACGACGGCGGCGGCCGCGGCGGTCCGCGCGACCGGCGCGGTTTCCGGCGTCCCTCGGGTCCGCCCCCGTCGGGCGGCGGCGCCGGGGCGCCCGCGGGCGACCGTCCGGCCCGTCCCGAAGGCTTCCGCGGCGGTCCGCGGCGCGACTTCCCCCCGGGCGAGCGCCCGGAGTTCCGCGGCGAGCGGCGCGACTTCCGCGGCGAGCGCGGCGGTCCGGTCGAGCGCGGTCCGTACGTCAGCCCGTACTTCACCTGCACGTGCTACCCGGAGGACGTCGGCTTCGCCGCGATGGTGAAGGCCGTGCGCGCCTCGTGCCGCACGTTCCAGCTCTTCGAGATCACCAAGGCCGTGCTCGAGAAGAACGACCGCTTCGTCGTCGTCGTCCAGCGCAAGGCCCCCGAGGCCGCGCCCGGCGCCGAGGCGCCGGCCGCCAAGCCGGGCCCGCTCTTCATGAGCCTGCCCGACCACCTCCCGTTCGACACCGAGGAGGCCGCGGTCCAGCACGTGCTGAAGAACCATCTCGCGGCGTTCTTCGAGACGCAGGAGGTCGAGATCGACCCGCCGAAGGGCAACTTCCCGATCATCAACAAGTGCGGGATCACCGGCGAGCTGCTCGGGCCGCCGAACTACCACAAGTACCAGCAGATCCTCCAGCAGCACCACGCGACCCGCCTCGGGCGCATGCCGTTCGACCGGTTCCGCGAGTCCATCACCTCCGTGCGCGAGCCCGAGGTGGTGCAGCAGTGGCTCGACAAGATGAAGAAGGCCACGCGCTACACCTGGAAGCCCGTCGCCGCCAAGCCGGCCGAGGCCAAGCCCGCGGCGCCCGCGCCCGAGGGCGCGCCGGCCGCCGACGCGCCCGTCGCC
>CAYWTK010000133.1:0-8131 GCA_964460895.1 uncultured Opitutaceae bacterium
GACGTTGCCCGCGCGCGGCCCGGCCGGGGGCTCGGCCGCGACCGCCAGGTCGACCTCGATCCCGCCGGCGCGCGAGCGGCAGGCGGCGACCGCGACGCCGGGAGGCGCGGCCACCAGCTCCGCGCCCGGCCGCTCCACCGCGCCGGCGCGCGGCGGCAGGCGGAACCGGACGGTCGTGACCGCGCCGGCGCGCAGCCGCAGCGGCGCCGACGGCTCCGCGCGCAGCGCGAGGCCGGGCGGCGTGGCGCACGCCAGCCAGGCCGACGCGGGCACGAGGTGCCTCCAGAGGAAGGCCTGGGTCGTGTCGTCGGCCGCGACGGCGGGCCGCGCCACCGGACGTCCGGCGACCACGGCGCGTCCGACGAGCGCGAGCGGCGTGGTCGATCCCGGCGCGATCCCCGGCGCCGCGGACAGCGTGACGGGCAGGCGGTCCACCCCCGGGGGAATCCGCCCGCCGGCCAGGCGGTACCGGGGATCGGCGAGCGCGAGCTCGATCTCGCCGTCGAAGCCGTCGCGGCGCAGGACGTGGACGACGGCGACCGCCGAGCCGCCGGCCGGCACGTTCACGGCCGACGGGGTGACGCGCAGCGCGAAGTCGGGGACTACGGGCCGGACCGACAGGCGGTAGGCGAAGTCCGGCCCGCCGCGGCCCTGCGCGTCGGTCACCGCCACCCGCAGGTCCCCGTCCGCCGCCGCGGCGAACTCGAGGCGCGAATCGGCGTGGTGCGTGAGCAGGCCCTCCGCCGCGTCCTCCCAGTCGTCGTTGCGGGCGAGCGTGCGCCCGTCCGCGTCCCGCAGCTCGAGCCGCGAATCGAGCGGCGAGTCGAGGCGGCGGGCGTGCACCTCCACGACGAGGCGCTCGCCGGCGCGCGCGCGGAGGACGAAGACGTCCTCCTCCCCCGGCCGACCGATCCGCGCGTCGACCAGCGCCGGCGCCGCGAGCGGGCCGGGCGAAACCGGCCGGTCGTCGGTCTCCGTCCAGTTCGGCGCCTCCGCGGACACGGCGAAGCGGTGGGGATTCGAGCGGTGGCCGTCCCGCGTCGCGCTCAGCAGCAGGACGCCCGGCGGGTGCGCGCCCGGGTCGAAGTCGAGGCGTTCGCGCGGCAGGTTCCAGCCGGCGAGCGCGACGGAGGTCGTGCGTCCGACGGCGGCGCCGAGCGGGTAGACGGAGCGCAGCAGGGGCAGCTCGCCCAGCGCGAGGCGGTAGACGAAGTCCTCGCGGCCGCGGAAGAGGGCGTCGTGGACCTCGAGGGTGTAGTCGCCGTCCGCCGGGATGGCGCAGGCGAGCGCCGGATCGGGCCGGAAGTCGCGGTCGTCGTTGAACGCGATCTCGCGCCCCGCCGCGTCGCGCAGGCGCAGGACGGCCTGGAACCAGCCGGGCACCGCGTCGGCGATGTACGGCACGAGGCTGCGGGCGGCGAGCGACGCGGTGACGACCTGGCCCCGGCGCGCGGAGAAGCGGACGACGTCGACCTCGCCCGGGAGCACCTGGCCGTTGACGACGGCGGGCAGCGCGACCGCGAGGGGCGGCGCGCGCGGGGTGGCGGCGGCGGGTCCGCGGCGCTGGCCCGGCGAGGTGGCGGTCGCTACCGGCGCGGTGGTCTCCGGCAGCGAACCGACCTCGAAGACCAGCGGATTGGACAGGCCGGTCGGCGTCCGCAGGCGGAGCTCGCGCGCGCCCGGCGGGGCGTCGGCGGGGACCGCGACCTCGAGGGTGACCGATTCCGCGAGGGCCGGCGTGCGGGGGTTGGGGTTGCGGCGCGCGAGGACGGACTCGAGCTCCGCCAGCTCGCGGGCATCGGCCGCGGGGAAGGCGCCGCGCTCGGCGGCGCGCCGCGCGCGCAGCTGCTCGGCCCGCTCCCGGAGTCCCACCGCCTCCTTCGCCGTGAGCGGACGCTCGTGGCCGAGCACGCGGAACCGGAGCGTGGGATCCGAGCAGTGCACCTCGGCCGGGTCCGCGAGGTTCCGGCCGCCGAGGGTCACCGTGACCGTCGTGCCCCGGGCGGCGCCCGCCGGGTACGCGAAGGCGAGGCGCGGCGGCTCGCGGCCGCCCACCTGACCGAGGGCCGGCAGGGCGAGGGCGGCGGCGAGGGCGGCGGCGCGCAGCCGGCGGCGCGCGCCGGCCCGGAACGGGAGACGGGGGCCGGGGCTCATGTCAGCGCCGCCAGCGGATCGCCGGGCAGGGCGGGCACCTCGCGGCCCTCGGGGTGGGGCAGGCGCGCGTCCGCGCCGATGCCGAGCTGGCGGTAGAGGGAGGCGATGAGCTGGGCCGGGCGGATCGGGTCGGAGGCGAGCTCCTCGCCGCGGGCGTCCGTCGCCCCGATGACCTGACCGCCGCGGAAGCCGCCGCCGGCGACGAGCGCGGAGAAGGCGTGTCCGAAGTGTCCCCGGCCCCCGTTCCACGGGGCCTCCCACAGCACCTTCGGGGTGCGGCCGAACTCGCCCCCGGCCCAGACGATGGTCGAATCGAGGAGTCCGCGTTCGGCCAGGTCCTCGAGCAGCGCGGACAGGCCGCGGTCGAGGTCGGGCAGGAGGCGCCGCATCGCGGGGAAATGCTGCTTGTGGGTGTCCCAGCCCTTGAAGTTCACCGTCACGTAAGGCACGCCCTGTTCGACGAGCCGGCGGGCGAGGAGGCACGACTGGCCGAAGGTCGTGCGGCCGTACCGGTCGCGGCGCGCGGCGGGTTCGGTCGACAGGTCGAAGACGCGCCCGGCGTCGCCGAGGATCATCTCGTAGGCCGCCTCCTCGCAGCGGGCGAACGCGCTGAGCCGCGGGTCGCCGGAGCGCGCGGCCGCGGCGTAGGTGTTGAGGCGGCGCAGCAGGTCGCGGCGGGACCGCTGCTCAGCCGCGTCGTGCGAGGGGGAGACGACGCCCTCGACCACGAAGCGGGCCGCGGCGGGGTCGCCCCCGGTGGCGAAGGGCCGGTGCCGGGAGCCGAGGAAGCCGGCCTCGGAGAACCGGCCCTGCAGCTCCGTGAGGACGATGTAGGGCGGCAGGAGCCCGCGGTAGCCCGCGTCGCGGCCCTTGAAGAGCGAGACGACCGCGCCGGCGCCGGGGAAGACGTCGCGGCCCACGCCGGCCTGCCCCGTCTGCACGAGGTACGCGGCGGTCTCGTGCGAGTTGTTGTCGTGGCTGAGGCTCCGGATGAGCGCGTACTTGTCGGCCTGGCGCGCGAGGAGCGGCAGGGACTCGCCGAGGCGGATGCCGGCGACGTTGGTCGCGACCGCGCCCGCGAGCGGACCGCAGTACGCCGGACCGGCGTCGGGCTTGGGGTCGAACGTGTCGAGATGCGACGGCCCTCCCCACAGCCACACCTGGATGACCGCGCGGGCGCGCGGGGCCGCGGCGGCGGCGGACGGCGGACCGGCGAGGCCGGAGGCGGCCCGCAGGGCCGGGGCGGCGAGGACGCCGGCGGCGCCGAGCAGGCCGAGGCGGAGGGCCTCGCGGCGGTCCATCGGCGCGCCGCGGAGGCCGAGGGTGCGGAGTTCGGCGGCGAGGTTCCAGCGGGCCGGGTCGTCGCTGTGGTGCAGGGTCATGGGAGGCGGTGGACGGGGCTCAGTGCTGCAGTTGGAACTCGGCGCTGTTCACCAGCGCCCAGGCGACGTCGCGCGCGGCGCGGCGGGCCGCCCCGGCCGGCGCGGCCGCGAGGTGCGCCCGCACGGCCTCCCGTTCCGCGGCGGTCGGCGGGCGGGCGAGGAGGGCGAGGTAGAGCCGCTCGACGGGGTCCGGGCCGCGCAGGAGCGCGCCGAGCGCGGGGCCCTGGTCGAGCTTCCGCTGGAGGTGGGAGGAGTTGAGCAGGTGCAGCCGCTGCGCCGGAGTGACCGCGTTGTCGCGCTCCGCCGCCTCGCCCGTGTCGCGGGCCGGGCGGCCGAAGAGCTCGAGGAACGGGCTGGTGACGCTGGAGTCGGGCAGCTCGATGGCGCGCGTGCCCGGCGGCATGAAGGTGAACGGCTCCGGGATCGCGCTCGTGAACGGGTCGGACGTCCCCGTCACCTGGTTGATCGCGTCGAGCAGCACCTCCGCGTCGAGGCGCCGCGCGGGATAGTGGGCGAAGGCCGCCTCGGCGCGCGGGTCGTCCGACCGCGCGAGCGACGAGCGCTGGTAGGTGCGCGACCGCGCGATCGCGCGGAGCAGCGCCCGCCAGTCGTGGCCGGAGGCGACGAACTCCGCGGCGAGGTGGTCGAGCAGCGCCGGATTGTCCGGGGGATTCCCCGCACGCAGGTCGTCGACCGGATGGACGAGGCCGCGGCCCAGCATCCAGCCCCAGGCGCGGTTGGCGACCGACCGGGAAAAGGCCGGATTCCCGGGCGTCAGCAGCCAGTCGGCGAACGCCGCGCGCGGGTCCGTCCCCGGCGGCACCGCCGCGGGCGAGCCGTCGGGGAAGCGCGCCGCCGGACCCGGAGCGGGCCGCGCGGCGTCGAAGAGCACGATCTCCTCCTTCCACTCGCGGGTCGGCTTGTACGCGACCTGGCCGAAGAGGAGGGCGAACGACTCGAGCCGGTCCGGCGGCCAGGACTCCACGCGCTGGCCGAGGAACGTCAGGGCGACGACGCGCGCGAGGCCGGCGGGCCGGCGGTCGGCCGACGCGCGCCAGAAGTTGGCCGGGCCGTGGCGGAAGTTGCTGCCGCTCGCCGTCAGCAGGTCGCGCGCGACCGCGTCGAGGGGGCGGCGCTCCCGGAAGGCGTCCCGGATCCAGCGGTGGTAGGCCTGCGCGGCGTTGGGCCAGAGGTTGACCGGGTACTCGGCCTTGAGCCGCAGCACGTCGGCCCAGCGTATCGCCCAGTAGTCGTCGAACGCCGGGGAGGCCAGCAGCCGCGCGACGAGCGCGTCGCGGTCCGGCGACGCGAGGAAGGCCCGCGCCTCCGGCTCGGTCGGGAGGGTGCCGGTCAGGTCGAGGTGGACCCGGCGGAGGAACACCGCGTCGGAGCAGGGCGGAGCCGGCGCCAGGCCGAGCGCGGCGAGCCGGATCTCGACCAGCTCGTCCACGCGGGTCCGTGGTCCCGCCTCCCGGTCGGCCTCGAAGGGGGACGCGGCGGAGGCGACGGCCGCCGCGCAGCCGAGGATCGCGGCGAGGACGCGGGACGGACGGGGCGGGAAGAACGGAGGCACGGGACGGGCGCGACGCGTCCCGTGGCAGACGCGGTCAGCAGGATGACGCCGGGCGGCGCGGGGCGCTACCTGCGATGTGCGGTCAGCACATCCGCTAATGCGGGCCATCGCCGGTCGGATAGTCGCGCGCGGGCGGCGGAACCCGGTAACGGTGCCGCGCCGGGGGCCGTCAGTCCTCCCATGCGTCATCTTGCGTCGCCGTCCGCCGCGCCGGGAGTCGGCACGGGAATCGGACGGGAGGTGGGTCCCGAGGAACATGTCCTGACGGCGGTGCCCGGTCCGGGCGAGTCGCCCGACGAGGTGTTCGCGCGGCTCGGGGCGCGCCTGCGGGCGTCGGGTGGCGAGCCGGTCGCGCTCTTCGTCTACGGCGCCGTCGGGGGCCGGGAAGGCGTGGAGCGCGCGAAGCGCGGCGGGCTGGGGGAGGCGGAGTGGCCCGAGACGTGGGTCGAGTGCGCGGCGTGCGACGGCGGGGCCCTGGCCGGCGCGCAGCTGGTGGTCTGGCGCGGCGGCGGGGTCGAGCGCATCCGCGTCGGCGGTCGGGTGCTCGGCGCGGCCTACGCCGACGGGCGCCGGCGCCACTGCTGGCTCGGCGGCATTCGGCCGCAGGTGCCGGGGCTGTTGCCGCCGGCCCAGGCGCAGCAGGCGATCGGCCTGGCGGAGCTGGTGCTCGACCTGGCGGGTTTCGAACTCGGGGACGTGGTGCGCACGTGGTTCTACAACGACGACATCCTCGCGTGGTACGGCGGCTTCAACCGCGCCCGCTCCCTGTTCTATGCGCCGACGACCTGGCGCTCGGGGGCGCTGCCGGCGAGCACCGGGATCGGCGCCCGCAACCGCGCCGGCGCCGCCGTCGAGCTGGCGGCGCGGGCGTGCCGTCCCCTCGACGCGCGGGACGGGACCGCGGGGGCGCACGGGGTCGCCTCGCCGCTGCAGGGCCCGGCGACGGCGTACGGCAGCTCGTTCAGCCGGGCCATGGAGGTGCCGGTGGGGGGCGCGCGCTGGCTGACGGTGTCGGGGACGGCGAGCATCGACCGCGAAGGCCGGACGGCGCACCCGGACGACCCGGCGGCGCAGGTCCGGCGCACGCTCGACGTGATCGAGGCGCTGCTGGCCTCCCGCGCGCTCCGCTGGGGCGACGTCGACCGCGCGACCGCCTACTGGCGCGATCCCGCCCACGCCGCGCTGCTCGCGCCGGCCCTCGCCGCGCGCGGCGTCGCGTCGCTGCCGGCGGTCGCGACGCACGCGGTGGTCTGCCGCGGCGACCTGCTCTTCGAGCTCGAGGTGGACGCCCGCGGTCCCGCGGTCGGCGGCTGAAGGGCACGCCTCGGGCGTGGCTTCGAACCCCGTTCGCCGGCGCGCCGGAGGCAGTGAGGCACCGAACCCCTCTTCGACCACGGATGCTTCGCCTCACGGCGACGCGGAGGAGTCCCCTCCGTCCGATCGGCTCCGGTCTGCGTCCGAGGCGCGGCCGATCGCCGCGGAGGTCGGGTGGCGGGGAAGTTCCTCGGTCGGCGATCAGCCGACCCCCGAAGCACCCGAGCGGAGCCGATGAGGCGGAGCTGCTCTCCGTCGCATCGCCGGTAGGCGAGGCCCTGAGTGCTCCATCATTCCTTGGGTTGGAGGACAGGCCCTAGTAGCGGCCCATCACGAACCACATCACCCACGTCAGGCCGATCGTGTAGAGGATGGAGCCGGCGAAGCCGAAGACGACCGTCATGGGGTTGAGCCCGAGCACGGCCACGATTCCGCCGAGGAGCGCGAGGCCGGCGACGAGGAGCAACCAGTAGTCGCGGCGCCGCCGGTTCGCGGCGGGGCGCTCGACCGGCTTCAGCTCGTCCATGCCCGCCGCGATCTCGCGCCGCCGGATCTGTTCGCGGATCGCGAACACGTCGTTGGCCGCCGGCGGGGGCGGGGCGGTTTCGCCCTCGGGCCGGGGCTCGTTCAGCCGCTCGAATTCCTTCGGCTTGAAGGCGTACGTCTTCCGCGGCGGGTCCGCTTCGTCGGGCACGGCCGGGGAGCATGGCGGCGCGCGCGCCCGGCGGAAGCCCATTCTCGGGGGCGGCGCCCCGGGGCCGGAAAAGCCCGCGGTATGTCACATCCCTGTGTCGGCAGAGGCACGGTTGGTGCTATCACGCAGGGTGCTATGTGTTCCCGCGATGTTGCCCCTTCGCCGTTGTACGACCCTGCCTTCGAGCATGACGCCTGTGGCGTCGGCTTCATCGCGCGCACCGACGGCGCCCGCACGCACGACGTCCTCAAGCACGGCCTGACGGCGCTGAAGGCGCTGGCCCACCGCGGGGCGATCGACGCGGACTCCTCGACCGGCGACGGCGCGGGCATCATGACGCAGCTGCCCTACGAGCTGATCCGCGCCCACCTCGCGGCGCTCAAGGTGGGGGTGGTGCCGAAGGACCGCGACCTGGCGGTGGCGATGCTCTTCCTGCCGCGGGACAACGACCTCGCGCAGGCGCAGATCAAGAAGATCGTCATCGAGGCGGTGAAGGAGGAGGGGCTCGGGTTCGTCGCCTGGCGCGAGGTCCCGACCGACTACTCCATCCTCGGGCGCAAGGCCGCGGACACGCGTCCGGCCGTGCTCCAGGCGGTCATCGCGCGGCTCGACGACTCGACCGACGACGAGTTCGAGCGGCACCTGTACCTCGCCCAGAAGGTGGCCGAGCGGCGCTGCGCCGAGGCGCGCCTCGACGGCTTCTACGTGTGCTCCTGCTCGGCGCGCACCATCGTCTACAAGGGCCTGCTCAACGCGCCGGAGGTGCGCCGCTACTTCCCCGACCTGCGCGACCCGCGCTACACGACCGCGTTCACCATCTTCCACCAGCGCTACTCGACCAACACCTTCCCCACCTGGCACCTCGCGCAGCCGTTCCGCCTGATGGCGCACAACGGCGAGATCAACACCATCCGCGGCAACCGCGTGCGCATGCACGCGCGCGAGCGCGCGATGGCGGGCGGCGTCTGGGGCGGGCGCTTCGCCGACCTGCACCCGATCGTGCAGCCGGGCATG
>CAYWTK010000134.1:0-7945 GCA_964460895.1 uncultured Opitutaceae bacterium
CCTGCTTGATCAGCGACCAGTCGGTCTGGCGGTCCCCGGTGGTGACGATCTTGAGCAATTCACATTCGGCGCCGAGCACCGCGGTGAAGCGAGCGGCGACCATATTGGTCTGCGCAAGGGCAAGCGGGCTTTTGCGGGTGGCGAGAAGGAATTTCATGGGACAGGGACGGAAATGGTGGAAGTCGAGGGACTCGAACCCCCGACCCTCTCGGTGTAAACGAGATGCTCTAACCAACTGAGCTAGGCGTCCGGCGACGGCGAACGAAACGCCCCGGCGATTCCCCCGGCAAGGCCAAAGCCGGCAGCGCGGCGCGAGGGTGTAGCCGGAGCCGTGAGGCTTTGGTCGCCCCGGCGAGCGTGGTCACTAGCCGAAGCCGTGAGGCTGCGGTCGATCGACGTGCGTGGTCAGTGGCTGCAGCCATGCGGCTGCGGTCCATTCGGCCTGCTTAATCGGTCGCTGCAGCCATGCGGCTGCGGTCGTGACCGACGAGACGCTCACGCGTTCCGCTACCGCGCGGCCGCGATCGACACACCCCGTCGCTGCGCGCCACCCCGCTCAAGAGGGGCGCCCAACGGGCGGGGTGTGCACGCCCGCGACCCTCTTCCGCACTCCACCCCCGCCTCAGGCCGACGGCCGCAGCGGAATCCCGGCGCGGATCATCGCCTCGGCCACCTGGATGGAATTGAGCGCGGCGCCCTTCCAGAGGTTGTCGCCCACGACCCAGAGGCTCAGGCCGTTGTCGAGCGCGGTGTCGAGGCGCAGCCGCCCCACCCCGCAGCGTTCGCGCCGGCTGAAGTCCAGCGGCGTCGGGTAGCGCGCCTGCGCGGGCTCGTCCACCAGCTCGCAGCCAGGAAATTCCGCGAGGGCCGCGCGCGCGGCCGCCAGGTCCACCGGGCGCTCGAACTCGGCGCTCACCGCGACCGAATGCGCGCGGACGACCGGCACGCGGACGCAGGTGGCCGAGACCCGCAGCGCGGGCAGGCCGAGGATCTTGCGGCTCTCCTCGCGCATCTTCGTCTCCTCGCCCGTGTAGCCGTCGGCGCCGAACGAGTCGATGTGCGGGATGAGGTTCTGGAAGATCGGGTGCGGGTAGACCGCGCGCGGCAAAGGACGGTCCTCGACATGGGCCCGCGTCTGCGCGGCCAGCTCGTCGATCGCGTCGGCGCCCGTGCCGGAGACGGACTGGTAGGTCGAGAACACCACGCGGCGGACGCCGAAGCGGCGGTGCAGCGGGTACAGGCCCATGAGCGCGATGGCGGTCGAGCAGTTCGGGCTGGCGATGATGCCGCGGTGTCCGCGGGCGGCCTCGAGGTTGATCTCCGGCACGACGAGCGGAACCTCGGACGACATCCGGAAGGCGGAGCTCTTGTCCAGCACGAGGCAGCCCCGCGCGGCCGCGGCGGGCGCGAGCGCCTTGGCGACCGAGCCCTCGGCGGCGAAGAAGGCGAGGTCGAGGCCCTCGAAGGCCTCCGGCCGCGCCTCCACCACCGCGTGGTCGCGTCCGCCCACCGCGATCGTCCGGCCGGCCGACCGCGCGGAGGCCATCAGCCGCAGTTCCCCGACGGGGAACGCGCGCTGCGCGAGGAGGGTGATGAGCTCTTGACCGACGGCGCCGGTGGCGCCGACGATGCCGACCCGGTAGGATGCAGGATTCACGATGAAGGACGCGTTGGGAAGGGCCATGGAAAGGGCCGCCGCGCTCGGCCGCAAGCCGGGCGAGCGTCTTATCGTGGTGTCGATCGCCCGACAGCTGCTCGCGCTCTACCAGTCCGGCGCGCTCGTCCGCAGCTACGCCGCCTCCACCTCGCGCCGGCCGCCGAGCAACGTCCGCGACTCCCTCGGCACCCCGCGCGGACTCCATGAGATCGCCGAGCGCCTCGGGGCCGGGGCGCCGCCGGGCATGGTCTTCCGCGGACGCCGACCCACGGGCCACCACTTCTCGGAGCTGCCGGCCGCAGAACAGGACCGCAGCCTCGTCACGACCCGCATCCTCTGGCTCCGCGGGCTCGAGCCCGGGGTGAACGCCGGCACCGATGCCGAGGGCCGATGCGTGGACACCCACGCGCGCTACGTGTACGTCCACGGCACGAACCGCGAGGACCTCCTCGGCTCCCCCGCCAGCAGCGGCTGCGTCCTCCTCGGCAATCTCGACGTCATCGACCTCCACGACCGCGTGCGGACCGGCGACTTGATCTGGATCGAGGACTGAGCCGGGCGGCGCTCGCGCCCCGCCCCGAGAGCCGGTGGCCCCGGGGCGGGGCGCGTCACGGGAACACGACCTTCGTCCGTCTCCGCCGCGCCTCGTCCTCCGGCAGGTCGATGAGCGCCGGCAGGGGCGCGAGGACGCGTCCGGTCGCGACGCACCGGTAGCGGGCCGGACCGATCGGCTCGAGGCGCGGCGACGCCGTCCACGTCCCCTCGTCCGCGCACCCGAGCAGCAGCGGTCCGTGCGCGTAGCGGTGCGCACCGGGCTGGCGCGAGGGATTCTGGAGCGGGATGGCCCCCCACCCGACCGGGAAATCGACCTCGATCCGGTCGCCGGCGCGCAGCGGTGTCCGCACCCGGGCGAAGCGGTCCTCCGGCCGGACCGCGAGGGCCTGCCCGTTGCGCCGGACCGCGAAGCGCTCCGACGGACTCCACGCGGGCGCGAACCAGCGCAGCACGACGGGGGCGGCCAGCGTCGATGCCTCGACCTCCAGCCGATGCCGCCCGACCTCCGGGTAGCGGCCCGTCGCCCGCAGCTCCACGCGGCCGCCGGCGAGCGCGACCGCCGCCGCGCCCTCGAAGTAGAACGGCAGGACGATCTCGTCGTCCCCGACGAACCAGCCGTACTGCGCCGCCCGGGCCAGGCCCTCCGCACCCCGCATCGTGCAGCACCAGGGCGCCTCGAAGCACTCGTGCGCCGCGACGGCGCGGCGGCCACCGGCCCCGGTGCACTCGTCGCAGCCGTAGCCGCCGTTCGGCCGCTGCGCGTGCGCGAGGGCGTTGAAGTAGATGCGGTGGGCCTCCTCCAGCATCTCCGGGTCGCCCGTCGCCGCCCAGAGCTGGACCGCCAGCAGGAACGCGTCCACCACCGCGCAGGGCTCGGTCCACTCCGGACGGCCGAACCAGTTGTAGTTCGCATGGTGCTCCGTCGCGGCCTGCGCGCGGTAGGCGTCGAACCGCGCGCGCACCAGCGCGAGCAGCTCCGGCCGCGGCGCCCGGTCGCGCCACCACCGCAGGACGCCCCGCAGGGTGGACAGCGTCGAATGGGTCTGCGCCCCGTGCCGCACGGGATCGAAGCGCGCGTAGCGGGCGAGGATCGTCTCGATGAGGTCCTCCAGCGCCGGGGAGGGGTCGAGCGCGTGGGCCTGCGTCAGGCCGTCGAGCACGAAGAACCCCACCCCGACGTCGGTCGAGAGCCCGCGCCAGGTCCCCGTCGGCCGCCGGACCGTGAGGCCGACCAGCCGGTTGTCGCGCAGCGCCGGATCCGGCTCCGCCGGGTAGTCCGCCCAGGCCGGGGCCGAGGGCAGCATCAGGTGCGCGACGATGGAGCGGACCGTCGCGAGCGCCCGCTCGTCGGGCCGCCAGCGGTGGTACTCGCAGAGCCCCCGCAGCAGGGCGTTGTGCCCGCCGAGCTGGTTCTCGTCGACCGCGCCCGCCGGCAGCACCTCGCCGAGGTAGCCGCGGGGGTTGAGCCGCTCCGGCAGGCGCGCGACGATCCCGTGGAGCTCCGGCGCCTCGCGGCCGAGGAGCTGCGCGTGGTGCGTCAGCGCGAGCAGCGCCCGGCCGACCCAGTCCCCCGGGGCGTCCCGCGCGGTGGACGACCCGAGCATGGCCTCGAGCCGGAACTCCGGACCATGCAGGCGGCGGAAGTTCAGCTCGGCCCGCCGGGCCAGATCGCCGGCCGGGCGGACCGAGGGGAGCGGGACGGGGCGGAGCATGACCACCCAATGAGGCAGTCGGGCGCCGCCGACAAACCGAACCCGCGCCCCCGGCCGTCGGCGAGCCGCCGCAAAACAAGTTGAAACCTTTCGCCGCCTCGTGGGTTATCTCCCTCTGGATTCCACGCCGAGGACCCCGGGGCCCTCGACGTCGGCAGCCCGTCCGGCCCGCCCCACTCCTCCCCGCCCTTCCATGTCCTCCCCCCTGAACACCTTCCTCATGGGCGCCCTCGGCGACCTCCGGCACGCCGCCCGCCTCATCCTCAAGACCAAAGGGCTCTCCGCCGCGACGCTGCTCACCCTCGCCCTGTGCATCGGGGCGACGACCGCGATCTTCTCGAGCGTCCATGCGCTCCTGCTCAAGCCCCTGCCGTTCGCGGAGCCCGAGCGCATCGTCGAGCTCTACTCGTCCGCGAAGAAGGCGGGCCTCGACCGGATGCCCGCCAACGTCCCGTTCTACCTCGACTACTCCCGCAACGCCTCGTCCTACGAGTCGCTGGCGCTGTGGAGCTTCTCCTACGTGATGGCGGGCGAGCAGGACCAGACGGTCCGCATGCCCGTCGCCCGCGCCACGGCGGACATCTTCACCCTCCTGCGGATCCAGCCCCTGCTCGGCAGCTTCTTCACCGCCGAGCAGAACAAGCCCGGCGCCGACAAGGTCGTCGTGCTCACCCAGAGCCAGTGGCAGACCCAGTTCAACGAGAGCCCGGAGGTCATCGGACGCGACCTGCAGATCGACGGGGAAGCCTACCGCATCATCGGCGTCGCGCCCCGCCTCCTCGAGGCCTTCGACAACCGCGTGCGGCTGCTGCTGCCGCTGTCCTGGCAGCCGGCGCAGGAGAACCCGCAGGGACGCTACGGCGTCGGGATCAACCTCTACGGCCGGCTCAAGCCCGGGGTTACCGCCGGCCAGGCCGACGCGGAGGCCAAGACGCTCGAACAGCGGTACGTCGAGGCGTCGCCGCCGCCGGTGAAGGCCTTCGTCGAGCGGTCCGGCATGACGATGAACGTCGGGGGCGTGCAGGAGCAGCGGGTGCGGCCGGTCCGGCCGACGCTCCTCCTGCTGCAGGGCGGCGTGGCGTTCGTGCTGCTCATCGGCTGCGTCAACGTCGCCAACCTCCAGCTCGTCCGCGCCAACGCCCGCCAGTCCGAGCTCGCCGTCCGCGCGGCCCTCGGCGCCGGCCGGGCGACGATCGCGCGGCAGCTCCTGCTCGAGAGCCTGCTGCTCACCTCGGTCGGCGCGGTCCTCGGCATCGCCCTCGCGTGGGGCGCGCTCCGCGTGACCAACGCGTACCTCGCCGAGATGCTGCCCCAGTCCATGCCCGCGGCGCTCGACGGGCGCGTGCTGGGCTTCGCGCTCGGGCTCGCGCTCGTCGTCGGCGTCCTCGTCGGGCTCGCGCCCGTCGTCCACACCCTGCGCACCAACCTCGCCGAGGTCATCCAGCGCGGCACGCGCGGCTCCTCCTCCGGCCGCGGGGTGCGCGCGCTCAGCAGCGTGCTGGTCGTGGCCCAGGTGGCCATCGCCCTCATGCTCCTCGCCGGCGCCGGACTCCTCGTGCACAGCTTCGCCCAGGCCCTGCGCGTCGACCCCGGCCTGAACCCGGCGGGCGTCGTCACCGGCCGCGTCGCCCTCCCCCGCGCGCACCGCGCGAGCGACGAGGCGGCCGCCGCCATCCGGACGCGGCTCCTCGACGCGATGCGCGAGATCCCCGGCGTCACCGCCGTGGCGCTCGGCTCCGCGACCCCGTTCCAGGGCGGGCTGCCGATCAACGCGTTCACGCTCGAGCGCGACACCCTGCCGCCCGGCTCGCCGCAGCCCGGCGCCTTCCGCGTGATCGTCACGCCCGGCTACCTCGAGACCCTCGGCCTCCGGCTCGTCGCCGGGCGCTTCTACGAGGAGGCCGACCAGGATCCGAAGCGCCGCCACTTCGTCGTGGATGAGAGCTTCGCCCGGCGGTACTTCCCGGACGGCAACGCGCTGGGCGGACGCTTCGCCTTCGGCCCGCGGCCGGAGAAGGACGAGGATTGGCCGACCATCGTCGGCATCGTGAAGGACGTGCCCCACAACGGCGTGGAGGAGAAGAGCGGCAACCCCTTCATCTACCAGGTCCTCCAGGGCGGGCGGCCGGGCGGCCTGACGCTGTTCCTCCGGACCACGCGCCCGACCGGCGACGCACTGGCCGCCCTGCGGGAGAAGGTGCGCGCAATCGACCCGAGCATCGCCCTCTTCGACACGGGCACGCTCGAGCAGGCGATCGGCAGCTCCTTCGACCAGCGTCGGGCGGTGATGACGCTGCTGGCCGCCTTCGCCGGCCTGGCGCTCTTCCTCTCCGCGCTCGGCATCTACGGCGTGCTCGCCTACGACGTCTCGCAGCGCACGCGCGAGATCGGCGTGCGCGCGGCGGTCGGCGCGACGCACGGCCAGATCGTCGGCCTGATCCTGCGGCAGGGTCTCTGGAAGGGCGCGGCCGGCGTCGCCCTCGGCCTCGTCGGCGCGCTCCTGCTCAGCCGCTCGATGACGTCGCTCCTGTTCAACGTGAAGCCCACGGATCCCGCCGTCTACGCGCTCGTCGCGCTCCTGCTCCTCGGCGTCGCGCTGCTCGCCAGCTACCTGCCCGCCCGCCGCGCCGCGCGCATCGACCCGCTCGTCGCCCTGCGCGACGAGTGAGTCGCCCGCGGCTCGACCTGGGTTAGCCCGGCCTCTCCGAGGACGGGACGTCCCGTCGCCCCCCGCCCGGTTCGCGCGTCCCGCCGGTCCCGGAACGCGCCCTTGCGGCCTTCGTCGCGGGCAGGCATGGATGGGCGGCGCCATGATCCCCCGACTCGTCCTCCGGCTCTGCCTCGTCCTCGCCCTCGTCCTGGTCGCGCCGCTCCGCGGCGCGACGCCCGCGGAGGTCCCGCCGGAGAAGCTCGGCTTCGACGCCGCGCGCCTCGGCCGGCTCGACGCCGCAATCCAGCGGGAGATCGACGCGCAGCGCCTCGCCGGCGCGGTCATGGTCGTGCTGCGCGACGGGCAGGCCGCGCGCTTCCGCGCCTATGGGCTGCAGGACCGCGAGGCGGCGCGCCCGATGCCGACCGACGCGATCTTCCGCATCGCGTCGATGAGCAAGGCCGTGACGACGGTCGCTGCGCTGATGCTCTACGAGGAGGGCCGCTTCCAGCTCAACGACCGCCTCGACAAGTACCTGCCCGAGTTCGCGACCCCCCTCGTGGCCGTCCCGCCGCCGCCCGGCTCGCCCGAGACGGTGAAGTACGTCACCGTGAAGGCCAAGTCGCCCCTCCTCATCCGCCATCTCCTGACCCACACGGCCGGGCTGACCTACGGCGACTTCCTGGCCGCCGACGACTACAAGCGGGCCCGGCTGCACGGCTGGTACCTGGTCGGCCACGACGAGACCATCGGCGAGGCGATGCGGCGGCTCGCGACGCTGCCCCTCTCCGCGCACCCCGGCGAGGCCTACAACTACGGCTACGGCACGGACGTGCTCGGGTACCTGGTCGAGGTCGTCGCGGGCATGCCGCTCGACCGGTTCATCGCCGAGCGCATCACCGGCCCGCTCGGGATGACGGACACCTCCTTCTACCTCGACCCGGCGAAGGCGCCGCGCCTCGCCACGGTCTACGGCCTCGAGAAGGGCGCGCTCGTCCGCGGCGACCAGGGTCACTTCGTCGAGGGTCCCCGGAAGCTGCACTCCGGCGGCGCCGGCCTGCTGAGCACGGCGGCCGACTACGCCCGCTTCCTGCAGATGCTGCTGAACGGCGGCGAACTCGACGGCGTGCGCCTGCTCGCGCCGCAGACCGTGGAGCTGATGCACCGCAACTTCGTGGGCGACCTCTTCAACGGCGGCCGCCAGGGCTTCGGGCTCGGCTTCTGGGTCAACGACCGGCCCGGCGCCTTCGGCGAGGCCATCGGCGAAGGGGCCTACGGCTGGGGCAGCGCGTACTTCCCGCAGTACCTGGTCGACCCGAAGGAGCGCCTCGTCGTCCTCCTGATGACCCAGCTGCGCCCGGCCCCCGGGAC
>CAYWTK010000135.1:0-7940 GCA_964460895.1 uncultured Opitutaceae bacterium
GTCCGCGCTCCGGTCGCGACCTGCTCGCCGCCCTCGCCGAGGGCCTCCGCCCCTCCGGCTCGTTCACGCTGCGCGGCGAGCCCATCCTCACCTTCGGCGCGCGCCGCGTGAAGGTCGGCGACGCGCTCACCGTCACGTTCGAGGGCACCGAGTACGCCGTGGTCATCTCCGCGATCAAGCCCCCCAACTTCACCTTCCGCCTCAACAACGAGGAATTCACCCGGTCCATCAAATGAGCACCACCATGAGAACCCGCCGCCTTTCCGCCTCCCTCGCTGCCTCGCTGCTCGCAGCCGCCGTGTTCGCGCAGACCACCGAACCCGCGCCGACGACCCCGGCGCCGGCCGCGCCCGTGGTGCAGGTCGCGGGCGCCGAGCCCACGGCGGCGGGCGCGACGCGCGACAGGGACACCCTGTCGGTCGACTTCCCCGACGAGGACATCAAGACCATCCTCCGCAACGTCGCCGACCTCTTCGAGCTCAACCTCGTCGTCCCCGACACGCTCGTGGGCAAGACCTCGATCAAGCTCCGCGACGTCACCTGGCGCCAGATCTTCCAGGTCGTCCTCTCCCCCGTCGGCTACACCTACATCGAGGAGGGCAACATCATCAAGATCCTCAGCAACGACGCCCTCACGCAGGAGCCCGTCTCGACCGAGGTCTTCATCCTCAACAACGCCAAGGCGGGCGACATCAAGCCCACGGTCGACGGCCTCGTGGACGCGGCCGCCGGCGGCAAGATCCTCATCGACAACCGCTCCAACGCCCTCGTCGTCACCGAGCGCCCGTCCCGCATGTCGCGCATCCGGACGATCGTCGAGCAACTCGACAAGGCCACCGCCCAAGTGATGATCGAGTCGAAGTTCGTCGAGGTCACCGACCGCGACATCCGCAACATCGGCGTCAACTGGGCCTCGCTCCAAGGCATGCAGTTCGGCGTCGGCAACATCCAGCAGGGCTGGCAGCGTGGCCGGGACCAGACGTTCACCCAGGGTCAGAACACGAACGCGACCAACTCGAACGGGACGAACTCCAGCAACACGAACCAGTCCAACACGTCGAACACGACCGGCGCGGGCACCAACAACGCGACGACCACCGCGAACACGACAGGCACGTCGAACGGCACGAACAACGGCACGACTAACGTGGGCAACACGGTCAACACCGCGGGATTCTCCACGGTCGTCACCCAGTCGAACACGGGCAGCCAGCTCGCGATCAATTCGACCACCGGCCTTCCCACCGTCGTTCCGGTCGCCTCGGACGGCACCATCACGACGACCAACAGTCCTGTCACCCAGGCCACCACGACGATCGGGACGACGGGCGGCACGACCAATTCGACGCAGAACTCCAACACGACCACCGTCTCGAACGGCACCACGTCGAGCACCGGCAACACGACGTCCGCGACCAACGCCGTCTCGAACGCGATCACCAACGCGGCCAACACCGCCGTGACCAATCTCCTCGGCTTGACCAACGGCGGCACCCAGTCCCGCCTCGCCACCGCGGTCTTCTCGGCCTCCGACTTCAACGTCATCGTCTCCGCGCTGAACTCGCAGAACAACACCAAGGTCATCTCGAACCCGACCGTGGTCACGCTGAACAACGCCGAGGCCACGCTCAACATCGGCCAGGAGTTCCCGGTCCCGAGCTACACCTACAACGCGGAGCGCGGCACGTTCGAGGTCTCGGGCTTCAACTACAAGCCGATCGGCGTGATCCTCAAGGTGACCCCGCAGGTCAACGCGCAGGGCAACATCCGCCTGGCGCTCGAGCCGGAGATCAGCCAGCAGAACGGCTCGACGAGCTTCGGCGGCGCGGGCGGCGCCTCCATCCCGATCATCGCCACGCGCAAGGTGAAGACGCAGATCTCGCTCAAGGACGGCTACACCGCGGGCATCGGCGGCCTCATCACCACGCAGAAGGACCACGGCGGCACGAAGGTGCCCGTCCTGGGCAACATCCCCGTGCTCGGCCGCCTCTTCTCCTCGAAGTCCGTGAACGACTCGATGTCGAACCTGCTCATCTTCATCACGGCCAAGACGGTCAATCCGGACGGCGCGCCGCCGGAGCAGATCTTCCCGGCCGAGTCGCTCGAGGCCGTGGGCATGTCGCCCGGCGCGAAGAAGTGACCGAGCTCACCGCCTGACCGCCGAGGCCGCCCCCAGTGGGCGGCCTTTGTTTTTGGTCGCTGGCCGGATCGCCCTGTCGCGCGGTCCCGCGGCCGCGGGACGACCCCGCCGTCGCCCGAACGCGTCCGCGCCGACGGGATGGCA
The DNA here is from genome assembly GCA_964460895.1 of uncultured Opitutaceae bacterium. Lineage (GTDB taxonomy): Bacteria > Verrucomicrobiota > Verrucomicrobiia > Opitutales > Opitutaceae > Didemnitutus. The sequence goes on from CAYWTK010000135.1 coordinate 2,285, forward strand.
ACGACGTTCGCGGCGGGTTCACGAGAACCCGCCCTACAGACCGGACCACGGCGAACCCGAGCGACGCCGCGGCCGTGCGACGTCCGCCACGGCAAGGCCGGTGCGGGCGGCCGTTCGCCTCACCACCAGCCGCTCACGTGCCCCTGCGCGGCCTTCACCGCGAGCACCCCGAGATTCTTGGCCGCGTGCGCCGCGACGCAGGGGAGCAGGGAACGCGTGGGGTTCAGCGGCCAGAAGCGGACGGTGTAGAACCAGAGCGACGCGACGAAGACCGCCCCGGTGCTGAACCACGCCTTGGTCGTGCCCTGCCAGGCGAGACCGCCCTCGTCCCAGCGCCAAAGGAAGGGGTGGAGCAGGGCGAAGAGCGCCGACGCCGCGACGCAGCCCGCGACGAGCGCGGCCCGGCCCCGGCCCTCCACCACGACGAAGCCGCGGAAGACGAGCTCCTCGACGAAGGCGGCCGCGAGGGTGTAGAGGCCGAAGAGCAGCGTGATCCGGCTCTGCTGGTCCTCGATGCCCAGCGCGTATTCGCCCGCGGTCTCGCCCGCCACGACCACGAGTCCGCCGAGCGCGGCGAGCGCGACCGCGCGCGGCGCCGCGGGCACGGCTCCGGGCAGCGGTCGGGCGAGGGGCCGGCCGGCGCGCGCGGCGCGGAAGTCCTCCCACCACAGCCGGGCCACGTAGCCCGACACGGCGAGCAGGGCGACGAGCACCAGCGGATGGTCCTGGTCCATCGGCCCAGCAACAGCGGGAGGGCAGGGTTTGGCAAGAGTGGCGGCGGCTTTTTGTTAGCGTTTCGGGGCCGTCGCCGTAGCGTTCCGCCGATGTCCGCCGCCACCCATTCGCCCGTGTCCCCGCCCGCCGACGTCTTCCGGCGGGTCGGTCCGCAGATGGAGGCGCTCGACCGGTTCGTGCGCGCGCAGGTCGCCGACTTCGAGCCCGAGATCCGCGAGATGGCGGCGCACTGCCTCGACAGCGCCGGCAAGCGCCTGCGGCCCGCGCTGGTCTTCGTCGCCGGCTGGCGGGGGGACGGCGTGGTGCCGGACCCGCTGGTCCGCGCCGCGGGCGTCGTGGAGATGGTGCACCTCGCGACCCTCGTGCACGACGACATCATGGACGGCGCCGCGCTCCGGCGGAACCGGCCCACGGCCGCGCACCGCTACGGACCCGACGCCGCGGTCCTGCTGGGCGACGCCCTCTTCGCGCAGGCGCTGCACATCGCGTCGCAGTTCCCGACGACCGAGGTCTGCCTCCTCGTGTCCGCCTCCACGCGCCGGGTCTGCTCGGGCGAGATCATGCAGACCCTGCACCGGCGCGACCTCGCCGTCTCGCGGGCGGACTACGACCGGGTGATCGACCTGAAGACGGCGGAGCTCTTCCGCGTCTCGTGCGAGCTCGGCGCCCGCCTCGCGGGCTACGCGCCCGACTTCGCCGCCGCCGCGGCCGCCTTCGGGCGCCACCTCGGCATCGCGTACCAGATGTACGACGACCTCGTGGACTTCCTCGGCGACGAGCGCAGCATCGGCAAGACGCTCGGCACCGACCTCGCGAGCGGGAAGCTGACGCTGCCGCTGATGCTCCTGCTGGAGCGCCTGTCCGCCGCGGAGCGCGCCGAGCTGGTCGCGGCGCTGCAGGGCGGCCGGCCGCTGCCCCTGGCCGCCAGCGTCGAGCGGATGCGCGCGCTCGGCATCGGCGACGGCGTGGCCGCCGAGGTGCGGGCGGAGATCGCGCGCGCGCGGGCGGCCCTCGCGCCCTTCCGGTCCCTCGAACCCGTGGCGCTCATGGAGCAGCTGACGGAGGTGTTGAATTCCCAGCTGGCGGCGCTTTACTCTCCTTCCGCCAAGCCCTGAGCTCGACCGGCTCGGGCGACCGACACCAAGATGAACCTCTCGAAGGTCTTCAGCCGGACCCTCGTGACGTCTCCCGAACGCCAGCGGGAGGCGGATGCCGACTTGGAGGTCGTGCGGCGCGTCCAGGCCGGCGATGTCGCCGCCTTTGACCAGCTCATCCGCAAATACCGCGAGCGGCTGTTCGGGGTGGTCTACAACCTGACTTCCAACCGCGAGGACACCGCCGACCTGGTGCAGGATGCCTTCATCAAGGCCTTCCAGTCCATCAACCGCTTCCAGGGTCAGTCCGCGTTCTTTACCTGGCTCTACAAGATCGCGGTGAACACCGCGCTCAGCCATCTGAGGAGGAACAAGTTGCGCACGTTCTTCTCCCTCGAGAAGATCCAGGAGGACGACCCCTCCTCGAAGATCCTCGCGGATCTCACCGACCATGCGGGCGCCGACCGGGACGCCTACCTCCGCGAGCTGCAGGAAAAATTGAACGAAGCCCTCCAGAAACTGTCTATCAAGCATCGTACAGTCATCACTTTATTCGAGATTGATGGGCTCAGCCACGCCGAGATCGCTGAAATCATGGAATGCTCCGAAGGCACGGTGCGTTCCCGCCTGCACTACGCGAAGCAGTTCCTGCAGGGCGAACTGAGCAAGTACCTCCGTTGACCGCATGTCGTCCCCCGATCCACGCCCCCGAGTGACCGTCGAGGATCTCCTCCGCCTGAAGCGGGCGGAGCGGCCGTCCGCGGATTTCTGGCCGCGGTTCGAGGCCGAGCTCCGGCAGAAGCAGCTCGCCGCGCTGGTGCAGCACCGCCGGTGGTGGGAGCACCTGCCGCAGCTGTTCGCCCGCCGCGCCTACGTCCCGATCGGCGCCGCCGCGGCCCTGACCATCACCTTCATCTCCGTCCGCGAGCAGGCGTCCGTCGCCCCGGACGAGGTCGCCGCGGAGCTCCGGATCGCGCGCAGCGAGGCCCCCGCGGTCGAGACGCCCCGCGCGAGCATGGTCGCCTCGGTCGCCGCCGCCGACGTGGCCGCGCCGGTCGTGGCGGCGAACGCGTCCGTCGACGAATCCCCGGCGACCGCCCGTTTCTCCGAGAGCCTGCCGCCTGCGGCCGGAGAGCTCGTGCCGTGGGGCGCGACCCGTTCCGACGTGTCGCCTTCCGCCCGCTCGATCGCGGCCAATCTGGCGCGGCTCGAGGAGACGGAGCCCGAACTCGCCAACGCGCTGCTGGATCCCCGCCTCGGCGAGGGCCGCAGCATCGCGGAACTTTCCGCCCCGGCGGAGGAGCTTGCCGCGCTCTCGGCCGTCGCCTCGCGCCGCAACCGCCTCCTCGCGCAGGTCGGCGGCCGCCAGTTCGCCCCGGAACCCACAGCCCCGGAGGTCGTGCGCGAGCGCCACGTGCGCCGGCTCGGCGACGTCGAGCTCAACAGCGGCTGGACGCGGGTCGGCGTGAAGGCCGACCGGGTCTCGCTCAAGTTCTGAGCGCCGCTCCCGCTCCCCTCCGGCCCGCGTCCGCGCGGGCCTTTTCTTTTTCCCCATGGTCCCGCGTCAGGTCCGCCTCACGCTCCGGCCGGCCGGCCCCGGCCTGCACGAGTTCACCGCCGCCGTCGCGCGCGAGCTCGCGGCCTGCGGCCTGCGGCAGGGCGTCGTCTCCGTCTTCTGCCGGCACACGAGCGCCAGCCTCGTGGTGATGGAGAACGCCGACCCGTCCGCGCGCCGCGACCTCGAGGCGTGGCTCGACCGCCTCGTCCCCGCCGGCGACCCGCGCTTCACCCACACGCTCGAGGGGCCCGACGACATGCCGAGCCACGTGAAGATGGCGCTGACGCGCACCAGCGAGCAGCTCCCGTTCGCCGACGGCCGACTGCTGCTCGGCGCGTGGCAGGGGATCTTCCTCTGGGAGCACCGCACCGCGCCGCCGGAGCGCGAGGTCGTGCTGACGTTCCTCGGGGCCTGATCCGGAACGACGCTGCCCGACCAGGGACGGCCGGAATTCCCCGCGCGGATCCGCTGCCGTTTGGGCGGGTGGAAGGTCCAGGGCGGAGTCGAAGGACAACCGACGATGCCGGGTCGGGAAACGGACTCTCCGCCGGCTCGAACGTCTGCCGGCGGTCCGGTCTTTTTCTGGCCACGGATTCCTCGGATGGGCTCGGATGGTCCGGATCCGTGGCATCCGCTTCGATCCGGCCGATTCGCGGCCACGGAAACACTCGGGCGCGATTTCACCCCCAAAGCGGCTCGCGACGCCCTTTCGCGGACGATGGCTTCAGATGCGAGGGGTTCGCCGCGGAAATCGCGGCGGGGAAGGGAGCAGGTCGAGGGTCCGTGCCTCGGCGGGAGGTGGAAGAGTTCACCGCAGCTGGCCGCCTCGGGTCGGAATCACCTTCCGGGTCACCGTTCAGTGATCGAAAAGCGGGGACGGCGGTCGGGGCCCGATCCGTGCGATCCGCGTATTCCGTGACCGACCTCGGCGGCGCCGATGCGCCGGGCGCGCGGCTTCACTTCTCCGCCACGCAGATTCCGCAGTGGTTGACGAAGAAGTCGTTGCCCTTGTCGTCGACGAGGATGAAGGCCGGGAAGTCCTCGACCTCGATCCGCCACACGGCCTCCATGCCGAGCTCGGGATACTCGAGGACCTCGACCTTGCGGATGCTGTCCTGCGCGAGGATGGCGGCGGGGCCGCCGATGCTGCCGAGGTAGAAGCCGCCGTGCTTGCGGCAGGCGTCGGTGACCTGGCGGCTGCGGTTGCCCTTCGCCAGCATGACGAGCGAGCCGCCGTGCGACTGGAAGAGGTCGACGTAGCTGTCCATGCGGCCCGCCGTGGTGGGGCCGAAGGAGCCCGAGGCGAAGCCGGCGGGCGTCTTGGCCGGGCCCGCGTAGTAGACCGGGTGGTTCTTGAGGTAGTCGGGGAGGCCCTGGCCGGCGTCGATCCGCTCCTTGAGCTTCGCGTGCGCGGTGTCGCGGGCGACGACCATCGGACCGGTGAGGAGCACGCGGGTCGTGACCGGGTGCCGCGACAGCTCGGCGCGGATCTCCGCCATCGGCCGGTTGAGGTCGATGCGGACGCAGCGGTCGTCCTTGAACGCGCGCAGCGTCGGCGGGATGAAGCGGCCCGGGTCGGCCTCCATCCGCTCGAGGAAGACGCCGTCGCGGGTGATCTTGGCGCGGATGTTGCGGTCGGCGCTGCAGGAGACGCCCATGCCGACCGGGCAGCTGGCGCCGTGGCGGGGCAGGCGGATGACGCGCACGTCGAGGGCGAAGTACTTGCCGCCGAACTGGGCGCCGATGCCGCTCTTCCGCGCCAGCTCCAGCACCTGGGCCTCGAGCGCGACGTCGCGGAAGGCGCGCCCGTGCGCGTCGCCCGTGGTCGGGAGCGAGTCGTAGTACTTGGTCGAGGCGAGCTTCACCGTCTTGAGGCAGGTCTCGGCGCTCGTGCCGCCGATGACGAAGACGAGGTGGTAGGGTGGGCAGGCCGCGGTGCCGAGGAGGAGCATCTTCTCCGCGAAGAACTTCTCGAGGCTCTTCGGGTTGAGCAGCGCCTTGGTCTCCTGGAAGAGGAACGTCTTGTTGGCGGAGCCGCCTCCCTTCGCGACGAAGAGCAGCTCGTACTTCATCCCCTCGGTGGCGTAGAGGTCGATCTGCGCGGGGAGGTTCGTGCCCGTGTTCGTCTCCTTGAACATGTCGAGGGGCGCGGTCTGCGAGTAGCGGAGGTTCTCCCTCGTGTAGCACTCGTACACGCCCCGCGAGAGCCACTCCGCGTCGTTGGCGCCGGTCCAGACCTGCTGGCCCTTCTTGCCGAAGACGATCGCCG
>CAYWTK010000136.1:0-7891 GCA_964460895.1 uncultured Opitutaceae bacterium
GGTCCAATCCGAGCTATGCCTTTGATGTCATTCTATTACGCGAACCTCAATAGGTATCATGCCAATTACGGCGCACATTGATACTCTTGGGACGGTTCGGGCGATGGCTGGGTGCCATCCTCGGATTCATCCGGCACCGGTCGTTTCCTTTTCCCACGGATAGGACGGATTTTTCCGGATCGGAAGGATTCCATCCGTCTCCATCCGACCAATCCGTGGCCAAGAGGACGGTCGGGCGCGGCAGATGCCCGTTACGGTGTTGGGGTTCGCGTGCAGAGGTGTGCGTGAGCAAGGCCCTGGCGGGGGGATCGAGGTGCAGCCCTGCAGCCTACCACGGTCTCATTCCGCGCCATAACTGGCATCACGGGCTCTCCGCGCACGGGACGCCCGCGGCATCACCTCCGCCGACTTCCCGGACCCTCGCGGACGGAAACGGCCGGCGAGGCCGGCCCACGGTCGACCGCGGGCACTCCCGAGGGGAAATCGATGCTGGACGGTGCCGGGCCGCATCGGGTTGCCTTGCTCCACGATGTCCGCCGCCGCCCGCACCTACCTTGTCACCGGGGTCGCCGGCTTCATCGCGGCGCGCGTCGCCGAGCTGTTGGTGGCGGCGGGCCATCGAGTGGTCGGGATCGACAACCTCAACGACTACTACGACGTCCGCCTGAAGGACCACCGCCTGGGCCGCCTCCTCGGCCGGCCCGCGGCCCGCCCGGACCCCGCGGGGCGCTCCGCCTTCGCGGGCGCCCGTCAGCCGATCGCCGACGCCGGCGGCGCGTTCACCTTCCAGGCGCTCGACGTCGAGGACCGCGACGGCGTGGACGCGCTGCTCGCGGCCCATCGGTTCGACGCCGTCTTCCACCTCGCCGCGCGCGCCGGGGTGCGCGCCTCCCTCGCGGCGCCGCACGCCTTCCTCGCCACCAACGCGACCGGCGCGCTCAACGTGCTGGAGGCGATGCGCCGGCACGGCCGGCGCAAGCTCGTCCTCGCCTCGACCTCCTCGATCTACGCGGGCTGCCCGCTGCCCTACCGCGAGGACCAGCCGGTCGGCACGCCGCTCTCGCCCTACGCCGCGAGCAAGCAGGCGGCGGAGCTGCTGGCCTATTCCTACCATCGGCTCCACGGACTCGACGTCTCGGTGCTCCGGTACTTCACCGTCTTCGGGCCCGCGGGCCGGCCCGACATGAGCCCGTTCCGCTTCGTCGAGGCGGTGATCGAGGGGCGTCCGCTGGAGATCCACGGCGACGGCACGCAGTCGCGCGACTTCACCTACGTCGACGACATCGCGCGCGGCACCGTGCTCGCCGCCCGGCCGCTCGGCTACGAGATCGTCAACCTCGGCGGCGGCCGGCGCCCCGTGGCGCTGAACGACGCCATCGCGCTCATCGAGCGCTTCGCGGGCCGGACCGCCCGGCGCGTCCATCGGCCCTTCCACGCCGCCGACGTGGCGGAGACCGCGGCCGACATCGCCAAGGCCGAGCGCCTGCTCGACTGGCGCCCGGAGGTCGGGGTCGAGGAGGGCTTCCGCCGGACCGTCGAGTGGCACCTCGCCCAGCGCGAGTGGCTGCGCCAGCTCGATTCCGGCGCCTCGTAGTCCCTCAAATCGTCGGGCCGCGACGAATGGAGATGCGGCGCCCTCGCCGCGTCGGATCGCCGACCGAGCGGCGAAAGGGGATGCGGCGCCCCCGCCGCGTCACTCCGCGAACCGGGGCGAGGGCGCCCCGGCTCCAACGATTCGTCCGCGGCTCCTTGTTGGGGATGCGGCGCCCTCGCCGCGTCGGATTGCCGACCGAGTGGCGAATGGGGATGCGGCGCCCCCGCCGCGTCGGATTGCCGACCGAATGATGGAGATGCGGCGCCCCCGCCGCGTCGCTCCGTGGACCGGGACAAGGGCGTCCCGGCTCCAGCACGACGTGCGGCCTTCGCCCCGCCTCACTCCCGCGCCACCACCCGCAGCGCGGCCAAGTGGACGCGGTTGTGCGGTGCGTCGCCGCCGCCCGGCCACGAGGTGTAGCGGGAATTGTGCGCGAGGTAGGTCATGTTGCGCGACACCTCGTCCTCGGAAAGACGCACGACGTAGCGCTCGCCCGCCTCGAGGGGGGCGACCAGCGGCGACGACGCCTCGATCCGCTCCCAGGTCGCGAGCTGGGGCATCAGGACGTGACCCGACGCGACGACGCGGCCGGACGCGACATGGACGACGTCGGCGCGCTTCACGCCGCAGGCGATGCCGGTGTTGATCGGGCCGGTGCCGTTGGCGTAGGCGAGCGTCAGCTCGTGGCGTCCCGCGCGCGCGGCGGTGAAGGCGCCGGATTCCGCGGTGTCGGCGGGCGCGCCCCAGTCGACGAGGCGGCCGGACTCGAGGCGTCCGCCGCAGTGCGCGAACGTCGTCGCCGCCACTTCCTGCACGGCGTCCGCGGGCGCGTGCCGGCGGATCGGCGAGAGGTGGGATTCGTTGCCCGTCAGCGGGTCGACCGCGACCGCCGCGTAGTCGTGCACCCGTCGCGGGTCGGCGGAGGCGTCGCGCCAGACGGCGCCGCGCCAGCCCTCGACCACCGGACGCCCGTCGCGGAAGATCGTCAGGCGCGTCTCCGGGTCCGCGGCCGGCAGGAAGCGCAGCTCCAGTCCGCCCTCGCGCACGGCGATGGCGCCGGCCGCGTCGTCCCACGCCGGCATCGCCGGGGCGTAGCGGAGACGTTCGTCGGCGACATCCACGAGCCTGACGCCGGGCGTCGGGCCCGGCCGCGGCGGCGCGAGGCGGATCTCCCACGTGTTCTCCGGCGCGAGCTCCGCGCGCGGCACGAAGCCCGGGGCGGCGGGGCGGCCGTTCACGGTGACGGATGCGACCACGAGCGCGCCGTCGCCCGCACACGCCTCGGGCGGTGGCAGAAGGACACGGACGTGATGCCGCGTGCCGCGCCAGGCGAGGTCGCGCAGCACGAGCTGGTCCGTTTTCGCCAGGGTGCCGCGCCGGAACTCCGCCGGGACGTAGGGCCGGAAACGGAGACCGTCGCGCGAGGTCTCGAGGCCGAACAGCACGTCGTGCATCGCGCCGAGGTAGCCGGCGACGGACCAGAGCTGGCGGCGGGAGTTGATGACCGGACCCTGGATGCCCGGACCCTGGTAGTGCGCGAGCCCGCTCACCCAGTCGAAGTTCTCCATGTGCGACAGGTTGGCGGTCGCGAGGTCCACCAGGGACCGCAGCGCGTGCGCCGCCGCGGCCGGATGGTCCGCGTGGCGGGCGGCCTTGAGCCAGTAGGCGGTGACGAAGGGCCAGATCGCCTGGTTGTGGTAGATCGGCACGTCACGCTCCTGCGGCCACACGACCGGCGGTCCGTGGCGGCCGACCGGGTAGGCCGCGAGCGCGGCGCGGGCGCGCTCCGGCGGCAAGACGTCCGCGAGGACGGCGAGCGCCGTGCCCAGCGCGTCGTGGCGGCGGACGCGGACGGGGACGCCGCCGCGTTCCGCGAGGAGGAAGGTCGCGGGCAGGTCGCGGCTGTCGCCGGCGAAGCCCGCGTCGATCGCCGCGACGAGCGCCGAGGCCCACGCGGCGTAGCGTCCGGCCTCGTCGTCCCGGCCCAGCTCGGCGGCGAGCGCGGAGGCCGTGCGCAGGGCGAGGAGGTGGAGCACGTTCGTCGAGAGCGCCTTCGACAGGCCGATCGGCAGCGTGTGCTCGCGGGTCCAGCCGGGGTAGGTCTGCTCGCGCCAGTCGAGGAACGACTGTTCGCCGCGGTAGAGGCCGTCCGCCGGATCGAAGACGAGGCGGCGGTCCTGCTCGATCGAGTCGCGGAGGACGGCGTGCGCCTGCCGGAGGAACGCGTCGCGCGCCGCGCCGTCCAGCCAGTCGAGCGTGCGCGCCGCGCCGAGGGCCCAGACCATGCGATCGGTGGAGATCGGGTAGCTGCCGCCCGAGCCGGTGTCCTGCACGACCTGCCGCGGGAAGCCGCCGGCGACGCCGGGCTTGGGTCCCGAGGTCTTGAAGAGGAGCGACGACACCGCGCGGGCCGGGTCGGCGGCGGCGAGGCCGAGGTCGACGGAGTAGGCGAGGTCGCGCGTCCAGACGTAGGTCCAGTACTCGCCGGTCTGGAACGCCTCCAGCGCCAGCGGCTCGCCGCCGCCGTAGGCGCCGTCGCGGATCGACGCGACGGAGTTCAGCACGGTCTCGTGCACCGCGAGCGCGTGCAGGGCGTCGAAGCCCGCGTCGCCGCTGCGCAGCGTCGGCCGCCCTGGCTCCTCGGTGAAGCGCAGCACGCCGCCCTCGGGACGTCCGTCCCGCAGGGGCGCCGTGCTCCGGAGCTCGTAGGTGCGCCGGCCGTCGGCGGATTCCCCGAGGACGCGGGCCGAGTGGACGGGCGAATCACCGGACGAGGCGAGCAGGGCGCCGGGCAGGAGGAGCAGCGCGGCCAACGGAGGGCTTTTCATGGGGAGCAGGGACGCCGGGAATGCTCGGCGACTTCCCCCCGCGGCGCAATCCGGGTCTGTCCGCCGCCGCGGGCGCCGCGCCCGTTCCCGGAGTGAATCAAGACTCGAGCCGTGCCGTCGCCCGCGGGCGACGGGGAAGATCCGGTCGGGCGTGGCGTCGTGGCGTTCGCGAGCGCCGGGGCGGCTTCGGCGGGAGTCTTGCGGCTAGCGGACCGGCGTGGAGCGGACGAATTCGCGTTGCTGGGGAGTCATGGCCGCGAGTTCGAAGTAACGGGTCAGGTAGCCCGTCATCGCCAGCAGCTGGAGCGCCGGATCGGCAGCATTGGCCAAGGCCTCGCGGGCCGCAGTCGGTTCCACCCGCTCGGCCACGGCGGCGCCATAAACCAACGCAAGTTCCAGCCGGAGTTTCTGGTCATCCTGTTGGTGCGCCTGACGATGATTGAATTCCCACTCGTTCTGCATGTAGTCATACGGCTGTCTGCGGCTGCGGCTGATGGCCTCCATGGCAGAATCCCAGTCGGCCAGCCGGGCGAAGGTCGGCGCCAATTGCCGCACGGTATCACCCGTCTCCGAATGGGAATGTAGCGTGGCTTCAAAGGCGGCCTCCGCCTGCCCGAGTGCCGCGAGGGATTTGGCCCGGAACAGACAGATCGTCCTCTCAGCGTCACCTTCGTGGAAGTCCCCTGTCTTCTCCACCGAGCGCTCAAAAAGCGCCCGGTACTTCGCCTCGACGGCCGCCTGAGGCCACTTGCGGTTGCGGGTCCACTGCCCCCAGTCGCTGTTGTGGTTGCCGGCCCACGCGACCTTCCGGCTGCGGGACGCCGCCTGCAGTTGGCGGGCGAGGTCGTCGTATTTTCCGCCCATCCCTGCCTGCCGCAACACGTCCAGCCAGAAAAGGACCCAATCGTCGCGACCGTCACTGGCCGCAAGGTAGGCCGGCGGCACCTGGCTTGCCAACCGTTCCGCCTCACGCGCCCAGAGGAGATGACCCGCCTCGTCTCCACGGCGGCGCGCCACCTCCAGCAATTTGGCAAAGGCTTCCTTCAGGTCGTTTTTGCCGAAGGACGACCGGACGTAGTCAGCCAACTGCGGAGAGTTGGCCTGCCAGATTTCGAAAGCGCGGTTCAGCTCGCCCTGTTCGGCGCAAGCCTCGAGCATGCGGCTCAACTCAGTCGTATTTCCCGCCCGCGCCTGGGCCGAGGGCAGTTTAGCCACCTGTGCCCGTGTCTTGAGCACGGTCTCCAGCGTCGTCTGATGCCCGTAGACTGGCGGATAGAGCAGCGCGATCCGCTCGTTGATGGCCAGACGGGCCACCTCGAACCCGAGCGGGTCGTTCGCGACGGTGAAGACATCGAGCAGGCGCACGGCCAAGTCCCGATAAGCGGATTGGGCCTCGACCAAGGTCGAGTCCGGCGCCGATTGCAGGCGTTGCAGGAAATCGGCCAGCAGGTGGTCGACGGGGCGCCGCCCCAGCACGATCTTGCGGCTCTCCTCCGCGGCCGGACCGACGGTGACGCGAAGTTCGCGGCTCGCGTAGCCCGGCGCCTCGGCCCGGAAGGCGTGCAGGCCCGGGGCCAGGGCGAACGTGGATCCGTTCGCGTGCCGCCCGTCCTGGAAGACGAGCGTCGCCTCCGCCGGTTCGGCCTGGATGGTCACTCGGGCGGGCACGAACTCCGCGCTGACGGTCGTCGTGGTGCGCTCGACCTGCACGGGTTGCTGCTGCGCCGGGAAGGTGGCGAAGCTGAAGGTGACCTCGCCGGCTCCGAGCGGCACGTCGGTCAGGGTCGCCGGAGTCGTCCCTTGCCGTTCCTCGCCCCAGGCGTCGCGAAAATGCCAGAGCACCCCTTCCTGATTCGCCGTGAATGCCACGCTCCCCGTGATCACCGCGGCATCGCGGGCCGCCGCGATATCGGACTTCAGCCCTTCCAGGGCGGTGGCGTAGGAGTCACAGGCGGCGACCGCCTCATCGACCGCGCGGCCGGACAGCAATCCCTCCGCCTTGGCCCGGGCGATCTTCGCCGGATGCACAGGCAGGGTTTCCCGCATCCAGCCCACGAGTCGCTCCTGGGCGGCGACGAATGCGGCCGCGCGGCGGGCGGCCGGAGTCAACTCGCCGTTGCCCAGGCGCGCCATTTCCCGTGCCTGGGATCGCAGGTCGGACAATTCACGTTCGGCGTTCTGCTCCGCCCGCATCGCGGCATCGTAGACGACGTTCAGCTCGGCCAGCCGGCCGCGCAGCTGGGAGAGCAACCGCTCCACACGCTCCGATTCGGCCTTGTCGGCGGCTTCCTGCGCGACGCGGGCCTCCTCGGCGCGGCGCTTCTCCTCGGCGGCCCTTTCCTGCTCGTTCTTGAGCTTCAGGGCCTCGGCGGCGCGGCCCTCCGCATGCAACCGGGCGATCTCGGCCAGCCGCTTCTGTTCGGGGGCATGGATTCCGAAATAGTAGCCCAGTCCTCCGAGCAGCAGCACGACGGCGGCGAGTCCGGCGTAGAGCGGGGTCTTGGAGGCGGGGGTGGCACCCGGCCGGTGGGCGGGTGCGGCCTGCGCCGGGACGCCGCGATTCACCTGGGGCTCGGACGGGGTGTCCTGGGTCGGGCGCTCTGCGTTCGACGCGGAGCGTCGGGCTCTGCCCTCGGTCGCGAGGCCCAGCCGCTGTGCCACCTCCGCCGCGCTCTGCGGACGGTCCTTCGGCTCCTTGGCGAGACAGGCGGCGATGGTGGATTCCCACTCCGGCGGCACGGGCTCGGCCGTCACCCCCAACTCGGCGCGGCGAGCGGCCAGGCCGGGCGGGACCTTGCCCTGCACCTGAAGGAGGATGTTGCCCGCGTAGAACGGCGGCTTGCCCGTGAGCAATTCGAAGAGCGTGGCGCCGAGCGCGTAGATGTCGTCGGTCACCGCGGGCTTCTCGCCCATCATCTGCTGCGGCGACATGTAGACGGGCGTGCCGCTGTTGCCGGCCTGCTTCGAGACGCGGGTGACGCTCTCGCTCAGCGAGGCGGCGATGCCGAAGTCGGTGACCTTCAGCTCGCCGTCCGCCGTGAGCATCAGGTTGGCGGGCTTGAGGTCGCGGTGCACGACCTTGCCGCGCTGGTGGGCGTAGTCGAGGGCCTCGCAGAGCTGACGCAGCCAGTCGCGGAGTTGGGCGGGTGCGAAGACCTCCCCGGGCTGGTCGAGGCGACGCGAGCTCAGCGTGCCGCCCTCGGCGATCTCCATCGTGATGCCGCAGAGTCCCGCTCCCTCGGCGAAGTCGTAGACGCGCAGGATGTGCGGGTGGCTGAGCTGCTGGTTGCGGCTGGTCTCGCGCTTCAGCTCGCGCACGGAGGCCGGGTCGTTGGCCACCATCTCGGGCAGCATCTTGATCGCCACGTCGCGTTCGAGCGACTCGTCGCGCGCCCGCCAGACCACGCCCATGCCGCCGCGCCCGAGCTGCCGGATCAGCGTGTAGCGGCCGAAGAGCTTCTGCCCGGCG
>CAYWTK010000137.1:0-7886 GCA_964460895.1 uncultured Opitutaceae bacterium
TCCGCGTCGCCGACCTCTGCATCGAGCGCGCCAAGCGCCTCGTCGAGGCCGGCAAGGACGTCGTGCTCTTCCTCGACTCCCTCACCCGCCTCGCCCGCGCCCACAACACGCAGCGCAACTCCGGCCGCACCGGCTCCGGCGGCCTCGACGTCCGCGCGCTGGAGAAGCCCCGCCAGCTCTTCGCCTCCGCCCGCAACACCGAGGACGGCGGCTCGCTCACCATCATCGCCTCCATCCTCGTCGAGACCGGCAGCCGGATGGACGACGTCATCTTCCAGGAGTTCAAGGGCACCGGCAACATGGAGCTCGTCCTCGACCGCAAGGCCGCCGAGATGCGCATCTGGCCCGCCGTCAACGTCCAGTCCTCCGGCACCCGCAAGGAGGAGCTGCTCCTCGACGCGAAGACCCTCGAGGGCATCCACTTCTTCCGCCGCGCGCTCGTCCAGCAGCGGATCGAGGAGGCGACCGACACCATGGTCACCCGCCTCGGCAAGACGAAGACCAACGCCGAGTTCCTCAAGCTCATCGCCCGCTGACAATCCGGGCTTGCCGCTCCTTCCCCCTTCCAAACACCCTGACCGCCCGCTGAATGAATAGCTTCTCCGAGCAATGTCTCGACATGGCCCGCTCGATGCTCGGCCATAACCTCGAATCGATCAACGCCGACGGCACCGTCACGGCCTTCGCCGGCGAGGCCCCGCGCTCCGACGAACCCGGCCACGTCGCCTACGCCCTCGGCGAGTATTACCGCGCCACCGGCGAGACCACGCTCAAGGGCCACGACCTCATCGACCTCGCCGCCCGCTGCATCACCGCGCAGGCCTTCACCGAGCCCGCCGGCGAGAACGGCCTCGCCTACGCCGCCCTCGGCCTCCTCTGCTTCGGCCCCTCCAAGGAGCGCAACCCCGTGTGGGAGCGCCTCGTCGACGAGACCCGCCTGCGCCTCGACAAGCAGCTGCTCCACCGCAGCGACTACGACAACTACTGGCAGGCCTTCAACGTCGCCAAGGCCGTCTGCCGCTTCTCCCTCGGGCTCTCCAAGAAGGACGAGACCTCGCGCCTGATCGAACGCATGGTCGAGCGGATCGAGCAGACGAGCTCGAACGGCTTCTTCGACGACGCCGAGCCGGGCATCGGCGGGCACTTCAACCTCTACGGGGTGATGACGCTCGTCTTCGTCCGCTCCGCCCTCCAGCTCCACGCCAACTCCGCGCTGCGCGAGCGCAAGCTCCCCACCCTCCGCACCTACGCGGAGCGCTACCTCAAGCTCATGCCCGACCTCGTCCGCGCGGACGGCCTCGGCTGGGCCTACGGCAAGGCCGCGGGCGCCTACGGCCAGATGCACTGCATCAGCCTCATCCTCCAGGGCCTGCGCGACGGCTGGATCCCGGACGACCAGCGGCCGAAGTACTTCGATATCCTCCGCCGCCTGTTCTACTACTTCTTCCAGACCTACCTCGACCAGGAGCACGGCTTCCTCGACGTGCGCGACGAGGAGCGCACCGCCTACGCGACGCACACGACGCGCATGGCGAACTTCGACGCCGCCCGCTACCTCTGCCAGTGGGCCCGCCTGGCCAAGACGGTCAACATGACCATGGAGTCCGGCAAGGCCGAGCCGGCGCGCACGGTCGGGCGCTTCGTCATCTTCGACAAGTCCAACCGCAAGGAGCAGGGCCTGTTCCTCTACCGCGACGCCGAGTCCGGCCTGCACGTCCAGCTCCCGCTCGTCAGCAGCGGCGGCAGCGCGACGGCCGACAGCCTCGCCTTCCCCCACTCGCCCGGCGTCTTCGACTGGCCGAACAACGTCTACCTCCCCGTGATGCAGCCGGAGCTGACCTTCGGCGACCACGTCACCGTGCCGTCGTTCTACGGCCAGAAGTGCGTCACCGGCCTCGGCCTCAAGAACGCGTTCTTCTTCCGCTACGAGCAGCCCGAGCTGATCAACATCAAGGAGGAGCTCGTCCGCGGCATCGGCAGCGTGAAGGTCCAGTGGACCTTCTCCGGCAACAAGCTCACCGCCGAGTACGCCTACACGGTGAAGAGCCAGGTGCAGCTCGACCGCTTCCGCCTCGCCCTCGTCATCGGCGCGGCGCACTCGAAGTACCGCCTCGGCACCTCGCCGATCCTCGGACCGCAGGGCCACCGCTGCCAGGTGCAGAAGGACGACTTCCACGCCAACTGGCGCGAGACCGAGGTCGTCACCGCCGACCCGAACTACAAGACGAACTACGGCAAGCTCCACTACGTCCAGATGTTCGTCCGCGACCACCCGCTCATCATGCGCCCCGGCCAGGTGTACCGCCTGCAAGTCAGCTTCGAGCCGGACGTGACGATGATCGAGGCCTGAGCGGCCCGACGCCCCGCAGCCCGCCGCGCCCGGCGGGCTTTTTCTTGTCCCCCTCGACCGCGACGCGCTCGGACGACCGATCCATCCGGAAGGCGTCCTCGCCGGGGTCGCACGATTCTATCCCTGCCTACCGCGCGAGGGCTGGCGTGGAACGCCCAGACGGGGCTCCCTCAGCCTGCCGGCCGAGCAATCCTCCCGCCTGCGCCTTCAGCGAGCGCCAACGGCGCCCGCGTCTCCGGCAACGTCCGTCGCGACCGCCGCTCCGACGGGCGTGGTTGGCGGCGCGGCATCCGCTTTCTTCCTCGGCCCGCCCACGAGCACGTCGAGCTGCCCCTGGATCCTCACGAAGAACTCCGTGTTCAACTCGCCCACGGGAATCTCGTAGAGCTGGTGCGTGCGCATGTGTTCGAGGATGTTGCGCGCGCCGTCGGCGGTCACGCCGCGGGGCTTGAGGAGCTTCTTCCGCTCGAGCATCAGCGCGAGGAACTGCAGCAGCGGGGTGTTCGCCTCGTCGGGCGGGTTCGCGGGGTCGGCCAGCGTGAGGAACAGCGTCTCCGCCGTCAGCTTGAGCGCGCGGTCCGCGTTCTCCTCTCCGCGCCGCGGCTTGTAGCGGATGACCCAGCGGCAGAAGACCTCGGCCGGACGCTGCAGGTTGGCGTCCTCCGCCTCCAGGAGGTCGCGCCGGCCGCTCAGCCCGTCCGCCTCGCGCACGAGGTAGCAGACGACGCGGTCGCCCTCGGCGAACTCGCGTCCCGACACGCAGCACTTCACGGCCAACGGTTGCAGGGTGAGGTCCATGGAATCGCCTCCTTCCTACGAGCCGCCGGGACGAACGCTAGCCCGAACATCTCGCGGCGCATCGGTCGGGACCGGAGCCGAAGCCCTTCAGACCCATGGTGCCCAACGGGCGGCGCTCCGCGCCGGACTCCCGGCCGACGCCCTTCGACGTTCGCCCCTCGTCCCTCGTCGACCCTCATCCTCCCGCCTTTCCGGTCGAACTTTTTGTGGCCAATCCGCCCCTCCTGCGCTGAAGTCCGCGCATGGCCGACCTCCCCTCTCCCCGCACCGTCCGCGAGATCAAGGCGCTCGACCGGAACGGCGGCGACACCTTCGTCGCCGTCCTCCTGACGCGGCGCGTGACGGCCAAGACGGCGAAGACCGGCAACGCCTTCCTCTCGGTCGAGCTCGGCGACAAGACCGGCAGCTTCTCGGTCAACGTCTGGGGCGACTCGCCCGCCTTCGAGCTCTTCTCCGCCGGCAAGGAGGGCGGCGTGGTCCGCATCGAGGCCAAGGTGGACTACTACAACGGCACCTTCTCCCCGAAGCTCCTCCGCGCCGAGGCCATCGCCACCGACCAGCTGGCCGGCTCCGCGGCGCTCGCCAACCTCGTCGAGACCGCGCCCGAGGACGCCGACGCGCTCTGGGCCGAGTTCCAGGAGCACATCGCGACCCTGCGCCACCCAGAGCTCCGCGCGACCGTGCAGGCGCTGTTCGACGAGATCGGCGAGTCCTTCCGCGTGGCGCCCGCCGCCGTCTCCATGCACCACGCCTACCGGCACGGGCTCCTCGAGCACACGGTGCACATGGCCCGGGCGGCGCGCGCGCTCCTGCCGCTCTACCCGGAGGTGGACCCCGACCTCGCGCTCGCCGGCATCCTCGTCCACGACACGGGCAAGGTCATCGAGTACGAGGGCGACCTCGTCACCACCCGCAGCCGCCGCGGCCTCCTCCAGGGCCACGTCGTCCTCGGCTACCAGCTCGTGCGCAAGGCCGGCATGAAGTCGAAGCTCGCCCCCGACCTGCTCGAACGCCTCGAACACATCGTGCTCAGCCACCAGGGCGAGCTCGAGTGGGGCGCCGCGGTCATCGCCGCCACCCCGGAGGCCGTGTTCGTCGCCAAGGTGGACGACCTCGACGCCAAGATGGGCATGGTCCAGCGCCTCCTGCGCAACGCGGGCGAGAATCCGACCGACGAGTTCTCCGAGAAGCACTTCGGACTCAACACGCAGCTCCTCCTGACGAAGCCGCGCCCCGCGCCGCCCCCGGCTTCATAGGAGCAGCTGCACGATCCGGACGATCGGCAGGAAGAGCGCCACCACGATCGTCCCGACCACGCCGGCGAGCCCGACGATCAGCAGCGGCTCGACGAGCGAGCCGAGTCCGGCGACGGCGGCGTCCACCTCCTCCTCGTGCATCTCCGCCACGCGCGTGAGCATGGCCGCGAGGCGTCCCGTCTCCTCCCCGACCTCCAGCAGGCTCGCGACGGCCGCCGGGAAGGCCCCGCTCGCGGCGAACGCGGCCGCCACCGCCGACCCGCCGCGCACGCGCTCCTCGATGCCGGCCAACGCCGCCTCCAGCCGCGGCGAGCCCGCCGTGCCCCGGGCCAGCCGGAGCGCGTCGAGGATCGGAACGCCCGCACCGAGGAGCGTGCCGAGGGTCCGCGTGCACCGCGCCACGCGCGCCCGCAGCAGCAGCGGGCCCAACACCGGCAGGGCGAGCGTAAGCCGCTCCGCGACGCGGCCGCCGACAACCGTCCCCGCGGCCCAGCGCACGGCGGCCGCGCCCGCGACGGCCGCCAGCACGAGGACGCCGACGTGCTCCCGCACGAAGGCGCCGGCCGCCACGACCGCCTGCGTCAGCGGCGGCAGCGGGGCGCCGCGCAGGAGGTCGGCGAAGATCTGCTGGAAACGGGGCACGACGAAGCCCAGCAGGCCCGCCACCACGACCGCGGCGACCGTCAGCACGACGACCGGATAGGCCAGCGCCGCCCGCACGCGTCCGGTGAGCGCCGCGCGCCGCTCCTCGAAGCGCGCCAGTCGCTCGAGCACCTCGCCGAGCGCGCCGGCCGTCTCCCCGGCGCGCACGAGGTCCACCTGCAGCCGGTCGAACAGCCGCGGGTGAGCCGCCAGCGCCTCCGAGAACGGCAGGCCGGCCCGGACATCGGCGGCGACCGCCGCGGCGGCGGCGCGCAGGGCCGGATTCCGCTCCTGCCGCGCGAGCAGGTCCAAGCCGCGCACGAGCGGCAGCCCCGCCTGGACCAGGGTGCCCAGCGCGCGGGTGAAGACGGCACGGTCCTGCGCCGTGACCCGCGACCGGGGCCCTCCGGACCACGCCGGCCACCCGCGCCGCACCGGCGCGATCGCGCGCGGCATCAGCCCGAGCCGCCGCACCCGCTCGCCGGCCTCGGCCGGTCCCGCCGCCTCCACCTCGCCGGAACGGTCGGTCCCGGCGGCATCGCACGCGAGGTAATGGAAGCGCGGCATGGTCAGAGCAGCGGCCGGATCTCCTCGACCGTCGTGTCGCCAGCCCGGACCCGTTCCAGCGCGGACGTCCGCAGCGGCACCCACCCGCCCACCCGCGCCTGCGTCCGCAGTTCTTCGAGCGTCGCACCAGCCGCGATCGCGGCGCGGAAGGACTCGTCCACCGCGAGGAACTCGAACAGGCCCAGTCGCCCGCGGTGGCCGGTGCCGTCGCAGGCCGGACACCCCGCGGCGACGGCGACGCGCACGAAGTGCGCCGCCGGGTCTCCGACCTCGTCTCCGCCGACGTCCCGCCACGTCCGGCAGGAGGAGCAGACACGGCGCACGAGGCGCTGCGCGACGACCGCCTCGAGCGTCGCGGCGAGGAGGAAGGGCTCGATCCCGAGGTCCACGAGCCGCGTGACCGCCGTCGGGGCGTCGTTGGTGTGCAGGGTGGCGAGCACGAGATGACCGGTCAGCGCCGCCTGCACGGCGAGGTGCGCCGTCTCGGGGTCGCGGATCTCGCCGACCATCACGAGGTCCGGGTCCTGCCGGAGGAACGCGCGCAGCGCCCGGGCGAAGGTGAGTCCGGCCGCGGGATTCACCGGCACCTGCACCGCACCGGCCAACTCGCACTCGACCGGGTCCTCGATGGTGAGGATCTTCACGTCCGGGGTGTCGAGCCGGCGCAGGCAGGCGTAGAGCGTCGTGGTCTTGCCGGAACCGGTCGGTCCCGTGACCACCACGAGCCCGTGCGGACGCGCGAGCGCCGCGAGCAGGCCCGACTCGACGGATTCCGGCAGGCCGAGCCGGGAGAGCTCCGACGTGCCTGCGTCGTCTCCCAGCACGCGCACGACGGCCGCCTCCCCGGACTCCGTGGGGAGCGTCGCGACGCGGAGGTCCACCTCGCGGCCCTCGGCGCGGAAGCGGACGCGTCCGTCCTGCGGCCGCCGCTGCTCCGCGAGGTCGAGGTTGGCCAGCACCTTGAGCCGGGCGAGGACCGCGCGCCGGAGCTCACCGGGCGCAGTGGCCGTCTCGCGCAGCGTGCCGTCGATCCGCTGCCGCACGTGCAGGCGGTCGTCGCCCGGCTCGAAATGCACGTCGGCGGCCCGCCGCCGCACCGCCTCGGTCAGGACGTCCGCGACGAAGCGCACGACCGGCGCCTGCGCGGCCGCGCGCGCGGGGTCGTCCTCGACGCCGCTGGCGGCGTCCTGCGACGCGACTGCACCGGCGTTCCCGTCGTCGTGCCCGCGCCCCAGCCAGCGGGTGGCGTCTTCGCCCGGCAGGTCGACGTTCTCCGGCGATACCGCTGCCGCGGCGGAAGCGGACGGTGGTCGGTACTCGGGGCCGGCGGACATCGCGGAACGGCGTTCCGTCGGCGGCCCGGCCCTGGCCGCCGACGCGGGGAAACGGTCAGACGGCGCGCAGCTTCAGGCCCATGCCGAGCAGCTTGGCGCGCATGGCTTCGGGGTCCTGCGACTTCTCGACCGCCTCGTCGGGGTCGATCATCTCCCGGTTCACGAGGCTGAGCAGGTGGGTGTCGAGCGTGATCATGCCGAGCGCGGCGCCGGTCTGGATGTCGGACGTGATGCGGAAGGTCTTGTTGTCGCGGATCAGCGAGGCGATCGACGACGTGTTGACCATGATCTCGTAGGCCGCGACGCGGCCGCCGCCGACCTTCTTGCAGAGGGACTGGGAGATGACGCCGATGATGGACGTGGAGAGCTGCGTGCGGATCATCTCCTTCATGTTCGCCGGGAAGGCGTCGACGATGCGGTCGACCGTCTTGGCCGCGCTGTTGGTGTGCAGGGTGCCGAACACGAGGTGGCCCGTCTCGGCCGCCGAGATGGCCGCCTCGATCGTCTCCAGGTCGCGCAACTCGCCGACGAGGATGACGTCCGGGTCCTGCCGCAGCGCGCGGCGGATGGCCTCCGAGAAGCTCGGCACGTCCTGGCCGATCTCGCGCTGGGTGACGACGCAGCGCTTGTGCGGGTGGTAGTACTCGATGGGGTCCTCGATCGTGATGATGTGGCCGTCGCGGTTCTCGTTGATGTAGTTGACCATCGACGCGAGCGTCGTGGACTTGCCGGAGCCGGTGGGCCCGGTCACGAGGAACAGCCCGCGCGGGCGGTAGAGGAGCTCCTTGATCTTGTCGGGGAGGCCGATCTGCCGGAGGTCGAAGAGCTGGTTGGGGATCTGCCGCAGGACCATGCCGTAGTTGCCCTTGGCCTTGAGGACGGACACGCGGAAGCGGGCCTTGTCGAGGTAGGCGAAGCCGAAGTCGGTGCCGCCGTTGA
>CAYWTK010000138.1:0-7689 GCA_964460895.1 uncultured Opitutaceae bacterium
CCGAACTCTCCGCCGACCTCGTCGACCGCGGCTTCGTCATGGCCGGCGGCGGCTCCCTCATCCGCGGCATCGACAAGCTCCTCTCCGAGAAGACCGGCCTGCCCGTCACCGTCTCCGACGACCCGCTCTCCGCCGTCGCCAACGGCACCGGCGTCTTCCTCAACAACATCGACGAGCTCCACCGGATCGCGTCGGACTTCTGACGGAGCCTCCGGCGTGAGACTGGCGCGCAATCCCTGGGTCGTGGGCGCCGCGGGCGTGCTGGCCGGCGCGGCCGCCAGCCTCCTCGTCTCGCGCCTCGTCTTCGGCCGCGACTCGTGGGAGGTCTCGGTGATTCCCCTGCTGGCCGGTTCGACCCTCGGCTTCCTCTCGGCCAGGCAGCGGACCGGAACCGACGGCCGCTGACGGACGTCCGCCGTGCTCCCCACCCGCTTCGACCAGACCCGTCCCTTCGCCACGCTCGGCGTCGTGCTGCTGGCGTGGATCCTCGTGCCGCTGGGGGTGAAGTCCCTCACGCGCGTGACGTTCTTCGAGCTGCAGGCGCCGTTCGCGGCGGCGCAGTCGTACGTGCAGGACCTGCAGGACTTCTGGGCGCTGCGCGTGCGGCCGAAGAACGAGATCATCGAGGCCGGCCGCGACCTCGCGCGCCTCAACGCCGCCTACGAGCTGCGGCTGCAGGAGAACGAGCAGCTGCGCGCCGAGATCCTCCGCCTCGAGAACCTGCTCAAGCTCCCGCCCCTCCCCGCCTACCGCCTCGAGCCGGCGCGCGTCGCGCGGCGCGACTTCTCCGGCTGGTGGCAGCGGCTGATCATCCGCAAGGGCGCCAACCACGGCATCACGGTCGGCGCGCCCGTCGTCTTCGTCGGCGGGGTCGTCGGACGCGTGGTCGAGGTCTACGCCTACACGGCCGTGGTCGACCTGATCTCGAGCCCCACCTTCCGCGTCGCGGCCTCGGCCGAGGGCGACAGCCGGCCGATCTCCTACCAGGGCGGGATCAACGACTCCTTCCGCTCGCCGCGCGGGGTCATCGAGTTCGTGCCGGTCGACATCTTCGCCTCGGCCCAGCAGCCGAAGCGTCTCGTCACCTCCGGCCTCGGCGGCGTCTTCCCGCCCGGCCTGACCATCGGCGACATCACCCGGCTGGAGCCCTCCACCGACGGGTTGTTCAAGAGCGGCGAGGTCCGCCTCGACGACCGCCTGGGCGAGCTCACCGAGGTCACCGTCCTCGTGCCGCTCAACCCCGAGGAGTTCTGATGCGCCGGCTCCGCCCATCCGTTGTCGGACGGGGTCTCCCGACCCCGCCGCGCACGTCGACTCAGGCTGCGCTCCTACCGTCGCGCGCGCACGAAGGCGGGGTCGGAGACCCCGCCCTACACCGAGCCAGTGCGACGGCGGGAGACCCCGCCCTACAAGGGCACTCTCCGCGATGAAGACCCGCGACCTCCGCTGGCTCCTCGTCTGGCTCGCCAACCTCCTGCTGCTCTGGCTCGCGGGGCTGGCCAACCACCACCTCGCGCCCTTCGCGGTGCACCTGCACCTGTCGGGCCTGCTCGTCGGCTACGCGGCGCTGCGGCTCGACCCGCGCCACGGGCTCGCGGCGACGGTGCTCACGGGGCTGTCGGCCGACGCCCTGACGCCGGTGCCCTTCGGGACGCACGTCGTGCTCCTCGGCCTGGTGCACGCGACCCTCCTCTACGGCCGCCGCCGCTTCCCGCGCGAGGAGCCGATCTTCGCCACGGTCGTGGCCCTGCTCGCCAACCTCTTCGTCTTCCTCGCCCTCTCCTTCCTGCTCGTCGGCGCCGGCCCCCGCCCGGGCGAGGCCTGGCTGCGGCTGTTCGCCGACCTCGTCGCCTCCCAGCTGGCGATCGCCGCGGTCGCGCCCTGGTTCCTCGCCCTCAACGCCCGCCTGCTCGCGCTCGCGCGGCTCGATCCCGAGACCGGCCGCCGCGTCTCGTCCTGAGCCCCCGCCCGTGGAACGCCCGGCCATCGAGACCCACGCGTCGCGCCACCCGCGCTTCCTCGTCTTCTACGCGCTGGTCGCCGCGCTCGTGCTGACGCTCGCCGGCGGCATGGCCTACCGCCAGCTCTTCAAGAGCGGCGTCTACAGCGACCGCGAGCGCGTGCAGAACCAGCGGCGCGTCATCGTCCCCGGCCCGCGGGGCACGATCTACGACCGCGAGGGCCGGCCGCTGGTCGAGAACCGCGCCCGCTTCTCCGTGGTGCTCAACCTCGCCGAGCTCCGCGGCGAGCTGCGCGCGGAGTTCGGCCGCGTGCTCCGCGCCTACCGCGCGATGCCCAAGGAGGAGCGCCCGACCGCCGACCAGCTGGAGCGCATCGCCCGGACCGCCGTCGCCCAGCGCTACCTCGACCGGGTCAACGCCGTCCTCGGCCGGCAGGAGAAGGTGCGCGGGCGCGACCTCGACCGGCACTTTGCGCAGACGCTGCTGCTGCCCTTCATCCTCCTCGACGACCTCTCGCCCGACGAGTACGCGCGGCTGATCGAGCGGCTGCCCGTGACCTCGCCGCTCCAGGTGTACGCGTCGAGCTCCCGCCACTACCCCTTCGGCTCCGCCGCCGCCCACGTGCTGGGCTACGTCGGCGTGGACGACAACCCCGAGGTCGAGGAATTCCCCGGCGAGGACCTCCTGACGTTCACCATGAAGGGCTCCTTCGGCCGCGACGGCCTCGAGCGGCGCTTCGACGACACGCTCCAGGGCCGGGCCGGCGGCGCGATCTACCGGGTCGACCCGGCGGGCTACAAGGTCGGCCTGCCGATCGAGAAGCGCCTGCCGGTGCAGGGACGCAACCTCGTCACGAGCCTCGACATCGAGCTGCAGGTCGCGGCCGAGGAGGCGATGGCCGGCAAGACCGGCGCCGCCGTCGCGCTCGACGTCGCGACCGGCGAGGTGCTCGTGCTGGCCTCCGCGCCGACCTACAACCTCAACGACTTCGTGCCGCGGCTCGGCACGGCCACCGCCCGCGCCATCCAGGAATCCGGCGGCTGGCTCAACCGCGCCACGCAGGGCCAGTACCCGCCGGGCTCGACCTTCAAGCTCATCACCGCCATCGCCGGCCTGCGCTCGGGCACGGTGGACCCGACCGCGACCACGTCGACCTGCCCCGGCTTCTACCTCGTCGGCAACCGCTCGTTCCCCTGCTGGAACCGCCACGGCCACGGCGAGCGCGACCTCGCCGGCGCGATCCGCGACTCCTGCAACGTCTTCTTCTACAAGTACGGGCTCGAGATGGGGCCCGAGCTGATCGCGGCCGAGGCCGGACGCTTCGGCTTCAACCACCCGACGGGCATCGAGCTGCCGAACGAGTTCCGCACCCCGGCGGTCGCCAGCCCGGCGTGGAAGCGCGCCAACCTGAAGGACGATCCCCGCTGGTACCCGGGCGACACGGCCAACATGTCCATCGGCCAGGGCTTCACCCTCATCTCCCCGCTGCAGGCGGCCTGCATGGTCGCGTCGCTCGCGCGCGGCGAGACCGAGACGCGGCCGACGCTGCTCCACGACCCGAAGCGCCCGCGCCAGCGCACGACGCCGATCGGGCTCTCGGACCAGGACCTCGCCGAGGTCTTCAAGGGCATGGCGATGGGCTACCAGTTCGGCACCGGCCGGCTGGCGCGCGTGGAGGGCCTCAGCGCCGGCACGAAGACCGGCACGGCCCAGAAGCACCCCATCGAGCTGGCGTGGATGGTCGCCTTCGCCCCGATCGAGAATCCCCGCATCGCCATCGCCGTCGTGCTCGAGGGCGCTCCCGGCGAGAGCTTCGGCGGCGGCGCCAACGCCAGCCCCGTGGTCAAGGCCATCCTCGAGAAGTGGAAGGAGAAGTCCGTGCGCGAGCCCGGCGCCACCTTCCGCGTGGACGGCTGATACCAGTAATCGCTTGGGATGAGACCGTGGTGGGTTGCAGGGCCGCACCTCGATCCCTTCGCTCGGGACTTGCTCGCGCTACGCCTCGGCACGTGGACCCCACCGCCGTAACGGGCATCCGCCGCGACCGACCGTCCTCTTGGCCACGGATTCGTCGGATGGAGACGGATGGAATCCTTCCGGTCCGGAAAAATCCGTCTTATCCGTGGGAAAAGAAAACGGCCGGTGCCGGTTGAATCCGAGGATGGCACCCAGCCGTCGCCCGAACCGCTTCAAGAGGATCCATGCGCGCCGTCATGGGTATGATTCCCCTTGCCCCTCGGACCGTCGCCCTGCCCTCGACAAGGCACGCCCGACGACACACCCCGCTGTAGGGCGGAGTCCCGACCCCGCCGCGACCGTCGCTCGCGGCGGCGACGCCGGACTCTCGCGCCGACTACCAGCCGATTCCGCGCCGGTCGGCCGCGGCATCCGTGCCATCCAGGGGACGAACGTCGGCGTCCCGGCTCACCGGTCGCGCGGCGCCGTCCGCCGCGCCTGCCGGGCGCGGCGGAACACGCCGCGCGGCTCGGGCCACGTCTCGCGCCGGCCGTAGCGCAGCCGCTCGAGCTCCGCGCGCACGGCCGTGGATTCCGGCGAGGCCGCCCCGATCCGCCGCAGCCAGCGTCCCGCCTCGCGCCGCACGGGGTCGAAGCGGTCCGGATGCCGCCACCGCCGCCACCGCGCGAACAGCCAGCCGCCGCCGCGCGCGACGAGCAGCACCGCGGCGACCGCGAGCGCGACGGCGGCGACGACCCGGCCGACGCGCGGCCAGTCCCACGGGCCGCGCAGCCACGCCTTCAGCCGGTCGCCGACCTCCTTGATCCGCGCGCGCAGGGCCTCGCCGGCCGAGGAGGTCGTGGTGCGCACGGTGTCGGCGAGCTCGACCTGCTGGCGCGCGTCGAAGTTGACCACGCGCCGGTACCAGAAGACGCGCAGGGTATCGAGGCGCGCGGACCAGCTGCTGTCCCGCTCGCGCGACGCCGCGCCCGCCGCCGCGGGCCCGGTCGGCAGACCGCCGCCGCCCGGCGTCGGATCCACGCGCACCCAGTCGCCCCGGCCGTCGAACACCTCGGCCCAGGCGTGGGCGTCGGAGTTCTTCACCATGATGTAGTTCTCGAACGCGTTGAGCGCGCCCCCGCGGAAGCCGGCGGCGACGCGGGCGGGATGGCCGGCCACGCGGGAGAGCACGACGAGCGCGCCGGCGAAGTACTCGCAGAAGCCGGGCTCGTTCGAGGCGAGCCACTTGACGATGTCGTCCCCCGCGCCGCGCGGGATGTTGGCGGACAGGGCGTAGGCGTGGCGCGCCTGCAGCCACGCGGTGGCGCGCTCGGCGAACGCGAGCGGCCCGAGCGCCTCGCCGCGCGTGATCTCCGCCAGGACCCGCGCCAGCACCTCGGCGTTGGCCCCGCCCTCCGGACCGGCGAGGTTGACCAGCAGGCGGCGGCCCGGGTCCTCGGCCCGCAGCCGCCCGGCCCGGTGCTCCTCCAGCACCCGCGCCATGCCCGGGTCGTGCACGGTCGCGTCCAGCTCCACCGCCTCCAGCCGGAACGCCGTCATCGCCATCGGCTCCGTGCGCAGGCCCGCGACCCGCAGCGCCGCGCTGTACTGCACCGGCGCCGTGTCGCGCAGGCGGAGGATGCCGAAGCTGCCCGGCAGGGGCAGGAAGCGGCTGACGCCGGGCTCGACGTAGAACGTCCACGTGCCCCCGACGCCCGCGACCCCGTGGCTCTGGCGCCCCCGGAAGGCGCGGTCGGCCCGCTGGGTGGAGAGCAGCTCGTTCTTCGTGGCGGCGGACACCTTGAAGCCCTCGGCCGTGTACTCGTCCAGCACCACCAGCCGCAGGTAGGGCAGCTCGGGCAGCGACGACGCGTCGGTCAGGTCGATGCGCATCGCCACGCCCTCGTCGCGCACCAGCTCGGAGACGGAGCCGAACCGGACGTTCTCGGTGAAGCCGGTGCGGCTCTTGCGCGTGATGTACTTGTCGAGGAAGAAGCTGCTCCCGATCTCGAAGCGCGGGATGAGGAGGAAGAGCAGCGCCGAGGCGCCGACCACGCCGGCGAAGAGCACGGCGGCGAAGCCCAGCACGCGCCAGTCCGCCACCTGCCGCAGCCGCGCGAAATGCTCCCCCCAGCCGCCGCGGGCCCAGGCCGGCACCTCGCGCATCTCCTCCGGCCGCATGACCCGGGGGCCGGTGTCGACCATGTCGATCAGCGTGACGACGAAGAGGAAGCCCAGCGCGCAGGCGGTGAAGAGCAGGAGCAGGAAGGCGAACTCGAGGGCGACGGTCAGCACGCCCGCGACGACGATGAGGAAGAGGCCGAGGACGATGAGCTGCAGGTCCTCGCGCTTCCGGCGGTAGGCCACCGCGCGGTAGAGCACGAGCAGCACGGCGAGGCGGATGAGCACCGGCAGCGTCTCGGTCGCGAGCCAGAAGTCCACCGCCACCCCCGCGACGATGGCGGGCACGGCGAGGCGCCAGAGCACGGAGGGCACGCGCGCGGGCAGGTCGGGCCGCACGAGCGTGGCGGCGATCGCCGCGCTGGCCAGCGCGACGAGCCCGAGCGCCTCGATGTCGAGGAAGAAGACCGTCCAGAGCGAGACGAGCGCGAGCAGGCCGCCGAGCAGCCACTTGAAGCGCCGCAGCTCGTCGAGGCTAAGCTGAGGCCGCGGGCGTGCCGTCGACATGGGCGGTGACCCCCCGCGCCCCGTCGGGCGCGAAGGTGACGAGGTTGCGGCCGGGCCGGAGGCCGCGGCGGAGGAAGGGCGCGGCGGTGGCGCCGGCGAAGGGGGAGGCGGTGGCGCCGGTCGGACGGCCGGGCCGCGCCCAGCCCGTCTCGCCCGGGCGGAGCGTGGCGAGCCGGTCGAGGAAGGCCTCCACGTCGCGCACGCGCCGCGTCTCGATCCACTCCTCGCCGCCGATGCTGGCCGCCTGCAGGCGGCCCTCGGCGAAGAGGTCCTCCGCCAGCGTGCCGGCGAAGCTGCAGAGCAGTTCGAACTGCTCCTCCCGCGACCACGCCGCGGGGTCGTCGGCCGCGACGAGGAGCGAGAAGCCGTCGAGGCTCTCGGCCGCGAACTGCCGGACCATGAGCTGGCCGAGGCGGGCGCTGGCCTTCCAGTGGACGAGCCGGTGCGAGTCGCCGGTGGCGTACTTGCGGAGGGCGAGCAGGTCCTCCCCCAGCCCGGCGCGGGCGGTGCGGCGGCCCGAGCCGCCGGCGGCCGCGGTGGCGCCGGCGTGCCAGCGGTAGTCCACGCGCGCGGGCCAGACCTTGACGGTGCGCCGCAGGCCGTTGCCGACGCTCTTGCGGAGGAAGCCGAAGGGGAAGAGCGAGCCGACCGCCTCCAATTCGAGCACGGCCTCTCCCCGCCGCGCCGGCTTGTGCACCCAGTCGAGCGCGGCCGCGCCGCGGGGCTCGACCCGCTCGCGCAGGACGAGCCGGCCGCGCGTGACCGCCCGCTCGGCGGCCGCCAGGTCGGCCTTGAGGTCCACCTTCCGCGTCGTCTCCGGCTTCGTCTCCACCCGCGGGTGGGTCTTGAGGTCGAACCACAGCCCGTAGGTGGGCAGCCAGGCCTTGGCGTTGCGCACCTCGACGGTGACCAGCGTCTCGTGCCCCGCGCGCCACGGACCGCCCGGCCGCACCCGCCAGCTCACGCCCATGAAGTTGAACCAGGAGAGCAGGCCGCTGAGCAGCAGGCAGGCGAGCAGGAGCGAGAGCGTGATGAAGAGGATGTTGCTCGCGGTGTTGTAGGCGGCCGTGCCGATGCCCATCGC
>CAYWTK010000139.1:0-7637 GCA_964460895.1 uncultured Opitutaceae bacterium
GGACCCGGACCCACCGGCAGGTCATGGACGCCTACCTCGTCGGCCTCGCCGCGCACCACGGCGCCCGCCTCGCCACGCTCGACCGGGGGATTCCGGGGACGAAGCCGATCGGCTGAGAGGAAGTCGCCAACTGAGCGGTGACGGTCACGGTCCATCGGAGAACCGAACGCCGGTAGGAATCTCCCGCCGAGACCTCCAACGTTCGGAACGTCTCTGGGGCAGCATCCATGCGGGGTGCGGCCCTCGTTGCGCCGCGCTCGCGGCAAGTTCATAACGATTCCATAGAAACAAACTCGAAAGTATTCTAGATTATTGCCAACATCTGATTATTAGCATTTTAAGAAATCTCCTGAGCTGTGGCAGATTCGGCGCGGTATTTTATTTCTTGCCATTTTTCACCCTCGGGGCACTTTCCTGCGCTATGAAGCCTCAAAGTCCTGCCCTCGAATCGACCGAAGCCCACTTCGAAGCCATCCGTAGCCGAGTCGACTATTTGAAGGGATTCTTCCGGGACCGAGTCGCGCAAGCGATGGAAGAAGACCTCACGGATTGGGCGGAGGAGCAGTTGGGCGAGGTTCGAAACCTCGAAAAGGTCCAGAAGCATCTCAAAGCGGTGGAAGACTTCGTCTATCTCGCCGAATCGAAGCTCTTCGGTGACGGGGATCCGAGCCACCGAGAGCCGAACGGGCTGCGCAAAGTGATCTGTTTCGTCACCGATGGTCTCCTCAAGATGAGCGCCCTTTCGCTCACGAACGCCGTCCGATCTGGTGTCATCGATTCCGGGGAGAGGCTGCAAATCACCCTGGAAAGTGGGGAGCAGTTTGAAACCTCGATCGACCGGGTGACGGGCCGGCTTCTTGAGCGGGGAAAAATCGCAGCCTTCTATAGATCGGAGTCGGTCGAGGCATTCGAGGACGTCTATCTCAAGGAGACCAGTCCCAAACGGTGGCTGCTCTACTCCAGCAGGTCCCGCGAATATCAGAGGGATCGCGACATGATCTTCAAGGAACTGGATCAAGCCCTGGGGCCGTCCTCGGCAACAGCCCCACACCAACACGCTCCGGGGGCTGTTCCGCAGCAAGAGTCGGACGTGACGTCTAAGTGCCGAATCGAAATCCGGTGGCGAGAGGGCGCCGCTTCCCAGGATTCGACAGTCATCAAGACAAAGACACCCACGGATGCCTGGGTTCAATTCGTCGACACTCTGGTCGCGCGACACGGAATACCGTTGCTCATCAAGCTCCAAGGAACCCGATTCTCACGTCGCAGTCCGGTTGTCTCGGAACAACCGAATCGCGACTACAGCTACGGAGACCAGGGGAAAATCTACGCGTATCACGCACTACCCAGTCGCCCCGGCTACTTCGTTCTCACCCACTCGACGACTGACGAAAAGTTGGAGTGGATCTTGAATCTCTCGAGAATCGTCGGCCTGCCGCCCAGCAGTGTTCGCGTGGAGGGTTTCAAGGCGTGAACACGCATGTACAGATTAGCCGCCATGCGTTTCTCCGCCTCCGGAAGAGACTGGGCTGGAGCCGACGAGCTGCTCTTCGCATGATGCCCCGAGTCGTCACCTGCGGTGCAAGCGATCCCAAAGCACACCCCGAATCGCTACTTGGCCAGTATCCTTCCGCAGGCGGGGCATTCACAATCCGCTGCTTTGCCGGGGCACTCTTCATCTTCGCGTCCGAGCGGAGCGGGAAGTGGCTCACGCTGATTACCGCCTACCACAAGAACGATGTCAGCCGAACGATTCGCAAGCCATGGGTTGTGCAGGAATAGCGATTTGCCGCGCCTGCGGGCATAGATTCCACGCGTCTGGAGGCGGCGGTGGACACTTCCAACAGGCACGCTGCGTTCAATGTGACGAGATCCACCATATCTTTCCCAAGGACGCGGAAACAGCTCATCTCCGTTGCCGACGCTGCGGCTACCCGGAACTCAACGCGGACCTAGCACCGATGTGCCCCAAGTGCCGCTCAAGGGACACCTCTATCGACGAAGTCACGACCTTCTACGACTAGGACCCGTTCACCGCGGTTTCACCACCGCTGACAGCCGTCTCTTAATCGTCCGCGAGGATGCGGCGGAGCTCGGCCTCGAAGACCTCGTAGATGAGCTTCCGCTCCTCGGCGTAGACGCAGTCGATCACGCGGCCGGGCAGGTAGCGGAAGACGACCTGGAAGCGGCCCACGCGCAGCCGATGGACGCCCGCCAACTCGTCGGTCAGCGCCTGGATGTCCCCGCGCTCCTCCGCCAGGGCGAGGATCGCGCGCTTCAGCATCCGCCGGAACTCAAGACCGCGGGATCCGACGAAGTCCCAGGCCTAGTTCCGCACCTAGGCCCGGAACCTCATGCCGGCAGGCTCGCCGCGGTGCGGACCCGACCGCGCCCAGCTTGGGCCGCGCGGATGGCCCGCATCGCCTCCTCGTTGCCGAGCAGCTCCATCGTCTCCGCGATGGCGGCGAGCCGCTCCGCGCCGATCACGTAGGCCACCGGCTGGTCATGCCGGGTGATGATGGCGAGCGCGCCGCGCTCGGCGGTGCGCACGACGGCGGCGAACTGGCGCTGCGCCTCCTTGATGGTGTATGCTCTTTTCACGGGAAGATGCATACTTGGGGCGCGTTAGGCTTCAATCCGGGTTCGCCGGCGCGGGCGGGTGCGCGGCGAGGAAGGCGTGGATCTCGGCGGCGAGCTTGGGGCCGAAGCCCGCGACCGCGGCGATGGCGCCGGCGTCCGCGGCGCGCAGGCGGTCGAGGGAGCCGAAGTGCGCGAGGAGCGCGGCCCGGCGCTTCGCGCCGAGGCCGGGGAAGTCGTCGAGCACGCTCTCCCGCAGTTTCCGCGTGCGCAGCTCGGCGTTGTAGGTGTTGGCGAAACGGTGCGCCTCGTCGCGCAGGCGCTGGAGGAGGTTGAGGCCGGGGTGGCCGAGCGGGAGGTTGAGCGGGGCGCGGGCGTCGGGGAAGATCACCGTCTCGTGCCGCTTCGCCAGGCCGACGATGGGTGGCGGCAGGCAGTCGAGGCCGACGAAGGCCTTGAGCGCCGCCGCCACCTGGCCGCGCCCGCCGTCGATGACCACGAGGTCGGGGAAGGGCTTCCGCTCCTCCGCCAGCCGGCGGTAGCGGCGGCCGACGACCTCCTCCATCGCGCGGAAGTCGTCGTTGCCGACGAAGCTCCGGATGCGGAAGCGCCGGTACTGCGCGCGGTCGGGCGCTCCGCCGGTGAACACGACCATCGAGGCCACGACGAAGGTGCCGCTGATGTGCGAGATGTCGAAGCACTCCATCCGCTCGGGCGGACCGGACAGCCCGAGCGCCTCGCCGAGGAGGCGGAGCGCCTCCGCGTCGGGCCGCAGGCGGGTCAGGTCGCGGGTGAACTTGCGGGTCCGCGCCAGCGTGCGCTCGAGCGCGAGCACGACGTCGCGGACCGCGGCCGCCTGCTCGAACTCCCGCTTCGCCGCGTGCGCCTGCATCTCGGCGCGCAGCTCCTCCAGCCATTCGCGGCTCTTGCCGTCGAGGAAATCGCAGGCCTCGGCCACCCGCGCGCGGTACTCCCCGGCCTCGACCTCGTTCGGCCAGCCGTAGAGCTCGGCGCGGACGTCCTCGTAGAGCCTCCAGCGCCCGTCGGGTAGGCGCCGGGGCCGGCTGTCGCCGAGCAGGACGCCGAAGCGCCGGCGGAGCGTCGCCAGCGTCCGGCGGAGCGGGCCGGAGTGCGCGAAGGGCCCGAAGTAGCGCGAGCGCTCGTCGGTGCGCAGCCGCGTGAGGGCGAAGCGCGGCAGCTCGTCGCCGAGGTTCACGCGGACGAGGAGGAACCGCTTGTCGTCGGTGAAGTCGGTGTTGTACTTCGGCCGCCACTGCTTGATCAGCTTCCCCTCGAGCAGGAGCGCCTCGGGCTCGGACTTCACCTCGATGGTGTCGAAGTCGGCGATGAGCTCGATGAGCGTCCGGATCTTCGGCTGGTGGCGCAGCGCCCGGGCGCGTCCGGGCTGGAAATAGGAGGCGACGCGCTTGCGCAGGGCCTTGGCCTTGCCGACGTAGATGATGCGGCCCAACCGGTCCTTCATCAGGTAGACGCCCGGCGCGTCCGGCAGGGCGCGGACCTTCTCGCGCAGGGCGTCGGCGTGGCGGGCTTCGGGCATGGGCGAGGTCAGCAAAGCCGGGAACCGCCCCGATGCAGCCCGAATATGCGGCGCCGGAGGCGAGTGGAAACCGGCCGGCTGGCGTTTTCCGGGCAACGCACTACGGTCGGCCCGCTGTCATCGCATGGCCGGACCCACGCCGCCCTCCTCCCCGACCGATTCCCCGCGCCCGCCGGCGCGGCGCTTCGAGCTGCTCACCCTCGGCGACGAGCTCCTGCTCGGCCTCACCGCCAACAGCCACCTGACCTGGATCGGCGCCCAGCTCGGCCGGCGCGGCGTGACCCTCGACCGCAACGTCACCCTGACGGACGACGCCGACGCCATCGCGCGGCAGTTCCGCGAGAGCTGGGACCGGGCCGACGTCGTCATCACCACCGGCGGCCTCGGCCCGACCTGTGACGATCGGACGCGCGAGGTCGTGGCCGGCCTGCTCGGGCAGGAGCTGGTCTACGACCCCGGCCTGATGCGCGAGATCGAGGACCGCTTCGCCCGCCTGCGCCGCCCCTGTTCGCCGAACAACCGGAAGCAGGCTTACCGCTTCGCCCGCGGCGAGGTCCTGTCCAACCCGCACGGCACCGCGCCCGGCCTCTGGGCCGAGCAGGACGGCAAGGTGCTGGTCATGCTCCCCGGGCCGCCGAACGAGCTGCACCCGATGTTCATCGACCACGTCCTGCCCCGCCTCGCCGCGCGGGGCCTGGTCGGCGCCGAGGAGAGCTACCTCCAGCTCCGCACCGCCGGCATCGGCGAGTCCGCGCTCGAGACGCGCCTGCAGCCCGTCTTCGACCGCCACCCCGGCCTCGGCGTCGCGTTCTGCGCCCACCAGGGGCAGGTGGATTGCCGGCTGAGCTCGCCCGACGGGCGCTTCGCGCGCCCGGCGCTGCAGGCGATCGCGGACGAGTGCGCCGCGCTCCTCGGCGACGACCTCGTCGGCTTCGGCCACGATTCCCTGACCAAGGTCGTGTCGGACCTGCTTCGGCAGCACGGCCGCACCCTCGCGGTGGCGGAGTCGTGCACCGGCGGGCTGCTCGCCAACAGCTTCACCGACGTCTGCGGCGCCTCGAAGTTCTTCATGGGCGGGATCGTCAGCTATTCGAACGACGCGAAGACGCTGCTGCTCGACTGCCCCGAGTGTCTCCTCTCCCAGCACGGCGCGGTGAGCGCGGAGTGCGCCGTGGCGATGGCCTGCGGCGTGGCCGAGCAGCTCAGCGCCGACTACGGCCTCGCGGTCACGGGCTACGCCGGCCCGACGGCCGAGCCCGACGAGACGCTGGTCGGCACCATCTTCATCGGCCTGCATTCGCCGCTCGGCGACTGGTCCCGCAAGCTCAACTACCCCGGCGCGCGCGGCGCGGTGAAGCAGCGCGCCGTGACCGCCGCGATCGACTGGCTCCGCCGCGAGGTGCGGCGCGAGACGCGCCTCGCCGCGCGGCCGCAGGCCAACTGAGCGCGCATCCGTCCCCCGCCGCCGGCCCGTAGCTTTCCCCGTCCCCCCATGAAACCCGCCCGCCTCCTCCTCGCCCTCGCCGCCATGTTCTCCTTCCTCTCCGCCTCCGCCGACCCGCTCGCGGTCGGGGCCGCCGCCCCGGTCGTGTCCGCCCTGACCCACGAGGGCCAGAAGCTCAACCTCGGCGACGTGTACCCGAAGGGCTACACGCTCGTGTACTTCTACCCGAAGGCCGACACCCCGGGCTGCACCGCCCAGGGCTGCAGCCTGCGCGACGCCTACGCCGAGCTCGGCGCCAAGGGCGTGACGGTCATCGGCGTCAGCACCGACGGCGTCGAGGCGCAGCGCAAGTTCCGCGAGAAGCACAACCTGCCGTTCACCCTGCTGGCCGACACCGAGAAGGCGGTCGTGACCGGCTTCGGCGTGCCGACCACGATGGGCTTCGCCTCGCGCCAGGCCTTCCTCGTGGACAAGTCCGGCAAGGTCGTCTGGGCCGACCACAAGGCCTCGACGAAGAAGCAGGCCGAGGACGTGCTCAACGCCCTGAAGACGCTCGGCGGCTGAGGCGTCCGTCCCTCCCTTCCCGGCCGCGGCGCGAGCCGCGGCCTTTTTCGTGCCTCGGGTGTGGAGCGGTCCCGCGGCCACGGGACGACTCCGCCGTCGTCCGCCCGCGATTTCAGGCGCGGATCCTCCAGCGACGTTCGCGGCGGGGTCGGGAGACCCCGCCCTACAGCACTCCGCGCCTCAGGGCGGAGCCGCGCGGGACCAGCGCTGGGCCAGCACGCCGTGGGCGAGAAGCTGGAACGCGTGATAGAAGAGGATGGGCAGCAGGAGCAGCGGCGTGTCGGCGGTCGGCCCGAAGATGACGAGCGCCAGCGGCACGCCGAGCGCCAGCGTCTTCTGCGGCGCGCCGAAGCAGGCCGCGACGAAGTCGCCGCGCGGCAGCCGCGCCGCCCGCGCGAGCCCGGCCGCGAGCAGGGCCATCGCGGCGAAGAGCCCCGCCGCGAGCAGGGCGGCCACGGCGGTGGGGACGACCCCGTGGCGCTCCCAGACGCGGCTGGCGACGGATTCGCAGAACGCGAGGTAGACCATCGTCAGGACGGCGCCGTTGCTCAGCCGCACGACCCAGCGCCGCCGCGCATCGATCCACGCCGCCGCGCCGCGGCGGAGGAGCGCGCCGGCGGCGAACGGCACGAGCGTGAGCAGCACGACCTGGAGGAGGAGCGGCCCGAGCGGCCCGGGCGCGGCGCCGGAGCGCAGCAGCAGGTGGACGAGGACGGGCGTGAGCAGCACGCCGGCGACGTTCGAGAACGCGGCGTTGAAGAGCGCGCCGGCCGCGTTGCCGCGGGCCACCGCGGTGAAGACCACGGCGCTGGAGACGGTCGAGGGCAGCACGCAGAGGTAGACGAACCCCTCGCGCAGCGCCGGCGGCAGGACCGGGAACAGCGCCGGCAGCGCGGCCCCGAGCGCGAGGCCGGCGAGGGGGAAGACGACGAAGGTGAAGCCCTGGACCACCGCGTGCAGGCGGACGTTCGCCGCGCCGGCCCGCACCTGCTCGAACGGCAGGGACCAGCCTTGGAGGAAGAGGATGAGGACGACGCCGAGCTTGCCGAGGATCTCCGGTCGCAGCCAGCCGCCCCGCGCGCCCGGCTCGGGCAGGACGAAGGCCAGCGCGGCGGCGCCGGCGAGCCCGAGGAGGAACCCGTGGGTGCGCAGCCAGGCGCGGACCGGTTCAGAGCTCATCGTCGTGGACGGGGGCCAGCACCTCGGCCCGCGGGTCGAGCCGCGCGCGCTCGACCCAGTCGCGGAAGAGCGGCGCGCGGGCGAGCAGGCCGGCGTCGAGGGGCGAGGCGACGAGGTCGATGACCCGCAGCGCGCCGCGCTCGTCGCGCACGACGTTGCGGTCGTGGGTGTCGGCCAGCAGCCAGGGCGCGCCGTCCACGAACGCCAGCCGCGGGTGGTCGCGGTCGGCGCGGAGGAAGCGCGACGGGATGGGGATGAAGCGGTCGGGGTCGAGGCCCGACACGTCGGCCTGCGGCGGCAGCGGCTGCCCGTAGG
>CAYWTK010000140.1:0-7527 GCA_964460895.1 uncultured Opitutaceae bacterium
GTCCCGGCGGAGGCTCCCGCGCCGGCGCAGCGGGAACGCGCGGCGCCGCCGCCCGCGCCCGCGCCGGCGCACTTTTCCGCCAAGCCGAAGAAGCGCGGCTACGAGCGCAAGCCCCGCACCGGGCGCGAGCCGGGCTTCACCGTGGTGTCGTTCAACGTCGGCACCGCGCAGGAGGTCACGCCCGCGGACCTGGTGGGCAAGATCGCGGGGGTCACCCGGCTCCCCGGCGCGGCGGTCGGAGCGATCGACCTGCATGAGGACCACTCGCACGTGGACATCGCCGACGAGGCCGTCGAGCGGGTCCTGGCCAAGCTCGAGGGCATCCGC
This sequence comes from uncultured Opitutaceae bacterium, assembly GCA_964460895.1. Classification (GTDB taxonomy): domain Bacteria; phylum Verrucomicrobiota; class Verrucomicrobiia; order Opitutales; family Opitutaceae; genus Didemnitutus. Next base: position 328 of record CAYWTK010000140.1, read on the forward strand.
CTGAAGGGCGTGGCGCTCCGCCCCGCCGTCGTGGCCGGCCGCGGGGAGGCGTAGGCGGTGGACCTCGGCGCGTTCACGCCCGCGACCCACGCCGCGGCGGCGGTCATCCGGGCGCTGGCGCTCGCGCCGCTGCCGCGCGAGGGCGGGTACTTCCGCCGCACGTACGAGTCCGCGGCGCGCGTGCCGGGGTCGGACCGGCGCGCCTGCTCCGCCATCCTCTACCTCGTCGCGCCGGACGCGTTCTCCGCGCTGCACGCGGTGGACGCGGACGAGACGTGGTGCTTCCACGCGGGCGACCCGCTGGAGCTGCTGCACCTGCGCGCGGACGGCGGCGGCGCGGCCGTCCGGCTCGGCCCCGCCGGCGCGTGGCAGCACGTCGTCCCGGCCGGCGACTGGCAGGGCGCGCGGCTCGTCCCCGGCGGCCGCTGGGCGCTGGTCACCTGCGTGGTGGCGCCGGAGTACCGCGACGCCGGCTTCACGCTCGGCGACCGGTCCGCGCTCGCGGCCGCGTTCCCGGCCTGGGCCGACGCGGTCGCGCGGTACACGCGCGGCGCGGGCGACGATCGCGCGACGCAGGGACGGTCCGCTTGACACGCCGCCGGCGCGGCCGCTAGCAACGTCGCGTCATGCAAGCCGCGCTCGATCAGCCGGTGCTCGTGCTCAACCGCCTCTGGCAGGCGGTGAACGTGATCGGCGCGCGCCGGGCCTTCGCCCTCCTCGCCCGGGGCCACGCGCAGGTCGTGCACCAGACGGCGGACAACTTCCGCACGTTCTCGCTGATGGATTGGGTCGACTTCTCGGCCTTCAATCCGCCGATGGACGAGCTCGAGACCGTGCGCACGGTCAACCGCGCCATCCGCCTGCCGCGCGTCATCCTGCTGACCCTCTTCGACAAGCTGCCGTGCAAGGAGCTCAAGCTCACGCGCAACAACGTCTTCGAGCGCGACGGCAACCGGTGCCAGTACTGCGGCGACCATTTCCCCCGCGAGCAGCTCAACCTCGACCACGTCATCCCGCGGCACTACGGCGGCAAGACGACGTGGGAGAACATCGTCTGCTCCTGCGTGCCCTGCAACACGCGCAAGGCCAACCGGCTCCCGCACGAGGCGCACATGCGGCTCCTGCGCAAGCCCGTCCGCCCGAAGTGGCGGCCGGTCATCTCGCTCGTCCTCGGCAACCACGGGCGCGAGAAGTGGAAGGACTTCCTCGACGTCGCGTACTGGAACGTCGAGCTCGAGGAGTGACCCGGCCCGGGCGGCCGTTCAGGCGCGCCGCCGGAGGCGCAGCCACGTCAGCAGCGCGATGAGGAGCAGGAGGCTGCCGAGGATCAGCAGCCCCCGCAGCCGCAGGGGCACGCCGCGGAACGCGACCAGGAGCACGGTGCTGGCGGCGATCCAGCCGAGCATGACGCCGGCGGCGGCGAGGCGGGGACGCATGGGGCGAGGCTCGCGGCGGCCGGCCGGCCGTCAAGGGCGCGCACTTGCGGCTTCCGCCCGGGTGGTCCGGCCGGGTAGGGTCGGCGCATGAGCGATCCCCAGCAGCACGTCGCGCACGTCCAACGTTCCGCCGAGCGCCTCCGCGCCGCCGCCGGCGGGCTCACCCCCCGCGTCGCGCTGATCCTCGGCTCGGGCCTCGGCGGGCTGGCCCGGCGCGTGGAGCGCGCCACCGTCCTCGACTACCGCGACCTGCCCGGCTTCCCCGTGCTCACGGTCGCCGGGCACGCCGGCCAGGCCATCACGGGCGTGCTCAACGGCGTGCCGGTCATCGTGCTCAACGGCCGCAAGCACTTCTACGAGACGGCCGACGCCTACCCGCTGAAGACGATGATCCGCGCCGTGCGCGCGGCCGGCGCGGACACGCTCTTCCTCTCCAACGCCGCCGGCAGCCTGCGGCCGCACATCGGGGTGAGCGAGCTGATGCTCATCTCGGACCACATCAACTTCCTCGGCCTCAACCCGCTCACGGGCCCCAACGACGACGCCTTCGGCCCGCGGTTCTTCCCCGTGGCGGACGCGTGGGACCCGGCGCTGCGCGCCCGGCTGCGGGCGGTGGCGCGCCGCGAGGGGGTGACGCTGCACGAGGGCGTGTACGTCGCCTTCCGCGGGCCGTCGTTCGAGACCCCGGCCGAGATCCGCATGGCCCAGGGGTGGGGCGCGGACGCTGTCGGCATGTCGAGCGTGCCCGACTGCCTCATCGCCCGCCACTGCGGGATGAAGGTCGTCGGCGTCTCCTGCATCACCAACATGGGCGCGGGCCTGTCCGACGAGGTGCTCTCCCACGACCACACCATTGCCAACGCCGCGAAGGGCGCGGCCGCGTTCGAGCGGTTGGTGCTGGCGGCGCTGCCGGAGCTCTGAAGCCGGAAACAATAGGCTCCCGGACGATGTGCTCGCTCGATCCGTAGGGCGGGGTCTCCCGACCCCGCCGTCGTCCGCGCGTGTTTTCGTCCGCGATTCCTGCGGACGCTCATGCCGCGGAATCAGGCCGGGCCGTTGCCCGCCAGCAATTCCCGCGAGGGTGCGTGAGACGACGTTCGCGGCGGGGTCGGGAGACCCCGCCCTACACGCAAGCGTCGCCGCGTCGGTGCCACGCGATGGGTGACGGGGCTCCGCTCAGGCGACTGGAGTGATGCCGTGACTGCGGCGTCTCCCTCGCGAGCACGGCCGCTCAGAGCAGATCCACCAGCGGGCCGATCAGCACCCAGCCCGAACACCCATCGGCCACGTTGTAGGGCGGGGTCTCCCGACCCCGCCGTCGTCCGCGCGCGTTTTCGTTCGCGATTCCTGCGGACGCTCTCGCCGCGGAAGCAGGCCGGGCCGTTGTCCGCCAGCAATTCCCGCGAGGGTGCGTGCGACGACGTTCGCGGCGGGGTCGGGAGACCCCGCCCTACAGCCCCCGAGCTCAGGGCGTTTGGTCTGAGCGGCCCGCTCAGGGCAGCTCGCGCGGTGGCGGCGGGGTCGCGGCGGACGGTTCGGCCGCCGGCGTGGTGCCCGCGAGGGGCGCGACCGGCTTGGGGGCGAAGCGCTTCGCCTCCTCCGATTCCGGCGGGGGCTCGGCCAGCGCGTTGCGGATCTCCTCCTCGACGCCGCTGGTGGCCTTCTTGAATTCGCGCACCGAGCGCCCGAGCCCGCGGGCGATGTCGGGCAGCCCCTTGGCGCCGAAGAGCAGCAGCACGATGAACATCACCATCAGCAGCTCCAGGCCGCCGATGCCCTCGATGAATGCCGTCGCGGGGTCCATGGGGGCGAGCGTCTCAGCCGTGCAGGAGTTCGACGAGGAACTTCTGCGTCTGGCCCGGGCCCACGTGGTGCAGGCCGGTCTTGTTCTCGAAGCTGTTGGGCGGGCCCATCCACGGCTCCACGCAGTAGTACGGCACCTTGTCGTCCGGCGCCCAGGTGACGACGGCGGCGTCCTTGGCCGCCGTGTTGCTGAAGCCCGTGCGGAAGCGCAGCCGCGCGCCGGTCGGGCGCTCGACCACCTGGAACTGGTGGCCGCGGAGGTCGGTGAAGATCGTGTCGAGCAGCGCGGGGTTGTCGAGGGACTCGCGGGGCTGGAGGCGGGGGCCGTCCACGAGGCGGCCGGTCTCGTTGCGCCGCACCGCGCGCCCGGCCGGGAGGTCGAGGAAGTAGTCGCGGCGGGAGAGGCCCTCGGACCAGGGCAGGGTGAAGTAGAAGTGGTGGCCGGCGGACCACGGGATGGGCGCGGCGCCGAGGTTGGTCAGCTCCAGCTCGACGTGCAGCCCCTGGGGCTGGAAGCGGTAGCTGACGGTGAACTCGTAGTCGAAGGGGTAGCCGTGCTTCGCGTCGGGTCCGGGCACGAACTGCGCGGAGAAGCCGCCCTCGTCGAGCCGCGTGACCCGGAAGTCGCCCTGCCGCGCGAAGCCGTGGATCGGCATGGGGCGGCGCTCGATGCCGTTGAAGCACCAGAAGCCCTCCTCGCCCCGGTCGTAGGTGCGGCCGGCGAAGGGGAAGAGGATGGGATTGCCGCCGCGCACCCGGGCGAACTCGTCGAGGTTCGGGATCTCCGGCCAGTGGATGAGGTCGCGCACGGAGCCGTCGCCGAGGGTGACGTTCCAGTTCATCAGCCGCGCCCCCTTCTCGGGCAGGGCGAGGAAGGTCGAGGGACCCACCCGCCAGCGGAGGATCGTGTGCCCGAGGTACGGGATGCGTTCCATGCGTCTCGTGTAGGCGAATTCCTCCGGCGCACCAACCCAAAGTGCGGCGCGCGCCGGACCGGGACGAACGCTTGAATGCGGCGGGCAGTTTCTACATTCGCGGCGCTTGCGGGGGACCCCTCGGGTGGTATGGTCCGGGCGTGATTTCCCGTCTCCTCGCGTTCGGTTCGGCCCTGCTGGTCGCTCCGTGGCTCGCGGCCGAAGAGGCGCCGCCGGTCCCGGCGGCCGCCGCCGCGCCCGCCGCCGAGCGCCGGGCGGTGGCCTACGTGATCCCGGTCCAGGACCAGATCGCCAAGCCGACGCTCTACATCCTCCGCCGCGGCCTCAAGGAGGCCATCGAGCAGAAGGCCGACCTCGTGGTGCTCGACATGAAGACCCCCGGCGGCGACGCGGGCGTCACGGTCGAGATCATGGAGGCGCTGGAGCGCTTCAAGGGCGCCACCATCACCTTCGTCAACGACGAGGCGGGCTCGGCCGGGGCCATCATCGCCTCGGTGACCGACGACATCTACTTCGCCCCGACGGGCGTGATGGGGGCGGCCGAACTCATCCTCGGCACGGGCCAGGACGCGCCCGAGGCCCTGAAGCGGAAGATGGAGAGCTACATTCGCGCCAAGTCCCGGGCCCTGTCCTCCGGCGAGGAGCGCCGCGCCGACGTGCTGAAGGCGATGATGAACGCGGATTTCGAGCTGAAGATCGGCGACAAGGTGCTCAAGCCGAAGGGCGAGCTCCTGACCCTCTCCGCCCAGGAGGCGGTCAAGCCGTACGGCGATCCGCCCGCCCCGCTCCTCGCCAACGGCATCGCGAAGGACATCGACGAGCTGCTGACGAAGAAGTTCGGCGCCGGCAATTTCGAGGTGCGCAAGTTCCGGGTCACCTGGTCCGAGTCGCTCGCCCAATACCTGACGACCTTCGCCCCGGTGCTGATGGGCCTCGGCCTGCTCGCGCTCTTCGTCGAGTACAAGACCCCGGGATTCGGCTGGCCGGGCATCACCGGCATCGTGCTCCTGGCGATCGTGTTCTTCGGCCACTACACCGCCGGCCTCTCCGGCCATGAACCGGCGCTGCTCTTCGGCCTCGGCCTGCTGCTGCTCGCCATCGAGCTCATCTTCTTCCCCGGCGTCGTCCTCCCCGCCGTCATCGGCGTCGGCCTCATGCTCGGCTCGCTCCTCTGGGCGATGGCCGACGTCTGGCCGAACCAGGCGATCGACTTCTCCGGCGACCTCCTCGTCCTCCCCGCGATCAACCTGGGCCTCGCCCTCGTCATCACGGCGGTCGGCGGCGTCCTCCTCGTGCGCTTCCTGCCCAAGAGCTGGTTCTGGGACCGGCTCGTCCTGTCCTCGGCGGTGTCCGCCACGGCCGGAGGCGACGCCCTGGCCGCGCCGGCGACGGCGGGCGCGGCGGACCCGCTCCTCGGGGCGGAGGGCGTGGCGCTGACCGCCATGTTCCCGAGCGGCGAGGTCGAGGTGAACGGGCGCCGCTACCAGGCGCACGTCGACCTCGGGCACGTCGCCGCCGGCGAGCGCGTCGTGGTCAAGGCTCGCGCCGGGTTCTCCCTTGTGGTGGAAAGGCGTTCGACATGACCGGCATCATCCTGCTCTTCGCCCTCGCCCTTGTCCTCTTCTTCTTCGAGGTCTTCGTGCCCGGGGCCGTCCTCGGCATCCTCGGCGGCATCCTCATGGCCGTCGGCTGCGGCATCGCCTTCTACGAATACGGCCTCGACGGCGGCGCCATCGCCACGGTCGTGGCGCTCACGCTCGTCGGGCTCACGCTCTACATCGAGTTCTTCGTCCTGCCGCGCACGCGCCTCGGCCAGAAGCTGTTCCTCCACACGGCCGTGGGGGCCAAGAGCCAGCCGCCGCCGGCGCGGCCCGACGAGGTCGTCGGCCAGACCGGCGAGGCGCTCACGACGCTCGCTCCCGGCGGGATGGTGCTCGTCGCCGGCCGCAAGTACGAGGCCGCCTCCGTCAGCGGCCTGCTGCCCAAGGGCGCGCCGGTCAAGGTGACCGGCCTCGATGATTTCCGACTCCTCGTTTCCAAGCCATGAACCTCACCCTCGTCCTCATCATCGTCGCTGGTGTCGCGGCCCTCATCGTCGCCGGCATCATCATCTCGTTCTTCAGCGTGTGGCTCCGCGCCCGCCTCGCCGGCGCGTCGGTCTCCATGCTGAACCTCGTCGCCATGCGCCTGCGGCAGGTGCCGTACAGCCTGGTGACCGACGCCCGCATCACCGCCCGGAAGGCCGGCATCGACATCTCGGTGGACGAGATCGAGGCCCACTTCCTCGCGGGCGGCAACGTCATCCCCACCATCCAGGCGCTCATCGCCGCGGAGAAGGCGGGCATCTCGCTCAACTGGAACCGCGCCTGCGCCATCGACCTCGCGACCAAGGGCTCGGGCAAGAGCGTGGTCGAGGCGGTCCGCACGTCGGTCGACCCGAAGGTCATCGACTGCCCGAATCCCGAGGGCGGCCGCACCACCATCGACGGCGTCGCGAAGGACGGCATCCAGGTGAAGGTGAAGGCGCGCGTCACCGTGCGCACCAACCTCGACCGCTTCGTCGGCGGCGCGAAGGAGGACACCATCATCGCCCGCGTCGGCGAGGGCATCGTCACCACCATCGGCTCGGCCGAGACCTACAAGATCGTCCTCGAGTCGCCGGACAGCATCTCGAAGGTCGTGCTCCAGCGCGGCCTCGACGTCGGCACGGCGTTTGAGATCCTCTCGATCGACATCGCCGACGTCGACGTCGGCGAGAACGTCGGCGCCAAGCTCCAGGAGGCGCAGGCCGAGGCGAACAAGAACATGGCCCAGGCCCAGGCGGAAATCCGCCGCGCCGCCGCCGTCGCGCTCGAGCAGGAGATGAAGGCCCGCGTGCAGGAGATGCAGGCGAAGGTCGTCGAGGCCCAGGCGCAGGTGCCGATGGCGATGGCCGAGGCCTTCCGCGCCGGCAAGCTGGGCGTCATGGACTACTACAAGATGGAGAACGTGCAGGCCGACACGGCCATGCGCGGCTCGATCGCCCA
>CAYWTK010000141.1:0-7504 GCA_964460895.1 uncultured Opitutaceae bacterium
GCCGTCGGCCGCGCGCAGCGCGCCCGCGACCACCGAGACGAGGCGCGGCGCGCCGTCCGCCGGCAGCGCCAGCGGCGCGCCCGCGGCCAGCCGGACGCGGCGGAGCCGGAACTCGGCGCAGTCGGCGAGCACCGCGTCGTCCCCGGCCGCCTCGGCGAGGCGCGGCGCGGGCGCGGTGTTGGCCTCGAGGCAGGCGAGCGACTGCTCGATGTGCAGCTGGCGGGGACGCCCGTCCAGCCCGACGCGACCCCAGTCGTACACGCGGTACGTGGTGTCGGAGTTCTGCTGGATCTCGAGGATGAGGTTGCCGCCGTCGATCGCGTGCATGACGCCGCTGCGGATGAGGATCGAGTCGCCCGCCCGCGTGGCGTGGCGCTCGACCAGCCCCTCGGCCGTGCCGTCGGCGAGCGCCGCCCGGAAGCGCGCGGCGTCCACGCCCGGCTTCAGTCCCGCGAGCACGCCCGCGCCCGGCTCGGCGTGGGCGATGTACCAGTTCTCGGTCTTGGGCTCGCCGCCGAGCCGGGCGGCGATGGAGGCCGGCGGATGCACCTGCAGGCTCAGGCGCTCGCGGCAGTCCAGCCACTTCACCAGGAGGGGGAATGGACGCGCCGGGTCCCACCCGGCGCCCATGACCTCCGCGGCGTGCGCCGCGACGACGTCGCGCAGCGTGCGTCCGCGCCACGGACCCGCCGCGACCACCGACTGCGCCTCGGGGCGGTCCACGATCTCCCAGCTCTCGCCGATCGGCCCGCCGTCGGGCAGCGCGCGGCCGAGCCGCTCCGCGAGCGCACGGCCGCCCCAGACACGCTCCTGGCAGAGGGGCACGAAGGTGAGGAAGGGAGGGGTCATGTCCGAGGGAAACGCGCCCGTTGGAGACGGGGAATTTACATTGACCCCCCGGCGGGCAACACGTCTCTAAAGGCACGGAAATGGCCAAAGCTGCGAGTCCAAATTCCAGGGATGACGAGCCCTCGTTCGAGGGGCCGCGCTATCGGCCAAATTGGCCCGGGGCCGCCATTTGCTTCTTCCTCGGCATCCTCGTCCTGGTGGCGATGGTGGACTACGAGCCGAGCCAGACGACCTACATGCAGGTGGGCGGGCGGAGCGAGGCGGCCGGCGGCACCCTGCAGCACATCCCGATCCGCACGGGCGAGCCGAACCTCGTCGGCGTGGTCGGGGCGGACCTGTCGTTCGCCTCCTTCGCGGTGCTCGGCGGCGTGGCCTGGCTGGTGCCCACCTTCCTCCTCTGGATGGCCTACACCTACGTGCGCTCCGCGCGTCACCTCACGGGCACGCGGCTGATCGCGATGATCTGCTGCGTCGTGAGCGGCGCGACGCTCCTGACGATGGTGGACGGGCTGTTCCTCGACCGCGACATCTACACGCAGGGCCCGGGCGGCTACTGCGGGGCGTTCCTCTACGAGTCCGTGCTGCGCGACAGCCTCGGCGTCTTCGGCACCGCGTTCCTCATGGGCGCGGTCTACCTCGTGGGCCTCGTCTTCATCTTCACCCGCGACATCACGGCCGAGTTCGAGCGCCTGCTCCACCAGTTCACCGAGTGGCGCCGCCGGCGCGCCGCGCTCAAGGCCGCGCTCGAGGACGAGCGCCGCCGGCAGCGCGAGGAGGCGGCGAAGCAGAAGGCCGCGGCCGCGGCGGCCGCCGCCGAACCCGTCCGCGCCGCCCCCGCCCCCTCCCCGCTCGTCGGCAAGAAGATCGTGGTCCCGAAGTCCGAGGACCCGCTGGCCGAGGCGCCCAAGCCCGGCGCCCGCGTCGGCCCGCGCGAACCCACCCCGGTGGCCGAGGCCGTGCCGCCCCCGCCGACACCCGCTCCCGCCCGGCCCGCCCGACCCGCGCCGACCGCCACCGACGCCAAGGCGCTCGCCGTCGCCGCCGGCAAGCTCGAGCTCAACATCGTCAAGGCCGAGGAGACCAAGAAGGCCAAGGTCACCCTGCCCCAGAGCGACGACAAGGACTACCAGTTCCCGCCCCTCAAGCTCCTGCAGGAACAGGTGAAGATCTCGGCCGCCGACTCCGAGGAGGAGCACCGCCAGAACGCCGAGAACCTCCTCCGCATCCTCAGCGAGTTCGGGGTCGAGGTCACGCTCGGCGAGATCCACGTCGGCCCCGTCATCACCCGCTACGAGGTCGTCCCCGCCGCCGGCGTCCGGGTCGAGAAGATCTCCGGCCTCGACAAGAACATCGCCCTCGGCATGCGCGCCCAGTCGGTCCGCATCCTCGCCCCCATCCCGGGCAAGGCCGCCGTCGGCGTCGAGGTGCCCAACCAGAAGCCCACGCCCGTCGGCATGCGCGAGATCCTCGAGAGCGAGGACTGGGTCCAGGCCAAGGCCGAGCTGCCCATCGCGCTCGGCAAGGACGTCTCCGGCCGCCCGCTCGTCTCCGACCTGACGAAGATGCCCCACCTGCTCATCGCCGGCGCCACCGGCTCGGGCAAGTCGGTCTGCATCAACTCCATCGTCGCCTCCATCCTCTACTCGAAGAGCCCGCGCGACGTGCGGCTCATCATGGTGGACCCGAAGGTCGTCGAGCTGAAGGTGTTCAACAGCCTGCCGCACATGCTCATTCCGGTCGTGACCGAACCGAAGAAGGTCCCGGCCGCGCTCAAGTGGCTGCTCGGCGAGATGGAGCAGCGCTACCAGATCTTCGCCAAGGTCAACGTCCGCAACATCGCCGGCTTCAACCACCGCCGGAAGGACAAGCCCCCCGAGCCGCCGCCGGAGCAGCAGGCCGAGCTCGCCGGCGTCGCGGCCAACGACATCGAGGTGCCGGAGCGCCTGCCCTACATCGTCGCGATCGTGGACGAGCTGGCCGACCTGATGATGATCGCGCCGGCCGAGATCGAGACGAGCATCGCCCGCCTCGCCCAGCTCGCCCGCGCCGCCGGCATCCACCTCATCATCGCCACCCAGCGCCCGTCGGTGAACGTCATCACGGGCGTGATCAAGGCCAACCTGCCCTCGCGCATCGCCTTCCAGGTGGCCTCGCAGGTGGACTCCCGCACCATCCTCGACGGCAAGGGCGCGGAGACCCTCATCGGCCGCGGCGACATGCTCTTCACGCCCCCGGGCACCTCGCGCATCGTCCGCGCCCAGGGCGCCTTCGTCGGCGACGAGGAGGTCGCGGCCATCGTCGAGTTCCTCAAGCAGAACGGCCCGCCGCAGTACGCGCAGGCCGTGCAGCAGCAGATCGACCGCGCCGCGCGGGAGGACGACGACGAGGAGGGCGGCGACGGCGAGGAGGGCGACCTGGGCGACGACCAGGAGCTGTTCCTGCAGGCCTTCGAGGTCATCAAGTCCACCCGCCGCGCCTCCACCTCGACCCTCCAGCGCAAGCTCCGCATCGGCTACAACCGCGCGGCGCGCATCATGGACCTGATGGAGGACAAGGGCATCGTCGGCCCGGAGAACGGCTCCAGCCCGCGCGAGATCCTCGTGGACCTCGACACCTACCAGCCCTGAGCCCCCGCGCGTGAAACGGCCGTCGAAATCCGGCCGTCCGCCGCGCCGACCGGCTTTGGGCTTCCCCACCCACCCCCTCTCCCGCTAACACACGATCCCATGCAGACGCTCGGCCAACGACTCGAGGAAGCGCGCAAGCGCAAGGGCATCTCCATCCGCGAGGCCGCGGAGGCGACCAAGATCCGCGGCGACTACCTGCAGAAGTTCGAGGCGAGCTCCTTCGACTTCGACCTGCCCCCGCTCTACATCCGCGGCTTCGTGCGGACCTACGCCCGCCACCTCGAGCTCGACGCCGCGCGCGTCGTCGCGGAGTTCGACCAGCTCATGGCCGACTCCGGCCGCGCCCCGCGCCGCGAGGCGCGCGAGAACTTCGGACGCGTGGACTTCGGCGGCGAGGCCGAGAGCGCCGCGCCCCGGGCCGCCGGAGGCGGCGGACTCGACCCGGTGATGCTGAAGTACCTCGTCTTCGGCGGCGGCGCCATCGTCGTGCTCCTCCTCGTGCTCATCGCGGTCAACCTCTTCTCCGGCGGCACGCCGGCCCGCCCCGCGACGAAGTCGTCGGGCGCGGCCGAGACGTCCGCGCCGACCCGCGCCGCCGAGCCCGCCGCCCCGGCCGCCCAGGTCATCACCCTCACCGCCCTCGACAACACCCGCGTCAAGATCGTCCGCGTGGCCGACGAGAGCGTCGTCTTCGACGGCGCCCTCGCCCGCGGCGAGTCCCGCTCCTTCCAGAAGAACGGCGTGTTCCGCGTCACCGTCGAGGACCGCACCAAGCTCCGCCTCGAGGTCAACGGCCGCGCGATGGAGATCCCGGTGCTGCAGGGCGGCAACTACGGCCGCTTCACGCTCGACTGAGTCGGACCGCTCCCCGGTCGCGGACTCAGTCGAAGATCGTCCCGCGCTGGAAGCGCCAGAGGCTGACGGCGGCGAGGGCCGCGGCCATGCCGAGGAGGACGCCGACGGTCGGCAGCAGCTCGACGAGGGTGCACTGGTTCCAGAGGACGAGGGAGAAGCCCTCCATCGCCCAGTAGACGACCGTGGCCTTGCTCAGGTGCTGGATGAACTCGGGCATGAACGAGACCGGGAACCAGGCGCCGCCCACCGCGCTCATCGTCAGCACGAGCAGCGTCGCCAGCCCCTGCGCCGCCGCCGCCGTCCGGGTCACCGCCGCCAGCAGCATGCCGAACGCGGTGCACGCCATCGCGGAGGCGAGGCAGATGACGACGAGGTTGCCGAAGTTCGCCGCGACATCGATGCCGAAGAGAACGCGGCCGGCGCCGAAGAGGGCGACGAGCTGCACCACGCCGAGCCCGATGCCGAAGAGGTACTTCGAGGCGAGGAGGTGCGAGCGGCTGACGGGCGAGGAGAGCAGGCGGACGAAGAGCCCGGCCTTGCGCTCCTCGAACAGCGAGGTGGCCATGCCGCTGAGCGAGAAGAGCAGGAACATCATCGCCCAGCCGCCGACCACGCGCGTCGCGCCGGCGTTCTTCACCTGCGCGCCGGCGAGCTGCTCCTCCTCCAGCCGGATGACCCGCGCGAGGAAATCCCCCGCCCCGCCGCCCGCGGTCCCGCCGCCGGCCGCCGCCAGGCCCGGCATCTCGCCGCGCGCCATCGCCTCCCGCACCTTCGCCTCGTCGAGGCCGAAGGCGCGGCTGACCGAGCCGGCCATCTCGCCGTAGAAGCGGTCCGTCACGTCGCGGCCGACGACCTCCGTCGCCTGCTTGCGCAGCGACTGCAGCAGCAGCGTCGGCGCGCTCGTGTAGATGGTCTTCTGCAGCAGGCCGGTGACGGTCTGCGTCTCGATCTCGTTGCGCGGGTTGAAGAGGAAGCGCAGCCGCAGGCCGAACCGGGAGTCGTCCGTCGCGTCGGCGGGGAAGACGAGGGCGAAGCGGAAGCGGTCGGTCTTGAAGCCCGCCCGCACCGCCTCCTCCGTCAGCGGCCGCGGCGCGCCGTCCAGACCTTCCTCCGTCTCGACGACACGGAACGCCGCCTCGCGCTTGAGCGCGGCGACGAGGGCGCCCACCTCCGGCGCGGCGCTCTGGTTCACCACCGCGAGGCGGATGCCGGACGGTCCCGGGTCCTTCCGGGTCACGCCGAAGACGTGGCCGAAGATGTAGATCAGCACGATGGGCACGAGGAACGTGAGGCCGACGGCGACGCGGTCCTTGGTGAAGCTGAGGAGGTCCTTGCGGAGGAGGGTCAGGATCAGGTGCATGGGCCGGAGGGGTTCGCGGTCACTCGCGCAGGGTCTTGCCGGTGAGGTGGAGGAAGACGTCCTCCAGCGTCGGCCGCTGGAGCCGGAAGAGGCGGTCGGGCAGCCCCGCCGCCTCGGCCGCGGCGAAGAGGCCGGCGAGGCGCGCGCCGGGCGCGAGGTGGACCTCGACGGTGCCGTCCTGCTCCGCCACCCGGCCGAAGCCCGCCAGCGCCGCGAGCGCGGCGTCGGCGACGCCGGCGCGCGGGAAGGTCACGACCTCGCCCGACGGCAGGTGCGCGAGCAGCTCGTCGAGCCGCCCGAGCGCGAGGATGCGGCCGTGGTCGATGACCGCGATGCGTCCGCAGAGGCGCGTGGCCTCCTCCATGTAGTGCGTCGAATAGACCACCGTCAGACCGTCGCGGTTGAGCCGCTCCAGCAGGTCGAAGATCGCGTTGCGCGACTGCGGGTCCACGCCGACGGTCGGCTCGTCGCAGAGGAGCAGCTTGGGCTCGTGGAGGAGCGCGGCGGCGAGGTTGAGCCGGCGCTGCATGCCGCCGGAGAAGGTCTTCACCGCGTCGCGCCGGCGGTCGCCGAGCTGGACCGCGCCGAGGCACGCGTCGACCCGCGCCCGCAGGGCCGCGCCGCGCAGGCCGTAGAGGCGGCCGAAGATGCCGAGGTTCTCCTCCGCCGTGAGGTCCTCGTACAGCGCCAGGCTCTGCGGCACGAAGCCGAGCGCGCGCACCGCGGCGTCGGGCCGGCCGGCGAGCGGCACGCCGTCGAGCCGGATCTCGCCGGCGTCGGGCGCGCGCAGGCCGGCGACGAGCGACATGAGCGTGCTCTTGCCCGCGCCGTTGGGGCCGAGCAGGCCGAAGAACTCGCCGCGGGACACGTGGAGGGAGACGCCGTCGAGCGCGGTGAGCGCGCCGTAGCGCTTGGTGACTTGGTGGAGTTCGAGCATGGCGGGAAGACGCCCCGACGATGGCGCCGCCGGCCCGCGCGGCGACCGCGGAGGCACCGCCGATGGTCATGGTCATGCATGACCGCCCGCGGCGTCCCACCCGCGGGAAAAGGCGGTGCCGGCGGCGTGACGGTTTCCGGTCGCGGCGCCTGGGCCGACCGGCCCATCCGTTGGCGCAACCCGCTGGTGAACAAGCGCGTACCGCGACGGCTGCAACTTGGCACGCGCGGTGCGTGTAGTGGGGTATCAACCAACCACAGTCATGAAGAACCGCACTTTCACCTTCGTCCTCGCGAGCCTCAGCCTCGCCGTCGCCGCCTCCGCCGCGGTGCAGAACTCCAACGCCAACGACATCGTCGTCCTCCCCGACTACAACGTCTCCACCACCCGCCTCACGGCCGCGGAGAAGTCGATCGAGTCGAGCCTCGCCGAGTTCCGCGCGCAGGCCGGCCGGATCGCCCCGGTCCGCACCGAGCTCCCCTCGCTGGGCACGGTCGCGAAGCAGGCGCAGCCCGACCAGGGACGCAGCGTCGCCGCGCAGCCGATGCGCTTGGCGCCGGTCCGCTCCTGATCCCCTTTGTTCTAGCGTGTGTGTGTGTCCAAGCCCGCCCCCCGGCTACCGGGGGGCGGGTTTTCTTTTGCCGCCCCGCGACCGACCGGCTCCGCTGGGGACATGGAAGAACCCGGCGAGCCGGTCCGCATCCCGATCACCGGGGAGCTCGACCTGCACGCGTTCCGGCCGGCCGAGGTCGCGTCCCTGCTCGACGAGTACTTCGCCGAATGCCTCCGGCGCGGCCTGCGCGAGGTCCGCGTGGTCCACGGCAAGGGCACCGGCACGCTGCGCACCACCGTCCACGCCTGCCTGCGCCGCTCGCC
>CAYWTK010000142.1:0-7431 GCA_964460895.1 uncultured Opitutaceae bacterium
GCCGCCGGCGCCGCGGAGCGCTCGGCCGAGCAGGTCGCCGGCGCGCTGCCCGTCGCCGCGGCCGCCGCGGGCGGGCCGACGACGCCCCGGCTCGCGGCCGTGGACACCGCGGCGCTGGAGAAGTCGATCCTCAACCACTCCATCCTCAACGCCGCGCTCGAGCTCCTCCCCCAGTCCCTCGCCACGATGGCCGTCGTCCCGCTGCAGATGAAGATGGTGTACGGCATCGGCAAGGCCCACGGCTACACCCTCGACCGCGGCCACATCCGCGACTTCCTCGCCACCGCCGGCGCCGGCCTCGCCGCGCAGGCGGTCGAGGGCTACGCGCGCAAGCTGATGGGCGGCCTCGCCGGCGGCCTGCTCGGCGGCGGACTCCTCGGCGGCCTCGCGCGCGGCGCGGTCGGCACCGCCACCGGCGCCGCCGTCACGTTCGCCGCCACCTACGCCATCGGCCACCTCGCGCTCCGCTACTACGGCGGCGGGCGCAAGATGGAGACGGCGGTGCTGAAGGACACCTACCAGCGCCTCCTCGCCGACGGACGCCGGCTGTTCGGACTCCACCAGGCCGACGTCCAGCGCCGCGCCGCCACGCTCGACCCGGCCGAGGTCATCAACCTCGTCCGCCAGCCCTGAGCGGCGTCGCCGCGCGCGGGGCGGGCGCCGCGCACGGCAGTTCTCTGGGCCACGGATGGAACGGAGGAGAGACGGATCACCCCGAGCCGTTCCGTCCGACTCCATCCGTGAGACGGCAGGTCAGGAAACCTGAAGATGAGGAAATCAGGGAATCAGGTACCGAGCCTTTCCCCCGAACCCTGATTTCCTGAGTTCCCCATTCCCTCCGCGGCCGTCCGCCGGTCAGACGCGGCGCAGGGCCTTCATCAGCTCGTCGAAGTCGCGCGGCAGGGCGGCGCGGAGGTCGAGGGTCTTGCCCGTCGCCGGGTGCGCGAGGACGAGGTGCTCGGCGTGGAGCATGACGCGCGGGGGCGTCGGCAGGGACGGGCTGGCGTGCCAGCCGTAGGTGCGGTCGCCAAGGATGGGGTGGCCGATGGATTTCAGGTGCACGCGGATCTGGTGCGTGCGTCCCGTGAAGATGCGACAGCGGAGCAACGCGGCGCGCTCGCCGAACTTCTCCAACAGCGTCCAATCCGTCCGTGCCGGCCGGCCGCCCTCCCCCGTCGCCATGCGGTGGCGGTGCACCGGGTGACGGGCGATGCCCCGGTCGATCACGCCGGACAGCGCCGCGGGGACGCCGGTGACCAGGGCGACGTACTCCTTGATCAGCGTGCGCGACGCGAACTGGTCCGCGAGCGCCCGGTGCGCGGCGTCGTTCTTCGCCACCACCAGCAGGCCGGTCGTCTCCTTGTCGATGCGGTGGACGATGCCGGGGCGCTCGACGCCGCCGATGCCGCTCAGGTCCGGGCAATGCGCGAGCAGCGCGTGCACGAGGGTGTCCTCGCCGGTGCCCACGCCCGGATGCACGACCATGCCGGCGGCCTTGTTCACGACGACGAGGTGCTTGTCCTCGAAGACCACGTCGAGCGGGATGGCCACGGCCCGCAGCTCCGCGGGCTTCACCGGCGGGAGCGAGAAGACGATGGTCTCGCCCGCGCGCACGTCGTCGCTCTGGGCCACCACGCGGCCGTCCACCGTGACGAGCCCGGCCTCGATCGCCCGCTGGAACGCCGCGCGGCTGTGCTGCGGGAAGGCCGCGGCCAGCACCTTGTCGGCGCGCTCGCGGCGCGCGCCCGCCGGGACGGTATGAGACCCTGAATCCACGCGTCCACCGTGGGCCCCGCTGCGGCGAGGCGCAAGCTCCCCGACCCGGGCCGGCCAGGCTCCCGCGTGAGGCGTCCCTAGCCAGATATGACTGGGAACCTGGCGCCGCGCTGGGTCGTTCTCGTGGCCACGGATCGAGTGGGGAACTCAGGGAAAC
The DNA here is from genome assembly GCA_964460895.1 of uncultured Opitutaceae bacterium. GTDB lineage: Bacteria > Verrucomicrobiota > Verrucomicrobiia > Opitutales > Opitutaceae > Didemnitutus. The sequence continues at coordinate 1,934 of CAYWTK010000142.1, forward strand.
AGGGCTTGGGCCACAGGCGTGGTTCCTGACTCCCTGACTTCCTCATCTTCACGTCCTGCGACCTACCATTGGATGGAGGGCGACGGATGACCGAATCCGTCCCATCCGCATCCTCCCGCGCGATCCGTGGCAAAGGAACGGCCGCGGTCGCGCCAGGGTCCGGAACCTGCCACCCAGCCTTCGAAGCTCCCAAGAGTCACCCCAAGACCCGCCCGCCGCCGTCCCCCTCAGGCCGTCGGCGGCGCCGCGAAGGTGCGCGCGACGAAGGCGTCCACGCGGGCCTGCGCGTCCTCCGGCGTCACGCCCATCGCCCGCGCGGCGAAGCGCGCGAGGTCGGCGGGCCAAGGCGCGGTGAAGACGTGGTCGAACCGCGCCGGCCGCAGGTCGATGGCCGCGCAGTGCAGCGCCTGTCGCGCCAGCGGCAGCAGGGCGGCGTGCCGGCTCGTCCAGCCGCTCACGGCGAACTCGCGGTAGAGGGTCGGGTCCGGGCCGTAGAGCTTGTCGCCGACCACCCGCCGGCCGAGCCACTCCGCGTGGGTGCGGATCTGGTGCTTGCGGCCGGTGTGGAGCTCGATGCCGGCCAGGGTGAAGCCGCCGGCCGTCGCCAGCGGGTGGAACACCGTGCGCGCCTCCTGCGCGCCGGGGGTGCCGGCCTCGACCACCCGCTGCTTGACCGTGACGTCGGCGGTCGGGTCCGGTCCGACCGGGCGGTCAACGTCGACCGACGCGGGCAACTCGCCCTCGAGGAGGGCGACGTAGGCCTTGCCGATGCGGCGCTGGCCGACGGCCTTCTGCAGGCGGCTGCCCGTGGCCTCGTCGCGCGCGAGGAGGATCACCCCCGAGGTCTCGCGGTCGAGCCGGTAGATGAAGCGCACGGGGTCGATCCCGAGCCCCTCGCGGAGGGCGCCGGCGAGGCTCGACCAGGGGCCGTTCTTCGAGGGGTGGACGACCAGCCAGCCGGGCTTGTCCACGACCAGCAGCCGCTCGTCCTCGTACCGCACCCACGTGCGCAGGGCCGCCGGTTCGACGAGCGGCGCGGTGGCGGGAGGGATGTCGGCGGGGTCCAGCGGAATCACGCGGGGTCGTTCAAAATTATTGTCCGTAATACGCGACGCGGAGGGTTGCGTTCGGGACCGTGCCGGCTACTCGTTCCCCTGTCGAATGAAGATCTTTCCCCCACGGAAAGCAGGGCGCGCCGGAACGGCGGCCCGCAGTGGCCCGAAGGACGCGCAGCGGTGAGAATCCCGGATTTCCATCCCGCAACCCCGAAGAAAACCATGAACCAAACGAACCCCGCCCCTGATGTGATCGTGTCCGGCATCCACCTCGAGCTGACGCCCTCCCTGAAGTTCTACGTCCGGGAGAAGCTCCAGCGGGTGTTCCGACACGACGGCCACATCGTCCGGGCGAAGGTCGAGCTCGAGTGCGACCGCAAGCACGACCGGCAGCACAAGTTCATCGCCAAGGCGCACCTCCAGGTGCGCGGTCCCGACATCAACGCCACCGTGAGCTCGGAGGACTGCCACAAGTCCATCGACCTCCTCGTCGACAAGCTCGACCAGGCGCTGCGCCGGCGGCACGGCCTGGCGAAGGACAAGCGCAACCACCCCCACGCCATCGAGTGGGGCGACGTCTCGCTGCCGAAGGCGGTCTGACCGCCGCCGGAGTCCCTCCCCCCCGAGGCCCGCCCGCCGGCGGGCCTCTTCATTTGCGGGCCCGCACGTGGCGCCGCACCACGTCGCGGAAGGCCGCGGCCGCGGGGTTGCGGTTGCCGACCTCCCACAGGAGGTAGGCGGGCAGCACGGGCGAGCGGCGGAGGGGTTGGTAGGAGACGTCGTCGCGGCGCACGCCCTGCAGCGAGGCCGGCACGACCGCGACGCCCAGCCCGAGCTGCACCAGCCAGATCGCCGCCTGCAGCTGGTTCACCTCGATCCGTCGCCGGATGGCGAAGCCGGCCCGCAGGCAGAGGGCGCGGATGGATTCGTTGAGCCCCATCGAGCCCGCGTCCGGCACCATCAGGAACGTCTCGTCCGCCAGCAGCCGCGGGTCCACGACGCCCCGGCCCTTCAGCCAGTGGTCGCCGGGCAGGGCCACGACCAGCGGGTCGCGCCAGACCTCGGTGGACCGCACCGTCGCGTCGCGCAGCGGGGCGCGGAGGAAGCCGACGTCCAGCCGCCGGTGCCGCACGCCGTCGAGGATGGCCTCGGGCACGAGGTCGTTGAGCTCGAGCTCGACGTCCGGACATTCCGCGCGGAAGTCCCGCACCACCGCCGCGAGGAAGTCGTTCGTCAGCGAGGTCAGGTAGCCGATCCGCAGCGTGCCCGCCCGCCCCTCGCCCGCCTTGCGCACCCGCGCGCGCACGGCCTCGGCCTCCGCCAGCAGCCGCCGCGCCTCCGGCAGGAACAGCTCGCCGGCGTGCGTCAGGGCGACCCCCTGCTTGCTGCGGGTGAAGAGCACCGCGCCCATCTCCTCCTCCAGCTTCCGGATCTGCTGGCTGAGCGGCGACTGGGAGAGGTTCAGCTTCGCCGCCGCGCGGCGGAAGTTGAGCTCCTCGGCCACGGCGATGAACGAGACGACGCGACGCAGTTCCATGCGCCCCCGGGTGAGCCACGAAACAGCTCACGTGACGATGAAAAACGACGTGGAGCGGCTCAGGCGGGACGGCTACAATCGCGGCGATGCCCACCCTCGTCCTCGACGGCCGCACCCTGACCCTCGCGACGCTCCGCCGCCACCTCCGGTCGCCCCGCCGGACCATCGCCCTCGCCCCGGCCGCGCGCCGCCGCATGCGGGCGTCGCGCCGCGTGGTCGACGCCCTGCACGACGACCCGACGCCGCACTACGGGATCAACACCGGCTTCGGCGCCCTCGCCCACCAGCGCGTCCCCGCCGCCGACCTCGAGAAGCTGCAGGAGAACCTGATCCTCAGCCACGCCGTGGGCGTCGGCGACGAGGTCCCGGCGGACATCGTCCGCCTGATGCTCCTGCTCAAGGTCAACGGCCTCGCCGTCGGCCGCTCGGGCGTGACGCTCGCGGTCGTCGAGCGCCTCATCCGCTTCTACAACGAGGACGCGCTGCCGGTCGTCTTCAGCAAGGGCTCGCTCGGCGCCTCGGGCGACCTCGCCCCGCTCGCCCACCTCGTCCTGCCGCTGCTCGGCCTCGGCGAGATGACCTGGCGCGGCCGACGCCAGCCGGCCAAGGCCGTGCTGCGGCGGCTCGGCCTCGAGCCGCTCCGGCTCCGCTCGAAGGAGGGCCTCGGCCTGATCAACGGCACGCAGTTCATGTCGGCCTACGCCGTCCACTGCCTGCTGCGCATCGGGAACCTCGCCAAGACCGCCGACATCGCGGCCGCGACGACGCTGGAGGCCGCCCGCGGGAGCGCGGCGCCGTTCGACGCCCGCATCCACGAGGCCCGGCCGCACGCCGGCCAGCGCGACGTGGCGGCCAACGTCCGCCGGCTCCTCCGCGGCTCGTCCATCCTCCCCTCCCACGCCCACTGCGCCAAGGTCCAGGACCCCTACTCGCTCCGCTGCGTGCCCCAGGTCCACGGCGCCGTGCGCCTCGCGCTGGCCCACGCCCGGGACGTGGTCGAGACCGAGATCAACTCCGCGACCGACAACCCGCTCGTCTTCGAGGACGGCGCCGTGCTCAGCGGCGGCAACTTCCACGGCGAACCCCTCGCCTTCGTCCTCGACTACCTCGCCATCGCCACCGCCGAGCTGGCCTCCATCGCGGAGCGCCGCATCTACATGCTGCTCCACGGCGACACGATCGGCGACGTCAAGGTGCCCAAGCTGCTCATGAAGGACACCGGCCTGAACTCCGGCTTCATGATCCCGCAGTACACGGCCGCCGCGCTCGTCTCGGAGAACAAGGTCCTCGCCCACCCGGCCTCGGTGGACTCCATCCCGTCCTCGCTCGGCCAGGAGGACCACGTGTCCATGGGTTCCATCAGCGCGACCAAGCTCCTTGAGGTGGTGAAGAACACCGAGACCGTCCTCGCCATCGAGTTCATGTGCGCCGCCCAGGCGCTCGAGTTCCTCCGTCCCCTCCGCTCCGGCCGGGGCGTCGAGGCCGCCTTCGCCGCCGTGCGCCGGGGGATCCCGTTCGCCCAGGCCGACCGCCTCTTCCACGACGACGTGCAGACCGCGCTCGCGCTCGTGCGCGCCGAGGCCATCGCCGCCGCCGCGGAACGCGCGGCCGGCCGACTCCTCTGACCATGCCCAAGCCCAAGAAGCCCCTCCCCTCCCGCCCGCGTCCGGTCCGCGCCCCGCGCGGCCCGCGGCGCACCTGCCAGTCCTGGGCCGCCGAGGCCGCGCTGCGGATGCTGCAGAACAACCTCGATCCCGAGGTCGCCGAGCGCCCCGACGACCTCGTCGTCTACGGCGGCCGCGGCAAGGCGGCGCGCGACTGGGCGTGCTTTGACGCCATCGTCGCCGCGCTGCCCAAGCTCGCGCCGGACGAGACCCTCCTCGTCCAATCCGGCAAGCCCGTCGGCGTCGTGCGCACGCACGCCGACGCCCCGCGCGTCCTCCTCGCCAACAGCAACCTCGTCCCCGCCTGGGCCACGCAGGAGCGCTTCGACGAGTTCGAGCGGAAGGGCCTGATGATGTACGGCCAGATGACCGCCGGCTCGTGGATCTACATCGGCACGCAGGGCATCCTCCAGGGAACCTACGAGACCTTCGCGGAATGCGGACGCCGGCACTTCGGCGGCTCGCTCGCGGGCCGCCTCTGCGTCACCGGCGGCTGCGGCGGCATGGGCGGCGCCCAGCCCCTCGCCATCACGATGGCCGAGGGCACCTGCCTGATCGCCGACGTGGACCCCTCGCGCCTGCGGAAGCGCGTGCACGACCGCTACCTCGACGAGGTCGCGCCGTCGCTCGACGCGGCCATCGACCGCGCCGTCGCCTGCGCCGCGCGGCGCGAGGCGCGCAGCGTCGGCGTCGTGGCCAACATCACCGACCTCCTCGAGCGCCTGCTCGTCCGCCGCATCCGGGTGGACGTCCTCACCGACCAGACGAGCGCGCACGACCCGCTGGTCGGCTACGTGCCGGTCGGCCACGACCTCAAGGCCGCGGCCCGGCTGCGCCAGGCCGACCCGCGGAAGTACCAGCGCCTCTCCCTCGCCTCGATGGCCCGCCACGTGCGGGCCATGCTCTCGCTGCAGCGGCGCGGCGCGCGGACCTTCGACTACGGCAACAACCTCCGCCAGCACGCCCTCGACCAGGGGGTGAAGCGGGCCTTCGACATCCCGGGCTTCGTGCCGGAGTACATCCGCCCGCAGTTCTGCCTCGGCCGCGGCCCTTTCCGCTGGGTCGCGCTCTCGGGCGACCCGGCCGACATCGCCGCGACCGACCGGGCGATCATGGAGCTCTTCCCCCGGGACCAGGCGCTCCACCGCTGGCTGAAGATGGCCGGCGAACGCGTCGCGTTCCAGGGTCTGCCCGCGCGCATCTGCTGGCTCGGCCTCGGCGAGCGCCACCGCGCCGGCCTGC
>CAYWTK010000143.1:0-7379 GCA_964460895.1 uncultured Opitutaceae bacterium
AGGGCGGGGTCTCCCGACCCCGCCGAGCGTTCGCCCGCGTTTTCAGGAGCGCATCCTGAGGAGACGTTCGCGGCGGGGGCAGGAGACCCCGCCCTACATGAGATGTAGCGTCGCTCCAGATGCGGCGTCGCTCCGGAGGCGGCCTCGCACCGGAGGCTTGCCAGCCAGACGGGCCGCGGGGCAGGGTGGGGGCATGGAGGCTGGCCAGCAACCCCGCGGGGGAGACCCGAGTCCGATCGACCTCATCGCCGCCGCGACCGCGGGCTTCGGGCACCGCCCGAGCTGGGACGAGTACTTCATGGCCACGGCGGTGCTGCTCGCCTCGCGCTCAAATTGCGAGCGGCTCAACGTCGGCTGCGTCATCGTCACCGGCGGCGCGCGCCGCCACCGCATCGTCGCGGCCGGCTACAACGGCTGGCTGCCCGGCACCCCGCACGTCTCGCGCGTGCGCGACGGGCACGAGCTCGCGACGGTGCACGCGGAGCAGAACGCGGTGGCCGACGCCGCGCGCCGCGGCTCCAGCGTCGAGGGCTGCACGGCCTACGTGACCCATTACCCGTGCATCAACTGCGCGAAGATCCTCGCCGCCGCCGGCATCGCGGAGATCAAGTACCACACGGACTACAACAACGACCCCCTCGTCGCGCCGATCCTCGCCGAGGCGGGGGTGAAGGTGTCCAAGCTCTGACCCCGGATGCCGCTCGACCACCGTGGATTCCCGCGGGGAACGTCCGGACTCGAGCGGACCCGGTTGCCCTGTAGCTGGGCTCGCGGAGCCCGGCCGGTGACTTTGCGCGCAAAGCGCATCCTCTCCGGGGTCAGCGACCCCGGCTACAGAGGGCCCGCTTGCGTCTTGCCCCGGACGTTTCGCTGGGTAGCGGAAGCCGTCAGGCTTTCGTCGCCCGCGCGCGGCGAAATTCTCACGAATTCCGCTACACCGGTCCGACGGTTTCTCCGGAGACGGTTAGAAATCGTCCGGTTGACCCGAGGGAACGGCCGGCCCGTCCGGCGGTCCCGTCCGTCATGACGGCCCCACGTCCCAGTCCGGAGAGCCTCGCCGGCCAGCTCCTCCTCGCGCACCCCGCGATGAAGGATCCGAACTTCGGGCGCGCGGTGGTGCTGCTCTCCGCCCACGACCGCGACGGCGCCGTCGGCCTCGTGATCAACCGCCCCCTCGGCAAGGTGCTCGGCGAGCTCGGCCCCGACTTCGCGGTCGGCCCGCTGGCCAAGGTCCCGCTCTACCGCGGCGGCCCGGTCGAGACCGACAAGCTCATCTTCGCCGGCTGGCGGTGGCGCGAGGAGTCGGCGGAGTTCGAGGTGCAGTTCGGCCTCGACCCGGAGCGCGCCGAGCGCCTCGCCCTCGACGGCCGCGCCGTCCTGCGCGGCTTCCTCGGGTATGCCGGCTGGGGCAAGGGGCAGCTTGAGCACGAGATGAAGCGCGCGACCTGGTTCGTGGCGGAGCCGGCGGGCTTCAACCTGAGCGCCAGCGAGGGGCCCGGCCTCTGGCGGATGATCCTCGGGGCGCTCGACCCGCAGCTGAAGCTCCTCGCGGACGAGCCGGACGACCCGTCGCGGAACTGAGGGCGGTCGCGGGTTGGATTCCGGATTCGGACGCTGGATGCGGGCGGAGCGTACGCCGCGTCCGGACGTTTTCTTGGCCACGGATTTCACGGATGGGAGCGGATTCCACGGATTCCCGTCGCGGGGCTTCCTCCGACCGACAATCCGTCTCATGCCAAACGCCATCAATTCCCGACCTGTAGGGAAGGGGTCTCCGGCCCCTGCCGTCGCTCGCCCGCGACTTCGGGTGCGCGTCCTGAAGCGACGTTCGCGGCGGGGTCGGGAGACCCCCGCCCTACAAGTCGACCCATGAAGTCCGAAAGCAACAGGCTTGGGCTCATCCGTCTCCATCCGTCCACTGGTATTTCGCGGAACCTGAAGATGAGGAGATCAGGGAGTGAGGAACCAAGCTTGTTGCCCAAGCCCCGTTTTCCTGAATTCCCCATTTCGATCCGTGGCCAAAAACGCCTCCTTGCGTGCCCGAGCGCGGACCGTCGCCGGACCGTTCGCGCGGGTTCCGTGATGACACACGGAGAGGGGAGGGGTTGGCACGGGCTGTGCGTCACGGCGCCGTCACATCTCCCCTCGATGCCCATGACCCACACACACCGAATCCCGAGAAGCGCGGTCTGGGCCGCGCTTCTTGCTTTGCCCTCCCTCGCGTTCGCGCAGGACGCCGCGCCGGCCGCTCCACCGCCGGCCATCGACTCCGGCATCACCGCCTGGATGCTCGTCTCCACGACGCTCGTGCTCCTCATGGTCCCCGGCCTCGCCCTGTTCTACGGCGGCCTCGTGCGGACCAAGAACGTGCTCGGCACGATGATGCACTCGTTCGTGGCGATGGCGGTCGTCGGCGTCCTCTGGGCCGTCGTCGGCTATGCCCTCGCGTTCGGCCCGAACGTGCTCGGCGGATTCGTCGGCTGGAACCCGTCGTACCTGTTCCTCCAGGGCATCGATGACGTCGTCCTGTCGGCCGGCGTGCCGGAGTACGTCTTCGCGATGTTCCAGGGCAAATTCGCCATCATCACCCCGGCGCTGATCGCCGGCGCGGTGGCCGAGCGCATCACCTTCCGGGGCTGGATCGCCTTCATCACCCTCTGGGTGCTGCTCGTCTACGCGCCGCTCTGCCACTGGGTCTGGGCCGCGGACGGCTACTTCTTCAACCTCGGAGCCAAGGGCGCGATCGACTTCGCCGGCGGCACCGTGGTGCACATCTCGTCGGGCGTGAGCGGCCTCGTCCTCGCCCTCTTCCTCGGGCCCCGCATCGGCCACCCGAAGCTCTCCACCTCGCCGAACAACCTCACGATGGTCCTCCTCGGCGCGGGCCTCCTCTGGGTCGGCTGGTTCGGCTTCAACGCCGGTTCGGCCGTCGCGTCCAACATGGACACCGCGCGCGCCCTCACCGTCACGCAGGTCGCCGCCGCCATGGGCGCGCTCACCTGGGTGCTGATCGAGGCCATCCTCCACGGCAAGCCGACCAGCCTCGGTCTCGCCTCCGGCATCCTCGCCGGCCTCGTGGCCATCACGCCCGCCGCGGGCGTCGTCGGGGTCAAGGGCGCCATCGCCCTCGGCGCCATCGCCGCCATCGGCTGCTACCTCGTCATCTCGCTCAAGGGCAAGCTGGGCTACGACGACACGCTCGACGCCTTCGGCATCCACGGCGCGGGCGGCATCATCGGCGCCCTCCTCCTCGTGTTCTTCATCCGCGAACCGTGGATGGTCGACGCGGCATCGAAGGTCGAGGGCTGGGGCGTGACCGACCAGCTGCTCGTCCAGCTGAAGGCGGTCGGCGCCACCGTGGTCTTCGCCACCGTGATGACCCTCCTCATCGGCTTCATCGTCCAGAAGACGGTCGGCCTCCGCCTCCCGGAGCGCTCCGAGCGCGCCGGCATGGACCACGACCTCCACGGCGAGCGCGGCTACGGCCTCAACAACCTCAACTAAGGAGCCCCGACCATGAAGCTCATCACCGCCATCATCCGCGAAGAGAAGCTCGACGAGGTCCGCCAGGCCCTGATCGACGCCGAAATCGAGCGCATCACCGTCACCCGCGTCAGCGGCCACGGCCAGCAGCAGGAGATCGAGTTCCAGCGCGGCCAGAAGGTGATCCCGAACCTGATCCCGCGCGTGCAGATCGTCATCGCCTGCAACGACGCGTTCGAGGACGTCACCGTCAACGCCATCCTCAAGGCCGCCAAGACCGGCAAGGACGGCGAGGTCGGCGACGGCAAGATCTTCGTCCAGGACCTGCCCAAGTGCATCCGCATCCGCACCGGCGAGAGCGGCGGGCAGGCCATCTGACCGCTTCCCTGTCCTGACCTGACACCACCCGCACGACGCCCGGACCCCGAGCAGAGGGTCCGGGCGTTCGCGCGTCCGGAGGGAGCGTCAGCCGGCGCGACCGAGCGGTGGCGGGCGAACGGGAGTTTAGACTTGGACTCCGTAGGCTCGGCCCACGTTAGTCCGTTCTCTCATCGAGGTCCTTCTTCACTCCTTTCCATAATTCTCCCCAAAGCTTTTGTCCCTCATCTGTATTGGTGCCGAGGCGGTCCATTTGCCTCACACCCTCGATGTAGCGGAGGGCTTTGGTGCGAATAGCCTCATCGCCCTCCGCCAACGTGAGAAGCTCGTCCGTCTTCCTACGGAGCCATTCTTGCTCGAGATGTAGGGTCTCTTCGCTTCCGGCCCGACGAAGAAACGCGGCTACGAACGCTGTAATCTCAGACATGACCTTCGCCATCTTTCGTATCTTCTCCTCGCGCGCGCGAACTTCTTCCTGCGACTCCCGAATCTCTCGGAGAATGATCTTAACGCCCTGAAGGTCGAGTTCTTGCAGCTTGTCGCTTAGCGTGACAGCAAGAGCCACAACTGCTGCAATCGCAATCAAGGTTACAAAAGGCCACTCGGTAATGCGCCCTTGAGAGAGGAGAAGGGATGCCAGGGCGCACAATGCGCACGGACGACATGGGGCGCTTTGGGGTTGGCTGAGGTTATGAGAACCGACGCCGCGTGGAGGGTGTGTGAGCGGTTCCCTCCGTTCCCTCGGTTCGTCTTCTGTGAGACTCGGCTCGGACCTTGCGCCTTTTGTGCCTCTTCGCGGCCATTCTCGGGAGACGCTGCGCGCGGCGGGGGTGAACCAAGCCCTCACGGGCTCAGCCACGGGAAATCGAATGAACCAAGCCCTTACGGGATCAGCTCCAGCAACTCGGATGGTCCAAACCCTGACGGGTTCGGCTACGTTCTTGACCCAAACCCTCACGGGTTCGGCTACGCTCGGCCGCTCGGATTAGCGCCGATTAGCGGAGATTAGTGTTCCCCATCTCCTAACCCCGGTCGCCATACCCCGCCGGGTGGTCGCGGTGCCAGCGCCAGGCGGTTTCGATGATGGGCTCGATGGACGTGTACTTCGGCACCCAGCCGAGCTCGGCGCGGACCTTCGCGCCGTCGGCGTAGAGCGCCGGCGGGTCGCCGGCGCGGCGGGGGGCGTAGGTCACCGGGACCTTGAGGCCCGAGACCTTCTCGACGGCGCGGATGACCTCGAGGACCGAGGTCGGCGTGCCCGTGCCGAGGTTGTAGAAGAGCCCGGTGCCCGGCGTCGCGAGCCGGTCGAAGACCGCGATGTGCGCACGGCTGAGGTCGTCCACGTGGACGTAGTCCCGCAGGCAGGTGCCGTCCGGGGTGGGGTAGTCCGTGCCGAAGACCTGCAGGGCCGGGCGCCGGCCCTGGGCCGCGCCGATGGCGAGGGGGATGAGGTGCGACTCGGGGTCGTGGTCCTCGCCGATGGAGCCGTCCTCCGCCGCGCCGGCGGCGTTGAAGTAGCGGAAGGCGGCGAAGCTCAGGCCGTGCGCGCGGGCGAGGGACTTGAGGAGGTTCTCCACGTCGAGCTTGGTCTGGCCGTACGGGTTGATCGGCGCCTGCGGCAGGTCCTCGGTGATGGGCAGCCGCGCCGGCACGCCGTAGGTCGCGCAGGTGGAGGAGAACACGAAGCGCTTCACCCCGTGCCGCAGCATCGTCTCCAGCAGGGTGAGGGGGGCGGCGAGGTTGTTGCGGTAGTACTTGATCGGGTCGGTGACCGACTCGCCGACGTAGGCGAAGGCCGCGAAGTGCATGACCACGTCGATCCGCTCGCGGGCGAAGACCGCGTCGATCGCGGCCGCGTCGCCGAAGTCGATGCGGTGGAAGGCCACGTCGGGCGCGACCGCGGCGCGGTGCCCGAAGACGAGGTTGTCGACCACGACCGGACGGTGGCCGGCGGCCTGGAGCAGGCGGACGCAGTGGCTGCCGATGTAGCCGGCTCCGCCGGCGACGAGGACGTTCATGGCCACTCTTGTATTGAGTCCCGGAAGCGGTTGGCTACCCAAAACCCCTTCCATGACCCAGAGCCGCATCGTGATCACCGGCATCGGCCTCACCGCGCCGAACGGCAACAGCCTGGCCGAGTTCCGGCGCAACCTCCTCGCCGGCGTCTCCGGCATCACGACCACGGAGGTCCGCTACATGGGCCGCTGGCCCGCGGGGCTGTGCACCTTCGACCCGCTCCGGCACCAGAAGAAGAAGGACGTCCGGGTCGGCACCCGCGCCGGCAGCATCAGCGTCTACTGCGCCCGCGAGGCCCTGGCCCACGCCGGCCTCGACCTCACCGGCCGCGACCTCAACCGCGTCGGCATCTACGTCGGCATCACCGAGCACGGCAACGTCGAGACGGAGAACGAGGTCTACAACATCTCGCAGTTCAAGTACGACACCAAGTACTGGACGCACTACCACAACCCCCGCACGGTCGCGAACAACCCGGCGGGCGAGGTCTCGCTCAACCTCGGCGTCACCGGCCCCGCCTACACCATCGGCGCCGCCTGCGCCGCGGGGAACATGGGCCTCATCCACGCCGCGCAGATGCTGCGGCTGGGCGAGGTGGACCTCGCCATCGCCGGCGGCGTGAGCGAGAGCCCGCAGACCTTCGGCATCTTCGCCGGCTTCAAGAGCCAGAACGCGCTCGCCAGCCACGAGGACCCGACGAAGGCCAGCCGGCCCTTCGACCGCGCCCGCAACGGCATCGTCATCTCCGAGGGCGGCTGCCTCTACACCGTCGAGCGCCTCGAGGACGCCCGCGCCCGCGGCGCCCGCATCTACGGCGAGATCGCCGGGTGGTGCGTCAATTCCGACGCGACCGACTACGTCCTCCCGAATCCCGTCCGCCAGGCCGAGTGCGTCCGCCGGGCCCTGGTCAACGCGCGCATGACCGTGGAGGACATCGACATCGTCAACACCCACGCGACCGCGACGCCGCTGGGCGACATCCAGGAGTGCCAGGCCATCGCCGACGCCTTCAAGGACCGCTCCGAACCGGTCGCCATCAACAACACCAAGAGCTTCATCGGCCACTGCATGGGCGCCGCCGGCTCCCTCGAGCTGGCGGGTAACCTGCCGAGCTTCGACGACCTCGTCGTCCACCCGACGATCAACGTCGACGACCTCGACCCGCAGTGCGCCATCCCCGGCCTCGTCCTCAACCAACCGCGTGCGGTTAAACGGGTTGACGCCATCCTCAATAATTCCTTCGGTATGCTCGGAATCAATTCCACGCTCATCATCAAGCGCTTCCGCGATTAGACCCGACCGCACCCCATGACCAAAGACGCCTGCAAGCAGATCGTGATCGACATCATCTCCGACATCGCCCCGGACGAGGACCTCTCGAACATCAAGCCGGACGTCCGGCTGCGCGACCAGCTGCAGCTCGATTCGATGGACTTCCTCGACATCGTCATGGAGCTCCGCAAGCGCCACGGCATCGAGGTCCCCGAGGCCGACTACATGCA
>CAYWTK010000144.1:0-7229 GCA_964460895.1 uncultured Opitutaceae bacterium
TGTTCGTCCTCCGCCGCGCTCGTCGCCCCGGCCGGGAACCGGGCGAGGGTCTGGAAGGACCAGGTGCCGTTGGGCTGCGGCGCGAGGAGGCTGACTCCGTGGTATCCCTGCACCGCGAACTGTCCCGACCGTGAACGAAGCGGCAATATACTGTAGATGGTTTGGGAGGCTGTCTCGCCCGCGGTCTTGGCCCCCTGCTGCGAAACATGGTCAACTCCGCCGTGTCGCCCCAGGAGCACTCCATTGGGAAGTGGCTGTAGGGCGGTGCCTCGGCGCGGCAGATCGAGGAGCGGAATCGGCGAGGCGAATGCTCCGTCGCGCGATTGCGCCAAGGTGAACAATCGCCCGCCCGCCGACACGTAGAGCGTGCCCGTGTCCGTCGACGTCAGCGCGTCGACGCTCGCTTGGGCTCCAATCGCGTCCAAGCCAACCTTCGCAACCGCATCGCCGGCCGGCACCCTAAAGAAGCCCGCTTGCGTTGCGACCCACAGGTTCTGTTCGCGATCGACGAATGCACGATTGACGGCTTGGGATGGCAGACCATCGGCGACGGTCAGGGTGTAGAGCAGCTCGAAGTCGCGCGATAAGATGGCCACCCCCCCAAGAGTCCCGACAGCTAGCTGATCGCCGTTCCAAGGAGTGACCGAGGAGACCATGTGTTCGTCGAGGAACTTCGCGGCCGCCGTCGACGCCAGCTGTCGCTCCGGATAACCTAGTCGGTGCACGCCTAGTCCTGAGATCGCCAGCACTCCCTCCGGCCTGCGCACCAAGCCGATGATGCCTCGAGACGGTAGTTCGGCCGGAGTATGGACCAACTCGATGCCCGAGTCGGTGAGTCGATACAGACCAGTCTCCTTGTGATGAATCCATATCTCGTCCTCGAACGCGAGGGACGTCGTTCTGAATGCAGTGGGGAATCGTTTCCCCTCGAACTTCTCGCCATCCCAAATCAACACCCCTTGTTCGGCCACGAACACGATTTTTTCCCGGAAGGAGTGGATATCCCAGTAGGTCTCCGTGTGTCCCCACCCCTCGGGAAGACGCGCGCGTAGGGACACGAAGCGATAGCCGCCGTTCGGTCCTCTTCGGTCCATGAACCCGAGATCGCCGAAGGCGCCTACCCAGATTCTCTGATCCTGACCAAACATGAGGGCCCGAACCCAGCTGAGTCTGACTTCAGGCGCGACCGCTCGCCAGGTAAGCCCGTCGAATTCCAGAATGCCCTCGGACGTTCCTGCGTAAATTGTGCCTGCAGAGGAATCTTGGATGATTGACCAGGCAAAGGTGGAGTGGCCCGTTCTCTGGGCTGTAAACGGGTCCCCGACTATCCAGCTGCGCTTGTTGCCACTTCCGATGAGCGGAATCGACGACGCGACAAGAAGCGTTAGTGCCAATAGAGCGGCTCTTTTCCCTAGCCGTATCATTCGGTCCTAGGTTGTCAGAAGCGACCGATTTCCCGCAAGGGTGACGGACACCTAGTTTTAGGTGTGTCCCGCTCGTGAATCGGTGCGTGGATTGCCACTACGCGGGCGGATTTTCCCGGCGTCAGAATGGAGCGACTGCCGTAGGGTGAGCCCGCCATGAAGAATGTTCAACGCATCCTCCTCGGGCTGGTCACCAGCCTTTTCTTGTCGGTCGGTCTCGCTCGTGCGGCGGATTGGAGCGACTCCCTTGTCGGTTCAGTTCCTCCGAGTGCTTCGGGCGAACTTCCTGCGCCTGGCTGCAACTCCACGTGCAGTTGGACGGACCTTCCTGCGCCTGGCTGCAATTCAACCTGCTCCTGGTAGTCCCATGCTCAACCTCGCCGCACTGCGCTACCGGGATGTCCTCGCCGACGCGGGCGGGCCGGTCGCGCGGCTGACGTGCGGCGAGACGAGCGTGCTGGGGGAGCGGTGGTTCGAGGCCGGCGCCCAGCTGAGGGAGGACCTGCGGGGCGGGGCCTGGGCGCGGCGGGTGTGGGGTTCGGCCGACGGCAGCGGCACCGACCGTTCGCCGCTGGTGGCGCGGTTCAAGGCCGTGTCCGAGGCGCTCGAGCGGTGGGCGCACCTCGCGCTGCACCGCGACCCGGCCGGCGTGCGGCACGGGTTCGACGTCGACCCGTCGAGCAACGGCCTCGCCGCCTTCCCGGGCCTGTGGGCGCGCCAGGCGCGCGCGGCCGCGCTGACGGAGGCCGTCGAGCGGTTCAACCTCCTCAACTGGTGGGAGGGGCGGCTCGGCGCGACGGCGCGCGCGACGGAGTGGCCGGAGACGGATGCGGTGACGATCGAGTCGGACCTGCCGGGCGTGACGGTGATCGTGCACCGGCGGTCGCCCCGCGGGTTCCACGCCTACGGCCACGCCTGCGCGGAGGACTTCGCGGCCGCTTGCCGGAAGGCGGCCGTCGAGCTCGAGCGCCACGACCGGGTCGTGCGGCACTGGGCGCTGGCGCGCGCGGGCGCGCCGGCGGGCGGCGCGGAGCTCGAGGCGATGCACCCGATCGACCGGCGGGCGCTCTACTTCTCGACGGACGAGGGCCATGCCCGCTTCCGCCAGCGCGTGGCGGAGGGACGACGCGCCCCGCGCCCCGTGCCGCGCCTGATCTGCGACGGCCGCGTGCCCGGGCCGTGGGACCGGTGGGCGTCGGTCTGGCGCGTGGCGTACGCCCCGCCGAGCCTCCGCTTCCTCTCGCGCGAGCCGGATTATTTCCTGTGGTGAGGCGGCGCGCGGACCGCTGGTGCGGGCAGACGGAATCGAACCGTCGATACCTGTTTGGAAGACAGGAGTTTTGCCACTAAACTATGCCCGCGGCGCGACGAGGGCGGAGCGTGGCGGGGCGGGTGGGGCGTTCAAGCCTTAGTTAAACCCGGACCGGGGGCAGGAAAGGATTGCCGGGCCCGGGGTGCGGCCTTTTCCTCCCCGCCATGGCAACCCCGGCAGCGGCGAAACCCAAGTCGAGCGTTCAGCAGGCCCAGGCGCTGGCCAAGCAGAAGGCCCTCGAGAAGAAGGCCAAGACCTACAAGCTCGACCTCGGCGAGCTCTCGCTCTTCACCAGCCAGCTCGCGTCGCTGCTCCAGGCCGGCCTGCCGCTCGTCTCGTGCCTCGAGGCGCTGCAGGACCAGACGGAGGACGAGGTCTTCCGCATCGTCATCCGCGACGTCCGCAACGACATCGCCACGGGCACGTCGTTCTCCGCGGCGGTGCGCAAGTTCCCCAACTCGTTCAACTCCCTCTTCGTCTCGATGGTCGAGGCGGGCGAGGCGTCGGGCGGCCTGGCGGAGATCCTCGGCAAGGTGGCGGCCTACTTCGAGTCGACGGTCAAGCTGACCAAGAAGGTCAAGTCGGCCATGACCTACCCGATCGCGGTCATCGGCCTCGCCGTGGCGCTGGTCAACGTGCTGCTCATCTTCGTCATCCCGGTGTTCGCCGAGATGTTCAAGGACTTCGGCGCCAAGCTGCCGGCGCCGACGCAGCTGCTGATCGACGTGAGCAACTTCCTCAAGACGTGGTGGTGGGCCATCGGCCTCGGCTGCTACGGCGCGTTCGTCTTCTTCAACAAGTACACCGCCACGCCCGCCGGCCGGCGCCAGTGGGACCTCTTCCTCGTGCGCGCGCCGATCTTCGGCAACCTCGTGCACAAGATCGCGCTCTCGCGGTTCTGCCGCACCTATGCCACGCTGATGCGCTCGGGCGTGCCGATCCTCCGCACGCTCGAGATCGTGTCCGCCGCCTCGGGCAAGGTGCAGGTCGAGGACGCCTGCACCGAGATCGCGCGGCACGTCTCGCAGGGCGGCCAGGTCTCCGAGGTCATGGCCGCGAATCCCTTCTTCCCGCCGATGATGAAGCACATGGTCAAGGCGGGCGAATCCACCGGCAACGTGGACGGGATGATGAACAAGATCGC
Source organism: uncultured Opitutaceae bacterium (assembly GCA_964460895.1). Lineage (GTDB taxonomy): Bacteria > Verrucomicrobiota > Verrucomicrobiia > Opitutales > Opitutaceae > Didemnitutus. The sequence continues at coordinate 3,881 of CAYWTK010000144.1, forward strand.
CGACTTCTACGACACCGAGTGCGACGCCACCGTGGCCGCGCTCACGTCGCTGATCGAGCCGATGCTCATCGTCTTCCTCGGCGTGGTCGTCGGCGGCATCGTCATGGCGATGTTCCTCCCGATCTTCCAGCTGGGCGCCGTCGCCGGCGGCAATTGAGTCCGCTCCCCCGGGCGGTCCCGCCGCCCCGGTAAAGCGCCTTGCGTGGCCCCGGGGCGCGGCCCACTGTGCCGCTTCCCGTCCCATGGCCGCCATCCTGATCGTCGACGACCTCATCTCGATCCACGAGATGCTCGAGGCCGTCATCCAGCCGACCGGGTTCACCACGGCGTTCGCCACCGACGGCGAGAAGGCGCTCGTCGCGTACAAGGCCGAGCGATTCGACGTCGTCCTGGCCGACATCGACATGAAGCCGATGGACGGCATCACGCTGCTCAAGCACCTCAAGCAGTACGATCCCGGCTGCGTGGTCGTGATCATGACCGCCTACGCCAGCACCGAGAGCGCGATCCAGGCGCTCAAGTACGGCGCCTTCGACTACCTGCAGAAGCCCTTCCGCGTGGACGAGCTGATGGCCACGCTGCGGCGGGCGGCCGACTTCGGCCGGCTGGCCGCCGAGCGCGAGGCCGCGGCCGGCGCGGTCGCCGGGGTGAAGGCGGGCGACATCGACGCGCGGCTCGCGGGCGAGAGCCCGCCGATCAAGCGCCTCGCCGCCCAGCTGAAGAAGATCGCGGCCGCGCACACGCCCGTGCTCCTCGCCGGCGAGCCCGGCGCGGGCCACGAGCTCGTCGCCGAACTCCTCCACGCCGCGGGGCAGCCGGCGGGCAGCCCGTTCGTGGTCGGCGACGCGCGCGATCCGGACGCCGCGGCGGTCGCCGAGGGGCTCTTCGGCAGCGGCGCCGGCGGCGGCCGCTGGATCCAGCAGGCGAAGGGGGGCACGCTCGTCCTCCACCGCATCGAGGGGCTCGACGCCGCCGCGCAGGAGCGACTCGTCGGCGTGCTCCGCAGCCACGGCGTGGGGTTCCGCCTCGTGTGCACCACCGAGGTGGACCTGGAGAAGCTCACGGAGGAGGGCGGGTTCAACGAGGAGCTGTTCTACCGCATCGCCCCGCTGCCCGTGCAGCTGCCGGCCCTGCGCGAGCGGATCGGGGACCTCCCGCTCCTGCTCCGCGACGTGGCCGCCCGCGCGTCGAACCCGCGCTTCGACGCCCGGCAGATCGAGTTCGCCGAGGACGCCCTCGCGGTGCTGCGCACCTACGCGTGGCCGGGCAACCTCGCCGAGTTCCAGCAGGTCGTGTCGCAGGTGCTGGCCACCTCCGAGACCCGGGTCGTGACGTCCGCCCAGCTGCCGCTCCGCCTGCGCGACCTGCGGGACTGGCCGACCCTCGCCGCCTTCCTCGCCGAGCAGGAGCGCCGCTACGTCGCGCGCGTCCTCCACGCCTGCGGCGGCGACAAGGCCCGCGCGGCCGCCGCCCTCGGCGTCCCGCCCGAGCGGCTGGGCTGAGCCTTCCGGGTCATCGGCCTCCGCGGGACCTTTTCCCGCTTGCGGCGCGTTTGGCCGCTCCCAACCCTCGCCGAAATCCGCGTCCATGCCCAAGCGCACCGACCTTCAGTCCATCCTCATCATCGGCGCCGGCCCCATCATCATCGGCCAGGCCTGCGAGTTCGACTACTCCGGCACCCAGGCCTGCAAGGCGCTGAAGGAGGAGGGGTACCGCGTCATCCTGGCCAACTCGAACCCGGCCACGATCATGACGGACCCGGAGTTCGCCGACGTCACCTACATCGAGCCGCTCACCGTCGAGATCCTCGAGAAGATCATCGCCAAGGAGCGCCCTTCCGCGCTGCTCCCCACGCTGGGCGGGCAGACCGCGCTCAACCTCTCGATGCAGCTGCACGAGAAGGGCATCCTCGCGAAGTACGGCGTGGAGATGATCGGCGCCAAGCCGCCGGCCATCGCCAAGGGCGAGGACCGCCAGCTCTTCAAGGAGGCGATGCTCAAGATCGGCCTCGACGTCGCCCGCTCCCGCACCGTGCACACGCTCGACGAGGCCCGGCGCGCGGCGGAGGAGATCGGCACCATGCCGCTGATCATCCGCCCCTCGTTCACCCTCGGCGGCACCGGCGGCGGCATCGCCTACAACCGCGAGGAGTTCGAGCAGATCGTCAACGGCGGCCTCGAGGCCTCCCCGACCCACGAGGTCCTGATCGAGGAGTGCCTCCTCGGCTGGAAGGAGTTCGAGATGGAGGTGATGCGCGACCACAAGGACCAGTGCGTCGTCATCTGCTCGATCGAGAACTTCGACCCGATGGGCGTGCACACGGGCGACTCCATCACCGTCGCGCCGGCGCTCACGCTGACCGACAAGGAGTACCAGGTGATGCGCGACGCCTCGTTCGCCGTCATCCGCGAGATCGGCGTCGAGACCGGCGGCTCCAACATCCAGTTCTCCGTCGACCCCGCGACCGGCCGCATGGTCGTGATCGAGATGAACCCGCGCGTGTCGCGGTCGTCCGCGCTCGCCTCCAAGGCCACCGGCTTCCCCATCGCCAAGATCGCGGCCAAGCTCGCCGTCGGCTACACGCTCGACGAGCTGCGCAACGACATCACGCGCCTCACGCCCGCGAGCTTCGAGCCGACGATCGACTACGTCGTCACCAAGATCCCGCGCTTCGCGTTCGAGAAGTTCCCCGGCGCCAACGCCACGCTCACCTCCGCCATGAAGTCGGTCGGCGAGGCCATGGCCATCGGCCGGACGTTCAAGGAGTCGTTCCAGAAGTGCCTGCGCTCCCTCGAGACCGGCGCGCGCGGCTGGGGCGGCGGGGGCAGGTGGGGCGGCGACGAGCGGCCCGACGAGACCACGCTCCGCCAGAAGCTGGGCACGCCCAACGCCGAGCGCGTGTACCACATCCGCTGGGCCTTCCTCGCGGGCATGACCGTGGACGAGATCCACGACCTGACGAAGATCGACCCGTGGTTCCTGCACCAGCTGCGCGAGCTCCACGAGATGGAGCTCGACCTCAAGGCGCGGAGCCTCGCCGCGCTCGACGCCCGCACGCTGCGCCGGGCCAAGGAGTACGGCTTCTCCGACGCCCAGCTGGCCCACTTCCTCCGCACCGACTTCGACACGATGCGCGCCCGGCGCAAGGAGCTCGGGGTCCGCACGACCTACCGCCTGGTGGACACCTGCGCGGCCGAGTTCGAGGCGTTCACGCCCTACTACTACTCGAGCTACGGCGACGAGAACGAGATCCTGCCGTCGAAGAAGCGGAAGATCATGATCATCGGCGGCGGGCCGAACCGCATCGGCCAGGGCATCGAGTTCGACTACTGCTGCGTGCACGCGTCGT
>CAYWTK010000145.1:0-7185 GCA_964460895.1 uncultured Opitutaceae bacterium
GCCTTCATCAGGCCCATGTTGCCCTCCTGGATGAGGTCGAGGAAGGAGAGGCCGCGGTTCGTGTACTTCTTGGCGATGGAGATGACGAGGCGCAGGTTGGCCTCGACCATCTCGGTCTTGGCCTGGTGGGCCTCGCGGATGTGCTTGCGGCCGACCTTGAGCGCCTCGAGCAGGTCGGGCGACGCGATGCGCAGCTCGCCCTCGAGGCCCTTGAGGCGGGCGTTGACCGCGCGGACGTCGATGGTGGCGTCCTTCTTCGACTTCGGGTGCTTCGCGCGGTAGAGCTCCGCGTGGCACTTCTCGACCTCGTCGATCCTCGGCTGGAACTCGATGAGGAAGTCCTCGAAGACCTTCAGCTTGAAGTAGAATTTGACGTAGTTCTGGCGGAGGACGTTGTCCCGCTTCCGGAAGCGGACCATGGCGTTCTTGCGCGTGCGGTCGTCGCGCGCCTTCTGCGCGTCGAGCCAGGCCTCGGTGGCGGCCGCGTCGTTCTCGCGGGTGGACTGGACGAGCTTCTCCAGGTTCTTGAAGTACGCGTCGCGGCTCTCGATCTTCTTGTCGATCACCAGCCGGTCGAAGCGCTCCGCGCGCTGGAGGAGCTTCTCGCCGAGGTCGGCGAGGTACTTGCCGATGGGCCCGAGGGCGAAGAGCGCCGCCTGCGCGTTCATCTCCGCGGTCTCGATGCGCTTGGAGATCTCGACCTCCTGCTCGCGGGTCAGCAGCGGGACCTGGCCCATCTGCTTGAGGTACATCCGCACCGGGTCGTCGAGGATGTCGTTGTTGGACGAGCGGGACTCCTCCTCCTCGGCCTCCTCCTGGCGCGCCTTGTAGCCCTCGACCTCCTGCGGATCGAGGATGTCGATCTCGAGGTTCTGGAGGACGGAGATGACGTTCTCGATGTCCTCGGGGTTGTCGACCGACTCGGGCAGCGCCTCGTTGATGTCCGCGTAGGTCAGGTAGCCCTGCTCCTTGGAGAGGCGGATGAGGTAGCGGATCTTGTCGTTGAGGTCGCCGGAGAGGTTCTCGAGGGCCTTCTCCTTGAACTCGCGCGCCGGGTCCACGGGGGCGTCGGCCTTGGCCGCCGCGGCCGCTCCGGGGGCGGCCGCCGCCGGCTTCGCGGCGTGCTTCTCCGCGGCGTGCCGCTCGGCCGCATGGCGCTCGACGGCGTGGGCGACGTGCTTGTCGGCGGCATGCTTGTCGGCGCCGGACTTCTCCGTCGCGTGCTTGGCCGCGGGCGCCGGGCGCGCCGCCTCCGCCGGCGCGTGGCCGGACTTGGCGGGAGCGTGGTCCCGGGACTTGGCGGCTTTGGCGGGGGCGGAAGGCTTGGTCTTGCGCGACATACGGTTAGGGACGGACGGTCTCGAGCGGACGGGACGACTCGGAGCGGCGGCGGACAGCTTCAGGAGGCGATCGGGACCCTCGGGGGATTTTGGAGCTGTCGGATGATCTCGGCGCGCTGCTTCAAGAGTGAAAATAGGGAGGCGTCACCATTTGGGTCCCGATTGGCTATTTCAAGTTCTATTTCCCTGCGGCGCGGCTCGAGGGCGCGGCGCTGCAGCGCGCGCAGTCCCTCGTTCGCGATCTTGACCCAGTCCTCGTCGCCGGGCGGCTCGAAGAGGAGCGACGCGACCAGGGATTTTTCCTCTTGGGTCTCAAGGAGTTGGTCGAGGTGCTCGCGGCCCGGCCAGCCGTTGTGCTGCACCTCCGCGACGAGCCGGTCGAGGAGGACGCCGGCGGGCGTGCGGGTGTCGATCCACGCGGGCGGCAGCAGCGCGGCGAGCGCGGTCAGCAGCGGCTCGTGGTGGAGGCAGAGGAAGAGCAGGTGCTCCTCGGGGGCCCGCTCCTCCGGCGTCACGACCGCGGGGGCCGGGGGCGCCGCCGGGGCGGGGGGCGCGAAGCGCGCCGCGCCGGCCTGGCGCGCGAGCAGGACGCGGAAGTCGCGCTCCAGCGCGGCGAGGGGCAGGCGCAGGAGCGCGGCGGCCTCGGCGAGGAAGCCGGCGCGGGCCACGTCGCTGTCCGCCTGCGCCACGATCTCGAAGAGCGCCTGCGCGGCGCGCGCCTTGGCCTCGGCCCCGGCGCCGGCGGCGTCGGGCAGCAGCGAGCGCACGGCGAACTCCATCGCGCCGACCGCGCCGCGGCGCAGCTCCTCGTAGGCGGGCAGCCCGCGCTCGAGGAAGAGCAGGTCAGGGTCGAGCTTGCCCGCGCCGGCGAGCGTGAGGAAGCGCACCTCCAGGCCGGCGCGCAGCGCGAGGGGCAGCAGGCGCAGCGCCGCCTTCTGGCCGGCCGCGTCGCTGTCGAGGAAGCACTCCACCTGCGGGCAGTAGCGCTTCAGCAGGAGCAGCTGGCCGTCGGTGATGGACGTGCCCTGCGGCGCCACCGCGGTGCGGAGGCCGACGCTCCAGCAGCGCAGGGCGTCGAGCTGACCCTCCACCAGCACGAACGGCCGCCCGTCGCCGACGTGCGACCGGGCGCGGTCGAGGTTGAAGAGGAGCGAGCTCTTCGTGAAGATCGGCGTCTCGGGCGAGTTGACGTACTTCGCCTCGCGCGCGGGGTCGTCGGCCGGCGTCAGCTCGAGCTGGCGCGCGGTGAACGCGACGACGCGCCCCTGGTGGTCGCGGATCGGCACCATCAGCCGGCCGCGGAAGCGCGGGCGGAGCGTGGCGGCGTTCACCGGCAGGCCGTCGCGGACGAAGAACAGGCCGCACTGCCGCAGCGCCTCCTCCGAGAACCGCCGCCGCAGCAGCGCCTCGGCGAGGCCGCGGTCGTCGACCGGCGCGAAGCCGATCCTGAACTCGTCCGCCAGCTCCGGCGCGAAGCGGCGCCGCGCCGTCCAGTACTCGCGGATGAACTCGCCGTGCGCGCCGCCGGCGAGGAAGGCCTGGCGGTAGTGGTCGGCCGCGACGTCGTGCAGGTCGAAGAGCTCCTGCCGCAGCGACCGCTCCTCGCGGGTGGGGCCGCCGCCGGCCTCGTACTCGAGCTCCACGCCGAAGCGCTTGGCCAGCGCCTCCGCCGCCTCGGTGAACGCGAGGCCCTCGGTCTCCATCACGAACGAGAGGATGTCGCCCGCCTTGCCGCAGCCGAAGCACTTGTAGAACCCCTTGTCCGCCGAGACGTGGAACGACGGCGTCTTCTCCGCGTGGAAGGGACAGAGGCCCTTGAATCGGTGCCCGCCGGCCTTGCGCAGCGCCACCGTGCGCGCCACGACGTCGTGGATGCCCACGCGCAGCTTCAGGTCGCGGATGCTGCTGGCTTTGATGGCGGGCACGGGGCGGAGCGTGTAGCGCGGCCGCGCGTCATGTCACGACCGAGATTAAACTTTTCCGCGCGGAGGCGGTCTGTCAACGTGCGCGCCCTTTCCGGGCCGGCGCCCCCCGTCGTCCTCGTCCTCCCATGATCCTCCCGCTCCGCCGGTCCCTCCGTCCCGCGCTCGCCGCGGCTGCCCTCGTGTTCGCCGCGGCCGCGCGCGCCTCCGACCCCGCGCCGCCGCCCGCGCCGGCCGCGCCCGCGCCCGCGCCGCGGCTGCCGGTCTGGGAGGCGCCGCTGCCGGACTTCAGCGACGCGGCCTACCGCTACGCGGTGGAGCAGGTGCTGCAGCGCTGGGAGCAGGCCAACGGCCGCGAGCTGCGGCCCGGCCCGAAGCGCCGCGTGGGGCTCAAGATCTACACCGACTCCGGCCCCGGCCTGGCCACGCCCTTCCCGCTGGTCCGCGCCGTCATCGCGTCGCTCGAGCGGCGCGGCTACACGCGCGCGGACATCTTCCTCGTCGGCCTCAACCCGCTGCGCCTCCGCCTCACCGGCTTCCTGCCGTCCTTCGTCACCGGCGAGGCGCCGTTCCCCGGCCACCCGGTCTACGTGCTCGAGTCCGGACGCTATTACGACCCGGCGTGGTTCTACGACAGCCCGCTGCCGGCGCGCTTCGACCCCGTGACGAACGACCGCGCGGTCGAGCAGGCCGCCGGGGGCAAGGCCAGCACCACGCTGGAGGAGGACCGCAAGAGCTTCCTCGCGACGCCGCTCTTCGTGGACGCGGACTTCTGGATCAACCTGCCGGTGTACACCGACCACCCCGTGCTCGGCGTCAACGGCGCGCTGGTCAACGCCACCCTCTGGAACGCCTCGAACACCTTCCGCTTCTTCAAGAGCCCGGCGACCGCGCCGGCGGCGGTGGCCGAGATGGCCGCGATCCCCGAGCTGCGCGAGGGCTGGGTGCTGACCCTCTCCAGCCTGCAGCTCTACCAGTTCATCGGCGGGCCGTACTTCAACTCGCTCTACACCGTCTCCGAGCCGCGCCTGCTGGCCAGCGCCGACCCGGTCCTCCTCGACGCCCTCATGCTCGAGCGGCTCAACGCCGCGCGGAAGCGCGCGGGCTTCGGCCCGATCGGCGAGGAGGAGACGCGCATGCTCGACTTCGCCCAGCAGCTCGGCGTCGGCTCCGCCCGCCCCGCCGAGGCCGACGTCGTGCGCGTCGGCGGGCCCTGAGGCGGGCGCGCGGCGGACTTTGCCCTTGAACCGCGCGCGGCCGCGGCAACGCTGGCGCGGATGTCGTCCGCCGACTACCTTCCGGTCCTCGTCCAAGTGGTGCTCGCCGCCGCGATCACCGGCGCCGTGATCGGCGCGAGCCACCTGTTCGGCCAGCGCTTCCGGCGCAACGCGATCAAGGACTCCGCCTACGAGTGCGGCGTGCGCGCCGAGGGCAGCACGCACACGCGCTTCTCGGTCAAGTTCTACGTCACGGCGATGCTCTTCATCCTCCTCGACATCGAGGTGGTGTTCCTCCTGCCGTGGACCTTCGTCTACCGCGACTTCCTCGCGAACGGCGTGCCGATCCTCGCGCCGATGCTCTTCTTCCTCGGCGTCCTCGTGCTCGGCCTCTTCTACGAGGTGCGCAAGGGCGCGCTCGAGTGGGAGAAGTGACCCGTCCCCGCGCGGCCGGCCCCGGCGCCCCGACCTCTCCGTCCCTCCCGATGGCGTCCGAACCGACGATGCGAGGCGCTCCCCCGGCCCGGGCCGCGGCCGCCGCTGAGCGATGAGACTCGACAAGTACATCACCCGCGGCCGCGTCGTGGACCTCGGCAGCGCCGAGATGGAGGGCGCGCTCGAGGAGCTGCTCAACCTCACGGTCGCGCGCTTCCCCGACCTCGACAAGGCGGCGCTCCTCAAGGGCCTCCTGCGGCGCGAGAGCACGATGACGACCTACCTCGGCCTCGGCGTCGCGCTCCCGCACGTGCGCGCCAAGATGGGCCGGCGGTACCTGCTCGCCGTCGGGCGCAGCCACTACGGCATCCGCTACGACGGCGCCATCGAGAGCGAGCCGGTGCGGCTCGTCATCATGCTCATCGCCGACGAGCGCACGCGCGACTACCTCCAGGTGCTCGCGTCGCTCGCCCGCCTGCTCAAGGAGCCGGACTTCGTCGACAGCCTCGTCAACGCCCCCGACCTCGACACCCTCTACGACCGCCTCTTCGCCGGCCTCGGCGGCACCGCGGCCAAGCCCGCGCCGACCACCGCGAACCGCGTCAACCGCATCGTCCTGCGCGAGGCCGAGCGCATCGCGCGGGGCACCGGGTGCAAGGCGGTCATGGTCTTCGGCGACACCTTCAGCGGCGACTTCGAGGCGCCGAAATGGTCGTCGAGCCTCAAGACCTTCCTCGTCACGCGCAACCTGTCCGAGGCCGAGGACCACCCGGGCCGCTACGCCGACACCATCCAGGTCCGCTCCTACTCGAACCAGCGCCTCGCCCAGATGCGCAGCGCGGTGCTCGTCGGCCTGACGCGCGGCACGGTCCAATTCTCCGACCGCATCTGCTGCGTCGGCGGCCTCGCCGGCAGCAACCAATTCGACTCCGTCGTGGTCGTGGACGTCGAGAAGGAGTTCCAGACCCTCCTCAGCGGCCACGCCGACCTCCTGCCGAAGGACGTGAAGCCCGAGGTGCTCGAGCGCGTCATCGGCGTCGCGACCGAACTCGCCGTCGAGGGCCGCGAGGGCCGTCCGGTCGGCTGCCTGTTCGTGGTCGGCGACAGCGAGAAGGTGGAGAAGACGTCGAAGCCGCTCGTGCTCAATCCCTTCCACGGCTATCGCGCGGAGGACCGCAACATCCTCAACCCGTTCATGGACGAGACGATCAAGGAGTTCTCGTCGGTGGACGGCGCCTTCATCATCCGCGGCGACGGGGTGGTGGAGACGGCGGGCTCGCTGCTGCAGGCGGCCGATTTCTCGCAGCCGCTGCCGAGCGGGCTGGGCACCCGGCACGCGGCGGCGGCCGCCATCTCGGTCGCGGCCGAGTGCATCGCGATCGTCGTCTCGTCGAGCACCGGCCAGGTCACGCTCTTCCGCCGCGGCGTGATGATGCCGCTCACGGAGAAGAAGGTGACGGTCTGACCCCGCCCGCCGGGGGGCCGACTTTTCTGTTGCACGCTCCGGGGCCGGGGCTTTGCTCTCGTCCTTTCCAACTCTCAAAGCCATGCAAGAAACCGTCACCCTGGAGTGCACCGAGGCCCGCAAGGAGGGCAAACCCGTCTCGCGCTACCTCACCAAGCGCAACAAGAAGACCGTCACCGAGCGCATCGAGAAGAAGAAGTACAACCCGCACCTGAAGCGGCACACGCTCCACAAGGAGATCAAGTAAGTCGCCTCCGGGCGCCGGGACGTCCCTGTCGTCCCTCACCGATGCCGGTCCTCGGACCGGCATTTTTCGTGTCCGGCCGCCGGCGCGCCGCCGCTCAGGCGGATTTCCGTCCCGCCTCGCCCGGCTTGGCCGCGCCGCCCTGCGCCGCGAGCTGCGCGCGGCGGTTGGCGCGCCACGCGTCGCGGTGCTTGCGGATCCAGTCGAGCAGCGCCCGCTCGAACCCGATGTCGTAGCCGAGGCGTTCCGACTCGATCCACTTGTGCTTCAGGATCTCCTCCCGCTCGGCGAGGAACTCCTGGTAGAGGTTCGACTGCTTGACGAACTCCTTGCTGCCCTTGGCGTCCGGCGGGGTGGGGGAGGTCATGGCGGGCACGTCGCGACTAAGAATCAGCCCTCCCGGCGTGTCAACCGGCGAGCCCGTCGCGGACGGCATCCCGCCTCCTCGCGGCGACGGATGCGCCCCGCTCCCGGTCCGATTCCGGGAGGTGGAGATGCGGCGCCCTCGCCGCGTCGACCCACACCCGACATGGCATGGGGATGCGGCGCCCTCGCCGCGTCG
>CAYWTK010000146.1:0-7181 GCA_964460895.1 uncultured Opitutaceae bacterium
CCGCGTCGGCCATGTGCTGGCCGTAGCCGGAGAGGTCGCCGGAGTCGTCCTTGGCCGACTTCATCAGCGTCTCCTCGGTGTGCTCGCCCAGCTTGACCAGCAGGTGGTCGCGCAGCTCGACGAGCAGCTTGTAGTAACGGCGGTACTTCTCGGGCACCTCGTCCTCGGGCACGAGCGCCGGCCGGCGGGAGCCCTTGTGCGGGTTGAAGCCGAGGATGTCGGCGAGCGACGCGGGCTTCACGAGGTGGGGCTTGTGGGGCTTCTCCACCTTGGCCGCGTGGTCGTTGGCCTTGCCCGCCTTGGCGAGCTTGTCGCCCTTGGCGCCGCGGTCGGAGGACTCGCCGACCTTCTCGTTCTTCTTCGCGATCTCGCGGACCTCGTCGAGGGAGAAGGAGATGGCGCGCGCGCCGACGCCGGCCTTGCGGTCGAGGATCAGCTTCTTCAGGTCGGCCGCGGTCATGGCGCCGCGCGGCTTGGCGCCGGCCGCCTTGGCGTCGCCCTTCGCCGCCGCGGCCGCCGCCGGGGCGGGCTTCGGGGCCGGCTTGGCCGCCGGCTTGCCCGCCGGCTTCGCGGCGGGCTTGGCGCCCTTCGCGGGCTTCGCGGCGGGGGCCGGCTTGGCGGGCTTCTTCGCGGAGGACTTCTTGGAGGTGGCCATGGGAATGGGGAGGGTCAGAGGGTAAGGGCTTCGGCGCAGCGGGGGCAAACCTCTCCGTGCGCGGTGGAGGTGAGGGCCGGGACCCAGCGCCAGCAGCGGGGGCAGCGGACGAGTCCGGCCTCGGAGGCGACCTGGACGGCGATGGCGACCGGGCCGCCCGCGGCGGCGGCCGCGAGGTCGACCTGCGAGACGATGAAGAATTCGGCGAGCGAGGCCCGGTGGCGGACGAGCGCGTCGTACGCCGGCTCGCCGGGGGTGCCTGCGGCCGAGACGACGACGTCGAGCGACTTGCCGATCTGCTTCGCCGCGCGCTTCGGCTCGACCGCCTCGTTGATCCGGGCGCGCACCGCGAGCAGGTGGACGAAGTCGGCGTCGAGCGCGGCGTCGGTCCACTCCGCCGGCGCCTCGGGCCAGTCCTGCAGGTGGATGGAGTCCTCGGCGAACTCCTTGCCCGTCGTCGCGAAGCTCCACGCCTCGTCCGCGGTGAAGGTCAGGATCGGGGCGAGCACGCGCACGAGCGTGCGGAAGACGTGGTGGATGGCCGTCTGCGACGAGCGCCGCAGCGGGTGGGTCGCGCCGAGGGTGTAGAGCCGGTCCTTGAGGATGTCGTGGTAGACGGCCGAGAGCGTGACCGCGCAGAACTGGTTGCAGAGCTGGTAGACGCGGTGGAACTCGAAGGCGTCGTAGGCCTGCGTGCACTCGGCGAGCAGCTTCGCGGTCTGGTGCAGCGCCCAGCGGTCGAGCGCGTCCATCCGCGCCACGGGCACGGCGTGGGCGGCCGGGTCGAAGTCGAAGAGGTTCGAGAGCTGGAAGCGGAAGGTGTTCCGGAAGAGCCGGTACGCCTCGCCGACGTTCTTGAGGATCTCCTCGTCGACCGGGATGTCGTCGCGGAAGTCCTGCGAGGCGATCCACAGCCGGATGACGTCCGCCCCGTGGTCCTTGATGTAGGCCTCGGCGGTCTGCGGCTTCTGGTAGGTGGAGCTCTTGGAGATCTTCTGGCGGTTCTTGTCGACGATGAACCCGTGGGTCAGGACGTTGCGGTAGGGCGCGCCGCCGCAGGCGATGACGCCGCACCAGAGCGACGACTGGAACCAGCCGCGGTGCTGGTCGCTGCCCTCGAGGTAGAGGTCGGCCGGCCAATGCGTGCCGCCCTGGCCGCGCTTGAGCACGGCGGCGTGGGTCGAGCCGGAGTCGATCCAGACGTCGAGCGTGTCGCGGCCGGCGCTGAGCTGGTCGGCCGCGGGCCAGTCGGCGGGCAGGGCGACGCCGGCGAGGATCTCGGCCGCGGGGGCGTCGTACCAGTAGTTGGTGCCGCGGGTCGCGACCTTGTCGGCGACGGCGCGGATGACCCCGCCGTCGATGTACGCCCGCTTGTCCGGCCCGTAGAACGCGATGATCGGCACGCCCCAGGAACGCTGGCGGCTGATGCACCAGTCGGGCCGGGACTCGACCGCGCCCTTGATGCGGGCCTCGCCCCACGCGGGAATCCAGCCCTGCGCCGCGGCGAGGCGGGCGATCTCCGCGAGGGCGTGCGCGCGGTGGCCGGCCTTGTCGAGCGACACGAACCACTGGTCCACGGCGCGGAAGACGATGGGCGTCTTCGAGCGCCAGCAATGCGGGTACTGGTGCTCGTAGCGCTGCTTGGCGAGGAGGGCGCCGGCGGCGTCGAGCTTGCGCAGGACCGCGACGTTGGCGGGCGAGGTGCGCTTGGCGGCGAGGTCCTCGACGCTCTCGAGCGTCGTGAGCCCGACGAGGTCGGCGGGCACGCGGCCGTCGTCGAGGTACTTCCCGTCGTCGCCGACGGGGCAGTAGATCTCCAGGCCGTACTTCAGGCCCGTCTGGTAGTCCTCGGCGCCGTGGCCCGGCGCGGTGTGGACGCAGCCCGTGCCGCTGTCGGTGGTGACGTATTCCGCGAGCACCACGGGCGCGGCGCGGTCGATGAAGGGGTGGCGCGGGGCCAGGTGCTCGAGGGCGGCGCCCTTGACGGTGCGCACGACGGCCGGCGCGGATTCGGCCTTGGCCGCGGCGGCGACGGAGCCGAGCAAGGCCTCGGCCACGACGATGCGCTCCGTCCCGAGGTCGGCGACGACGTAGTCCACCTCGGGATGCACCGCGATGGCGAGGTTGGCGGGCAGCGTCCACGGCGTGGTCGTCCAGATGACGACCGACAGCGGCTTGTCGGCCGGCAGCCCGAACTTCGCGGCCTCGGCCGCGGGCACGGTGAAGCGCACCCAGATGGACGGCGAGACGTGGTCCTTGTACTCGATCTCCGCCTCGGCCAGCGCGGTCTCGAACGGGATGGACCAGTAGACGGGCTTCTTGGAGCGGTAGACGAGGCCCTGTTCGACGAAGGCGGCGAAGGTGCGGAGGACGTCGGCCTCGAAGGCCGGGGCCTTGGTCTTGTACTCGTTCGCCCAGTCGGCCAGCACGCCGATGCGCTTGAACTGGGCGGTCTGCTTCGCGATCCAGCCCTCGGCGAACGCGTCGCAGCGGGCGCGCAGCTCGGCGGTGGAGAGGGTGAGCTTCTGCTCCTGCAGCTCGCGGGAGACCTTCTGCTCGATCGGCAGGCCGTGGCAGTCCCAGCCCGGGACGTACGGCGTGGCGAAGCCGCGCATCGACTTGTACCGGTTGACGAAGTCCTTGAGCGACTTGTTCAGGGCGGTGCCGATGTGGACGTCGCCGTTGGTGAACGGCGGGCCGTCGTGGAGCACGTAGGCCGGACGCCCCGCGCGGCGCGCCTGGATGCGGCCGTAGAGCCCGAGGCGCTCCCAGTGCGCGAGGCGCTGGGGTTCGCGCTGGACGAGATTGGCCCGCATGGGGAAATCCGTCCGCGGAAGCAGCAGCGTGTCCTTGAGATCGTGCGCCATGGCGGGAAAAGCGCGGGACGCTACCCGACGCGAAGGGTGAGTCAAGGGGCGAGACGGCCGCGGCGGCGGCGCGGCCGCGGGCGGGCGGCGGCGTCCGTCAGCCGGCCTGCTCGGGCGGCAGGTCGCGCAGCTTCAGCTCGGGGTTCTTCTCGACGAAATAGCGCATCGTCCAGTCGTTCGGGAAGAGCACGACGGGGTTCTCGAACTTGTCGGCGCCGAAGCTCACGCCGGTGGCCACGACGACGCGGGAGAAGTCGAAGCCCTTGGGCCCGACCAGCGCCGGCGGCAGCTCGACCCACTTGAGCAGGGTCCAGGGCGTGGGCGAGAGGCGCGACTCGGCGCCGTACTCGCTCTGCAGGCGCCACTGCACGACCTCGAACTGGAGGGGGCCGACCGCCGCGAGGAGCGTGGCGCCGGGCGGGGCGTTGCGGGCGGTGAAGGACTGGACGACGCCCTCCTGCAGGAGCTGCTCGAGGCCGGCGCGGTACTTCTTCGCGTCGCCCGCCGTCGGGTTCGAGATGTAGGTGAAGACCTCGGGCGGGAAGCGCGGGATCTCGTGGTAGAGGATCGTGCGGTCCTCCGTCAGGGTGTCGCCGATGCCGAAGGCGTCGTGGCCGACGAGCCCGATGACGTCGCCCGGCCAGGCCTCGTCCACCGTCTCGCGCTCCTGGCCGAAGAGCTTGTGCGACGAGGACAGGCGGACCTGGCGGCCCGTGCGCTGGTGGGTGACGACCATGTCGCGCTCGAACTTCCCGGAGCAGACCCGCAGGAACGCGATGCGGTCGCGGTGCTTCGGGTCCATGTTCGCCTGGATCTTGAAGATGAAGCCGGAGAACTTCGGGTAGTCGACGGGGACGACGCGGGAGTTCTCCTCGGTCGCCGGCTGCGAGGCCGCGCGGGCGATGTCCTCGAGACCCACGCCGGTGACCGTCAGCGCGCGGCGCGGCGCCGGCGGCACGGAGTCGCGGAGGAAGCCGTTGAGCAGGAGCTCGACGCCGAAGTTGTTCACCGCGGAACCGAAGTAGACCGGCGTCTGCCGACCGTGGCGCACCGCCTCGAGGTCGAGCGGATGGCCGGCGCCGTCGAGCATCGCGAGCTGCTCGGTCACGGAGGCGTAGGTGTCGTCGTCCAGCTTCGCGCGCACCTGCGGGTCGTCGAGCGAGGTGACGTTGACCGGCGCCTGGTAGGCGCCGCCGGGCACGCGCTCGAAGAGGTGCACCTGGCGGGACCGGCGGTCGAACACGCCCTTGAACGACGGGCCGTTGCCGAGGGGCCAGATGACCGGGGACGACTGCAGGCCGAGGACGCCCTCGAGCTCGTCGAGCAGCTCGAGCGGGTTGCGCGTCGGCCGGTCGCACTTGTTCATGAACGTGAAGATGGGCACGCCGCGGCGGCGACAGACCTCGAAGAGCTTGCGCGTCTGCGCCTCCACGCCCTTGGCGGCGTCGATCACCATCAGCGCCGCGTCCACCGCCGTGAGCACGCGGTAGGTGTCCTCGGAGAAGTCCTTGTGGCCGGGCGTGTCGAGCAGGTTCACCGCGCAGCCGGCGAAGTCGAACTGCAGGACGGTCGAGCTGATCGAGATGCCGCGCTGCTTCTCCAGCTCCATCCAGTCGGACGCGGTGGCGCGCTGGTTCTTGCGCGCGGTGACGGCGCCGGCGAGGTGGATGGCGTTGCCGTAGAGGAGGAACTTCTCCGTCAACGTCGTCTTGCCCGCGTCCGGGTGCGAGATGATCGCGAAGGTGCGGCGGCGGGCGATCTCGGTGGCGGCGTCGGACATGGAGCCGGACACGGAAGGGCCCCGTCGCGGCGAGGGGAAGCCCATTTTTCGCCGGGAGTCGCCCCGGGCCGGCCCGGTCCGCCGCCATTTTGGGCTTCTGTGGAGCCGCCGACCCGGAATGATGCGACCCGTGGTTCCCGCACTCAAACTGAAGCCGAACGCCAAGGGACGCGTCCTGGAAGGGCATCCCTGGGTCTTCGCCAACGAGGTCGAGGCGCTCCTGCCGGCGGAGCACGACGGCGGGGTCGTCGAATGCCGCGACCGCAGCGGCCGCCTGCTTGGGACCGGCCTGTACAACTCGCGCTCGCAGATCGTCTGGCGCCGGCTCGGCCCGGGGCGCGTGGTCCTCGACGAGGCCTACCTCCGGTCGGCGCTCGCCGCGGCGCTCGCGCGCCGGAGGGACCAGGGGAGCTTCAAGCGGCTGGTCTGGTCGGAATCGGACGGCTTGCCCGGGGTCGTGGCCGACCAGTTCGGCGACACCGTGGTCCTGCAGATCCAGACGCTCGGCATGGACCGCCACGCGGCGCTCCTCGCGGACCTGCTCGTCGAGCTCACGGGCGCGGGCGAGGTCATCTTCCGCCACGACTCCAACCTGCGCCGGCTGGAGGGCCTGCCGCTCGGCGTGTCCACGCGCAGCGGCCGGCCGTGGGAGCCGCGCTGGGCGACGATCGACGGGTTCGACTACTGGCTCGACCTGCCGGCGGGGCAGAAGACGGGATTCTACCTCGACCAGCGCCGGCAGCATCCGCTCGTCGCCCGGCACGCCGCCGGACGCCGGGCGCTCGACGCCTTCTGCAACCAGGGCGCGTTCGCCCTGCACTGCGCGCGCGCCGGGGCGGCGCGGGTGCTCGGCCTCGACAGCGCGGCCGACGCGGTCGAACAGGCCCGGCGCAACGCCGTCCGCAACGGCGTCGCGGCGGAGTTCGAGGTGGCGAACGTCTTCGACTGGTTCTCGGCGCGCCGCGAGGAGCCGCCGGCGTGGGACCTCGTGGTCCTCGACCCGCCGCCCTTCGCCAAGTCGAAGAGCGCCCTCGAGAACGCGCTCCGCGGCTACAAGGAGCTGCACCTGCGCGCGTTCAAGTCGCTCGCCCCCGACGGCCTGCTCGCGACCTACACCTGCTCGCACCACATGCACGACACCGAGCTGCGGCAGGTGATCGCGCAGGCCGCGCACGACGCGAAGCGGCGCGTCCACGTGCTCGAGTGGCACCACCAGCCGCCGGACCACCCCGTGCTGGCGACGATGCCGGAGAGCGAGTACCTGCGGGGCTACGTGCTGCGGGTGGAGTAGGGCAGTCCGATCCCAGGCGAAGCCCTCATTCCGGAGGGTGGCGGATGCCGTGAGGCCTTGGTCTCGGCTTGGTCCGCCGCCCGGAGGTCGCCGGTTACCGGCTCAGCGCAGCGCCTCGTCGAGGCCGCGGCGGTAGGCGCGCTGGTCTTCGACGAGCTGCTCGATCAGGGCGCGGTCCGCCTTGGTGAGCGGGGTGCGCAGGGTCTCGAGCAGCTGCAGCTCCTTCTCCATCGAATTGATGCGGACGGCGCTGACGGAGGCACGCTGGAGCGTGGACTTGCCGCCGAGGAGCGCAGCGGCCTTCGCGACCTTCTCGCCGTTGAGCGTCTCGTCGAGGTTCGATTTCTCGAGGGACTTCTTCTCGCGCGAAATCTGCTTCTCGAGCCGCTTGATGGTGACGTCGATCTCGCGCAGGCGGGTCGCGCTGACCTCGAAGACCGGCATGCGGACCGTCTCACCCTCCGTCGCCGGGCCCTCGGCCTTGGCCGCGGCCGGGGCGGCCTTGGCCGCCGGCGGCGCGGCGGGCGCGGGGGCCGGGGCCTTCGCCGGTTCGGCGGCGGCGGCGAGCGCCGCCGTGGCGAGCACGGC
>CAYWTK010000147.1:0-7178 GCA_964460895.1 uncultured Opitutaceae bacterium
CGCCGGACTCTTAGCTCAGTTGGTTAGAGCACTTCCTTGACATGGAAGGGGTCACTGGTTCGAGTCCAGTAGAGTCCACCATCCGTCCGGATCGACGGATGATGCTTTCCGGCAAAGGGTTGCGAATCCACCGAACACCCGGCCCACCGCCCGCATGTGCAACCGCTACTCGCTCGCGAACGTCGAGGCGCTGCGGCGACTGCTGGAGGAACTCGGCCTGTCGGCACCGGAGGAACTGCTGGCGCGCTACAACATCCCGCTGTCGGCGCGCGTGCCGGTCGTGACGCACCGCGGCGGCCAGACGCGCCTGGAGCGGCTCGCCTTCGGCGCCTCCCTGCCCGCCCGTGAGCCCGGCGGACGGCCGCTGCTGGTCGGCAACGCGCGGGCCGAGACGCTGCTCCAGCGCCCCGCCTTCCGCGAGGCCGCGCGCCGGCGGCGGTGCCTCGTGCCCGCCGACGGCTTCTACGAATGGGAGCCCGTGGGACGCGCCCGCCGGCCGCACCATTTCCACCGGCCCGACGGCGCGGCGTTCTGGTTCGCCGGCCTCTGGCGGCCCGGCGAGGAGCCGGCGTCGGGGTCGTTCGTGATCGTGACGACCGAGCCCAACGCCGTCGTGGCGCCCGTGCACGACCGCATGCCCGTCCTCCTCGAGCCCGGCGACGCGCGGGCCTGGCTGGGCGACGAGCCGCTCGAGCCGGAGCTGCTGGCCCGCCTGTGCCGCCCCTGCCCGCCCGAACGCCTGGCGCGCCACCCGGTGGACCCGCGGATGAACGACGCCCGCTTCGAGGACCCGGCCTGCGTCCGGCCCTGGCAGCCGCCGCCCGGGGAGCCGACGCTCTTCGACTGAGGCGGGCGGGCCGCGCCGCCGGCAGGAGCGGAGGTAATCGCCCGCGCGCGCCCGGCTGCTGTCCGCGCGCGGACCGATTCTCGGCTCGACGCCCTCCGCGCCCGGCCCCAAAACCACGGCCCCGTGGGCCCTTCGACCAAGCACGACGCGAGATTCCTCCACGCCGCCATCGGGGAGATCGCGCGGGGCATCGCCGACCGCCATCGCGGCAACCCGCGCCTGCTCCTCCTCGGCGTCGCCAACGGCGGCGTCGAACTCGCCGCCCGCCTCGCCCGCCACCTCGCCACGGCCGGCGTGCCGTGCGGGGTCGGCACCATCGACACCTCCTTCCACCGCGACGACATCGCCCAGCGGCCGATCCCGAAGGAGTTCGCCCCCACCGTCATCCCCCACGACGTCAACGGCGCCACCGTCGTGCTGGTGGACGACGTGCTCTACTCCGGCCGGACCGTGAAGGCGGCGCTCGACGAGCTCTTCGACCACGGCCGCCCGGCGACCGTCGAGCTCGCCGTGCTCGTGGACCGCGGCGGCCGCCGGCTCCCGGTGGCGGCGACGTACCGCGGCATCGCGCTCGACGTCCCGGTGTCCGCCAAGGTCGTCGTCCATCTCGACCCCTCCGATCCCGCGCGCGACTCGCTCGCCACCCCCGCCTACACCCCCGCCGACCGCCAACCCTGACCCGCCGTGCCCTGGACGCGTAAGCACTTCCTCACCATCGCCGACCTCAGCCCCGGGGAGATCGAGCAGGTGCTCGCCACCGCCGGCGCCTTCCGCCGCATCCTCGACCGGCGCGTCAAGAAGGTCCCCGCCCTCCGGGGCAAGACCATCGTCAACCTCTTCCTCGAGCCGAGCACCCGGACGCGCATCTCCTTCGAGATGGCGGCCAAGCTGCTCAGCGCGGAGGTCATCTCCTTCGACGCCGACAAGTCCAGCACCACCAAGGGCGAGACGCTCAAGGACACCGCGCTCAACATCCAGGCGCTGCACGCCGACATGATCGTGCTCCGGCACTCGGCCAGCGGCTCGCCCCGCTACCTCAGCGAGCGCCTCGGCATCCCCGTGGTCAACGCCGGCGACGGCGCGCACGAGCACCCGACGCAGGCCATGCTCGACGTCTTCACCATGCGGCAGCACCTCGGCTCGGTGCGCGGCCGCAAGGTCGTCATCCTCGGCGACATCCTCTTCAGCCGCGTGGCCCGCTCCAACATCCACGCCCTGACCAAGCTCGGCGCCGACGTGACCATCGTCGGCCCGTCCACCCTCGTGCCCCGCTGGTTCGAGCCGCTCGGCGTGACCGTCTCGCACGACCTGCGCTCGGCGCTGGCCGACGCGGACGTCGTCATGCTCCTCCGCATCCAGCACGAGCGCCAGGCGGTGGGGCTCTTCCCGTCGCTCGGCGAGTACACCAGCATGTTCGGCCTGAACCAGACGCGCGCGTCCTGGCTCAAGCCCGGCGCCCTCATCATGCACCCGGGCCCGATCAACCGCGGGGTCGAGATCGACAGCGCCCTCGCCGACTCCGACCGGAGCGTCATCCTCCAGCAGGTGACCAACGGCATCGCCGTCCGCATGGCCGTCCTCTACCTCTGCGCCGGCGGCCAGCCCGAGCAGGTCGCCCCGGTCGACTGACTCCCCTCTCACGGGCCACAGAAAGCACAGAACGCGCAGAACCATGAACGAGACCGCCGCCCGTCAGCTCACCGACGTCGTCCGCCAAACCGCCTTCAAAGCCCACACGTTCCTCCGTCATGGGCACAACGAACGTGTGTACGAGAACTCGCTCCGCAATCGACTCAGGAGGAAGGGTCTCGAGGTCGAACAGCAGCAGCCGATCGCGGTGCACGACGAGGACGGGAGCCTGCTCGGCGACTTCGTCGCCGACTTGGTGGTGAACCGGGAGCTGATGGTCGAGCTCAAGGCCGTCCGCGCCCTGGTCGACGAACACGTCGCCCAGGTGCTCGGCTATCTGCGCGCGTCGCACCGGGGGCATGCGCTCCTGATCAACTTCGGCGCACCGAGGATCCAGTTCCAGAAGCTCATCCTCCGGCACGTCGACTAGTCCCCGCCCCCTTTTCTGCGCCTTTTGCGCCTTCTGTGGCCCCTCCCAACCATGCCTGACTTCCTCTGGATCAAGAACGGTCGCGTGATCGACCCGGCCGCGCGGCGGGACGAGACCGGGGACGTGTTCGCGGTCGACGGCCGCCTCGTGGCGTCGCTCTCCCGCGCCGACCGCCGGCGCGCCGAGGTCGTGGACGCGCGCGGCCTCGTCGTCGGCCCGGGCCTGGTCGACATCCACGTCCACTTCCGCGAGCCGGGCCAGACGCACAAGGAGACCATCCAGACCGGCGCCCGCGCCGCCGCCGCGGGCGGGTTCACCACCGTCGTGTGCATGCCCAACACCTCGCCGCCGGTGGACAACGCGGGCACGCTGCAGCTCGTCAACGCCGCCGCCGCCAAGGCCGTCGTGCGCGTGCTGCCGACGGCGTGCATCACGGTCGGCATGAAGGGCCAGCAGCTGGCCCCCCACGGCACGCTCAAGGCCGCCGGCGCGGTCGCCGTGACCGACGACGGGCTCTGCGTCCAGTCGAACGAGCTGATGCGCCGCGCCGCCGAGTACGCGAAGATGTTCGACCTGCCCGTGCTCGACCACTGCCAGGACGACTCGCTGACGGACAAGGCCGTGATGAACGAAGGCGTGGTCTCCACCCGCCTCGGCCTCAAGGGCTGGCCGCACGCGGCCGAGGACATCATCGTCGCCCGCGACATCATCCTCTCCCACTACACCGGCGCCCACATCCACCTGCAGCACATCAGCTCCGCGCTCTCGGTGGAGCTCATCCGCCGCGCCAAGCGCGACGGCGTGCGGGTGACGGCCGAGGCGACGCCCCACCACCTCGCGCTGACCGAGGAGGCCCTCGGCACCTACGACACGCGGTTCAAGATGAACCCGCCCCTGCGCACCGAGGCCGACCGGCAGGCGATCATCGCCGGGGTCAAGGACGGCACGCTCGACTGCATCGGCACCGACCACGCGCCGCACTCGCCGGACGAGAAGGACCGCGAGTTCGACCACGCGCCCAACGGCATCATCGGCCTCGAGACCGCCCTGCCCGTGACGCTCGGCGTGCTGGTCGGCGAGGCCCGGCTCAAGCTCCCGCGCGTGCTCGACCTGCTCACCCGCCGCGCCGCCGAGGTCCTCCGCCTCCCCGCCGGCACGCTCGCGCCGGGCGCGCCGGCGGACGTCTGCCTCTTCGACCCGACCGAGCGCTGGACCTACCGCGCCGACCGCGGCTACTCGAAGAGCCGCAACTCGCCGTGGGACGGCCGGACGCTGACCGGCCGCGTGCGCGCCACGGTCGTGGGCGGCCGCGTGGTCTACACGGCCGAGGGCGGCTTCGTCTGAGGCTCCCGCCGGCCCGACTCCGGGCTTTCCCCCGCCGGACGAACCCGCTTGTGTGCGGCCTCCCATGGCCGTCCCCACCCACCAAGTCGTCATCGGCGCCCTCCAGCTCCTGCTCCTCGCGGTCGGCGGCTGGGTCCTCGTGCGCACCTGCTTCGTGCGCGAGCTGCGCGACGAGCTGCTGGGGCGGAGCCGGCTCGCGCCCTGGCCGCTGGGCGGGCACGAGGTGGCGTTCCTCGCGCTGGTCATCTTCCTCTGCGGCCTGGTCGCCCAGGTCTCGGCGATGCAGCTGTTCGGGTCGCGGATCGCGGGCGCGGCGGACGAGTCCGGCCTGCGCGTCGCGCTCTTCGGCTTCGCCTTCCACGCCGGCGCGCTGCTCGGCTGGCCCCTCTTCCACGCCACCCGCACGCGCCTCCACCGCGACTACGGGGCCGAGCCGCCGGCGGCGCCGGCCGGGCGCCCGGCCCCGCTGCGGACCGTGCTGTGGGGCGGCCTGGTCACCCTCGTGCTCGCCTTCCCGCTCCTCGCGCTGACCAGCGCCGGCTGGACCTTCCTGCTGCGCACGCTGGGCCTGCCGCACGCGCCGCAGGACCTCATCGGGGTGTTCGGCGCGGTCGATTCGCCCGCCGTGCTCGTCGCGATGCTCCTCGTCGCCTGCGTGGTGGCGCCGATCAACGAGGAGCTGCTCTTCCGCGGCGTGATCTTCCGCGGCCTCCGGCCCCGCTTCGGCCGCGGGCCCGCGCTGGCCGTGAGCGGCGTGCTCTTCGGCCTGCTCCACGCCAACTGGGCGGGCTTCCTGCCGCTCGCGCTGCTCGGGGCGGTCCTCGCGCTGGCCTACGAGCGGTCCGGCGACATCCGCGTGCCGATCGTCGCGCACGCGCTGTTCAACCTCAACACGACCGTGGTGGTGCTCTCCGGTCTGCCCGCGGCGTGAATCCCTTCACGACCGTGCCCGCCCGGTCGGTCGCGGCGCGCGGCGAGCGCCGCCTGATCGCCGACCTGCGCCGCTGGCTGGGCGCCGCGAGCCCGCGCGCGCCGTTCGGGATCGGCGACGACTGCGCCGTGGTGCCCGCGACCGGCCGCCCGCTGCTCATCACCACCGATCCCGTCATCTTCGGCCGGCACTTCGACGCCTCCGTGCCCGCGGCCGCGGTCGGGGCCAAGCTCCTCAAGCGCAACCTCAGCGACATCGCCGCGATGGGCGGCCGGCCCGTCGCGGCCGTCGTGTCGCTCGCCCTCGCGGCCGAGACCGACCGCGGCTGGCTGCGCGCCTTCCACCGCGGCCTCGCCGCCGCGGCGCGGCGCCACCGCGTGCGCATCGTGGGCGGCGACGTGGCCCAGGCGCCGGCCGGGTTCCTCGGCGCGTTCCTCACGCTCCACGGCGAGGCGGCGGCCGGGCGGGTCGTGACCCGGACCGGGGCGCGCCGTGGCGATTCCCTCTACGTCACCGGCGCGCTCGGCGGCTCGCTCCTCGGCCACCACCACCGCTTCACCCCGCGGCTCGCCGAGGGCGCCTGGCTGGCCGGGCGGGCCGAGGTGCGGGCGATGATGGACTTGAGCGACGGGCTGGCGCAGGACGTGTGGTCGCTCTGCCCCGCGGGACTGGAGCCGGCGCTCGACCCCGCCGCGGTGCCGGTCAGCCCGGCCGCCCGCCGCCGGGCGGCGGCGACCGGACGCACGCCGCTGGCGCACGCCGTCGGCGACGGCGAGGACTACGAGCTGCTGGTCGTCGTGCGCGGCGACGCCGACCCCGCGCGCCTCCTCGCGGCCTGGCGCCGGCGCTTCCCCCGCGTCGCGCTGACCCGCCTCGGCGCCTTCGTCCGCGCCGGCCGCCGGCCGGCCGGCGCCCTCGACCTCTCGGTCCACCACGGCTATGAGCATCTGCGACCGGCTTCGTGAGGGCGTGACGACGGCGGACGCCGAGGAGACGCGCGCGCTGGCGGCGGAGCTCGCCGGCGCGCTCGGGCGCGACGCCACGGTCGCCCTCCACGGCGACCTCGGCGTCGGCAAGACGACCTTCGTGCAGGGCCTGGCCCGCGGGCTCGGCGTGAAGGAGCCCGTGACGAGCCCGACGTTCGCGATCTACAACGTGCACCGCGGGTCGCGCGGCACGCTCGTGCACCTCGACGCGTACCGGCTCGAGGAGGCCCGCCAGATCGACGACCTCCTGCTCGACGAGTTCCTCGTCAGCCCGTGGGTCCTCGCGGTCGAGTGGCCCGAGCGGGTCGCCGACTGGGTGCCGGCGGACGCGTGGCACGTCACGCTCGGCATCGAGCCGGACGGGCGCCACCGCGTGCGCCTGCGCTGACCGGTCGTCAGGTCACGCGGCGCTTCGGCCCGGTGTGGCGGGCGAAGACCGCCTCGTGGCCGGCGCGCGACAGCGCGCCGTCGCGCCGGTAGTAGCCGCGCACCCAGTCGAGCAGGCACTCGAGGTGCGCGTCCTGCGCCTCCTTCGTCGCCCACTTGTGCGGCTCCCACGCGCGGCCCCGGCACTGGGCCACGCAGATCTCCTCGGTGCGGTCGACGAACACGAGTTCGACGCCGGGATCGAGCACCGCCTCGACCAGGTCGCCGTAGCAGCCCTCGACCACCCACGACGCGTGGGCGGCGCAGAAGGCCCGCACCGCGGCCACCGCCTCGGCGGGCGCGCGCGGCTCGGCCGGCTGGCCGGGCGTCCACGCGACGGTGTCGAGGTCGAGCACGGCCGCGCCCGACTCGCCCGCGATGGCGTGCGCGAGCGTCGACTTGCCGGAGCCGGCGTTGCCGAGGATGGCGACGCGCCGCATGCCGGGACGGGTCAGGTTCCGGCCGGCGGCTCGGACTTCGGCCCCTCGGCCGCGGGGGCCTCGGGCGCGTCGGTCGCAGGCGCGTCGGGCGCGGGCGCGGGCGCGTCGGCGGGCGCCTCGCCCGCGGGCTCCGCGGCGGCGGGGG
>CAYWTK010000148.1:0-7042 GCA_964460895.1 uncultured Opitutaceae bacterium
CGCGGCGGGGGCGGGCACCGTCGGCGCCGTGGGCGCGGTCGGGGCCACCGCGACCGGCGGCGCCGCCGCGGGCTTGGGCGCGGCGACCTTGGGCTCGCGCGGGGCGAAGGTCGCGCCGGTCAGGCGCTGCGCGATCTCGGCCGCGCCCGCGGGGCGCTCGGCCGGCTCCTTGGCGAGGCAGGCGGCGATCGTGTCGTCCCACTCCGCCGGCACCGCCGGCAGGCCGGCGGCGGCGCGGCGCTCGTTGAGGCGCGGCGCGGCCTTGTTCTGCACCTGGAGGAGGATGTTGCCGGAGAAGAACGGCGGCTTGCCGGTGAGCAGCTCGAAGAGCGTGGCGCCGACGGAGTACAGGTCGTCGGACACCGCCGGGTTCTCGCCCATCATCTGCTGCGGGCTCATGTAGAGCGGCGTGCCCGACGTGCCGGCCTGCTTGGAGATGCGGGTGACGCTCTCGCTGAGGGAGGCGGAGATGCCGAAGTCGAGGACGCGCAGGCGGCCCTTGCCGTCGATCATGAGGTTCACCGGCTTGAGGTCGCGGTGGACGATCTCGGCGTCGTGGTGCGCGTAGTCGAGGGCGGCGCAGAGCTGGCGGACCCACGGCGTGAGCTGCTCGGGGGAGAAGACCTGCCCCGGCTGCTCGATGCGGAGGGCGGAGAGCGTCCCGCCGGCGATGAACTCCATCGAGACCGCCGCGGTGCGGCCGTCGGTGACGAAGTCGTTGATCTTGACGATGTGCGGGTGGGCCAGGTCGATGGCGCGGCGCACCTCGCGCTTCATGTCCTCGATCGCCGCGCGGTCGGCGGCCACGACCTCGGGGAGGAACTTGAGGGCGGACTCGCGGCCGAGCTCGTCGTCGTGGGCGAGCCAGACCACGCCCATGCCGCCGCGACCCAGCAGGCGCTTGAGGGTGTAGCGCGAGAAGACGCGCTGGCCGGGCGAGTAGCCCTTGATGGTGTCGCCAAGGTCGAGGTCTTCCATGGGTGCGGGGGGCCGGAGACGGAACGGGGCGCCGGTCGGTGGGGTAACGCCTGAGGCCGGGGCGGGCGCGACGCCCCGGCGGCGGGACGGGAACGGGACGGATCAGGGCGCCGGCGGCGTCTGGCCCGGCGCGTGCTTGGCGCGCATGACCTCGGCGACGGCGGGGGCGATCTCCGGCGACTTCTCGGCGATCATCGCCATGGCCTGCTCGACGGAGAGGCCCTTGCGCATCTCGAGTTCGGCGAGCTTGAGAAGGCGGTCGGCCTTCTCGCCGTCGAGGGTGGCGAGGAGCGCCTTGATGTCGGCGGCGCCGCGCAGCTTGAGCCGCTCGGCCTCCATCGCGACCTCGTGCTGGTCCTCGGCCTTCTTCGACTCGAGCTTGGCGCCCTTGACGAGCTTGAGCGCCTCGATGCCCTGCTTGGCGACCTCGAGGTCGGTCTTCGCCTGGGAGACCTGCTGGTCCTGGCCGGCGGCGAAGCGCTCGCGCTGCTGCCGCATGTCCTCGGCGAACTGGACCTTCCGCAGCTCGACGGCGTTCATCGCGTCGGCGATCTCGCTCTGGTGGCGCAGGCGCTGCTCGTCGAGGCGGTTGACGATCTCGGAGCGGCGCGCCTCGTAGTCGAGGCGGATGCCCTCGAGCATGGTCTTCTGCTCGGCGGCCTGGACGAAGCGCTTGCGCGCCTCCACGCGGTCGGAGGCGCGGAGGCCCATGTCGGTGGTGATCTTGTCGAAGGCGTCCTTCAGCTCCTCCTCGTCGCGGTAGGCGTCGATCTTGCCGGCGCGCACCGCGTCCTGCATGCGGCGGTTGGCCTCGAGCTCGCGGTTGAGGCGGTCGATCTCGCCGAACTTCTGGCGCAGCTCGGACACGGCCGGCCCGCCGAAGTCCGCGAGGCGCACGCCCTCGAGCGAGAGGCCGAGGGGCTGGAGCGCGGGCTGCAGCTGCATGGTGAGGCCGCGCTCGACCACGTCGCGCGCGTTCGGCGCGGCGAGGATTTCGTCGAGCCCGTGCTCGGCGAGCGCGGCCGCGGTGGCCGCGCGCACGTCGCCGTGGAGGCGGTCGGTGAGGTCGCGGGTGGAGAAGTCGGCCGCGCCCGCGAGGATGCGCTCGGCGAAGAGGCGGGGCTCCTTCACCTGGAAGAGCAGGCGCATGCGGACGTCCACCGGCACCTGGTTCTTCACCCGCAGGTCCTCGAGCATGAAGTCGATCTCGGCGGCCTGCGTGTCGATGAGGATGGCGTGGGCGGCCTGGCCCTTGTCGAAGCCGAGGAGGCGCTTGAGGAAGTTGTCGAAGGTGTGGTGGCCCGGCTCGAGCAGGCCGGTGAAGCGGCCGCCCTGGAAGACGAGGGCGACCGTGCCCTCGTCGATCTGCAGCCCCTGGTGGAGCACGGCGGCGGGCGTCTTGATCTCGACCCGCGCGGCGAAGTCGCCGGGCGAGCGGTGCCAGCGGTCGCCGTAGAACTGCTGGCGCTTGGCCTGGTCGAGCTGCTCGCAGCCGCACTTCCAGCAGAACTTGGACTCGGCGCCGACGGACGAGCCGCAGCGGTGGCAGGTGGCCCACGACTTGGCCGTGGGGCAGCCGCAGGAGTTGCAGAAGGCGGCGTCCATCGCGACGGACTTGCCGCAGTTCGGGCAGCGTTGGTTGTAGAATCCCATGGGAGTGGCTCCGGTCAGTTGCCGCTGGCGTCGCCGCTCTTCGGCGCGGGCGGCGGGTCGTAGAGGGGGGACTGGCCCGCGGGCAGGTCCTTCTTCGGCGCCGGCGCGGGCCGCGGCAGGTCGCCGCGGATCTCGGGACGCGCGTTCGGGTCGGGCGGCAGGCTGGGGCCTTCGATGACGTTGATGCAACCGGTGGCGCCCAAGCCCAGCAGGGTCAGGACGGCGGCGAGGCGGAAGGTCTTCATGGCGGGAGGGCGGGGCTCAGTAGTTGACCGAGAAGATGAACGGCGCGGCGCGGACCGCGTTCTGGATGCGGGCCTCGTCGGCGGCGTTGTCGGGGTCGAAGCCCTCCGAGTTCAGCCAGCGGCGTTCCACGATGCCGCCGACGGTGTCGCCGACGGCGAGGGCGCGCACGAAATAGATGCGGGTGAGGCCGCGCTGCTCGACCACCAGCTGGACCACGCGGCGGGCCTCGACCGGGAGGTAGAACGCCATCTGGCGCTGGCCGTCGATGGGCGAGGCGCTGGCGCGGTAGACCTCCATCAGCTGGCCGACGCGCAGGTTGATGCGGCGCGCGCCCGGGGGCAGCTGGACGTTGCCGGGATTGTAGCGGGCGCCCTGGAAGACGTCCTTCACCTCGGGATAGGCGTCGGCCTTGGGCGCCGGGTCGATCCGCTGGCCCATGGGGGCGGCGGCCTGGTTGTTCAGCGCGGGCGAGGGACCCTGCGGAGTCGAGTCGCAGCCGGCGAGCAGGACGAGCGCGGCGGCAAGGAGGGCGGCGGTGAGGCGGTGCTTCATGGGGAACGGGGAATCGTGGCGGGGTTCGGGGACGAAGGGCAAAGTCCGTGCCAAGCGCGGAGGGAAATCGCGGGGCCCGACGCGGGGGCGCGCGACCGGACGCCGCCAATCCACAGGTGCGCTCCGGGGCGCGCAACCCCGAAATCCCCGCGGGCGGGAAAATACTCTTCCGTTGCGCCGCGCGCCGCGTTTCATCGCCGCGATGCTGCGCGCCGTCCAGAACCCCACGCTCGTGCTGCTCCGCCTCGGCCGTCCCGTCGCGACGTTCGCGCTGCGCGAGGGGACGACGACAATCGGCCGGGCCGAGGGGAGCCAAATTACCCTAGACGACTCGTCCGTCTCGCGGCGCCACGCGGAGGTGGTCGTCGCCGCGGACCAGGTCGTGCTCCGCGACCTCGGGAGCCGCAACGGCGTCCAGGTGAACGGCGCGCCGCGCCGCGAGGCGGTGCTGCAGCCGGGCGACCGCGTGAAGGTCGGCTCGGTCGAGCTCGAGTTCACCGCCGGCTTCGTGCGCCCCCTCTCCCCCGCCCCGGCCGCCGCGCCCGCCGCCGACCCGCTCGGCGAGACGCGCCACGCGCGCGCCGCGCTGCCGGAGGCGCGGCAGGACCGGCACCTCGCCGCGCTCTACCACCTCTGCTTCCGCGTGACCGAGGGTTCCGGACCCGACGAGGCCGAGCCGCTGCTCCTCGACCTGCTGCTCGAGGGCGTGCGCGCGACGGTCGCCCAGTACTACGCGCCCGACGACCGCCTCGCGTTCAGCGCCGCCGCCGAGAAGGCGAAGGGCGTGCCGAAGTTCGCGCCCTACCTGCTCGACAAGTTCCGCCGCCTGCCCGAGGCGGTGACGTACAGCTCGCGCGAGCTGGCGCGCTTCCAGGAGAAGCTCGGCGCCTGGCACTTCCTCGTGTGCCCGATGGCCGCCGGCGCAGACGCGTCGGCCGTCGTCGTGCTCATGCGCTCCGCCGAGTGGCAGGAGTTCTCCGCCGAGGACCGCGTGCTCCTCAACGCCGCGATGCGCCTGTGGCCGCGCGGCCGCCAGCGGCAGAAGGAGATCGCGGGCCTGCGCCAGGAGAACGACTCGCTCCGCGGCAAGGCCGCCCAGGCGTCGGGCCTGCTGGGCGATAGCCCCGAGCTCGCCGCGCTGCGCGCGCGGCTGGAGCGCGTGGCCGCCACCCGCGCCACCGTGCTCGTCACCGGCGAGACCGGCAGCGGCAAGGAGGTCGTGGCCCAGTACCTCCACGACCGCAGCCCCCGCGCGCGCGCCGCCTTCGTGAAGGTCAACTGCGCCGCCATCCCGGCCCCGCTGATGGAGAGCGAGCTCTTCGGCCACGTGAAGGGCGCGTTCACCGACGCGAAGAGCGACCGGCAGGGCAAGTTCCAGCTGGCCCACGGGGGCACGCTCTTCCTCGACGAGATCGGCGAGCTGCCCCTGCCCGTCCAGGCCAAGCTCCTCCGCGCCCTCGAGAGCGGCGAGGTCGAGCGCATCGGCAGCGAGCGGCCGAGCAAGGTCGACGTCCGCATCGTCGCCGCCACCAACCGCGACCTGCGCGCGGAGGTGAAGGCGGGCAACTTCCGCGAGGACCTCCTCTACCGCCTCGAGGTCGCCACGGTCGAGGTGCCGCCGCTCCGGGCCCACGCCGCCGACATCCCCGTCCTCGCCCGCCACTTCCTCTCCCTCTTCTGCGCGGAGAACGGCCTGGCCGCGGTGGAGTTCGCGCCCGACGCCCTCGCCGCCCTCCAGAAGCACAAGTGGCCCGGCAACGTGCGCGAGCTGCGCAACGTCGTCCAGCGCCTCGCGATGGACGCCGACGGCCCGCGGCTCGACGCCGCCGCCGTCAAGCGCGCCCTGCGCTGACGCGCCGCGGCCCTTGTAGGGCGGGGTCTCCCGACCCCGCCGACGCT
This sequence comes from uncultured Opitutaceae bacterium, assembly GCA_964460895.1. Taxonomy (GTDB): domain Bacteria; phylum Verrucomicrobiota; class Verrucomicrobiia; order Opitutales; family Opitutaceae; genus Didemnitutus. Next base: position 5,329 of record CAYWTK010000148.1, read on the forward strand.
CGCCCGCGATTTCAGGAGCTCATTCTGAAACGACGTTCGCGGCGGGGTCGGGAGACCCCGCCCTACAAGGAGGCTGCGACCCAGTGAGGGAGGTCGCGAACGGCCCCGGCGCTCAGCGCGTCTCGGGCAGCATCTGGCCGTCGCTCAGGTTGCCGGCGCCGATGATGGGGTTCGCCTTCTCCGTGTTCCACCAGATGCCGCCGCCGATGTTTCCCTGGGAGGTGTTGCCGACGAGGCGCGGCCGGCCGGAGCCGATGCCGATGCCGCCGTAGAGCAGGTCCGCCGTGCCGTTGCCCGAGACCTCGTTGGACTCGAGCACGACGTTGTCGCCGACGGCGATCCAGATGCCGTTCTGCTTCGCGCGCTGGACGCGGTTGCCGGCGATGAGCAACGAGCGGACCGGCTCGACCACGGAGATGCCGGCGTAGGCCGTGCCCTCGACGCGGTTGTCGCGCAGCTCCGCCTCCGCGTCCGCATAGGCGACGAGTCCGATCCAGCGCGCGCCCTCGACGACGTTGCGGCGGACGAGCTTGCGGCCGGTGCCCTTGACGTAGAGCGCGTGGCCGTTGGCCGACTGCAGGCGATTGTCCTCGAACGTGACCGCCGTCGCCTGGTTCAGGCAGACGAGGGTGTACCGCTGGTCGCCGTCCTTGGTCGAGGTGTGCCGGAAGGTGAAGCCCTTCACCGTGACGCGTCCGCCCTCGACCCACAGCGCCGGCTGGTCGGCCGGGACCTCGACGAAGGTCGTCGCGGAATCGGCGCCGAGGAGGGTCAGATCCATCCCCACATTGAGGGCCTCCGCATAGCGTCCGGGGCCCACCACGACGACGTTGCCGGGGTGCGCGACGGCGATCGCCGCGGTGATGGTGCGGAACTCCTCCGGGACGCGGAGGCGTCCGCCCAGCGCGCCGGCGGGACTCCGCCGCAGTTCGCCGCGCAGCCGGCTGGCGTCCCACTCCGGGTTGTCGACCAGCAATTGCCGGTACTGCTCGCGCTCCGCCGCGGTCGGCGCCCGCTCGAAGACCATGCGGAAGGCCTCGGCGACGAGCCCGACGGCCTCGGCCGCGCGCAGCTCGCGCTTCCGGGCGCGCTCCTGCTCGCCGCGCAGCTCGGCGAGGCGGATCTCCTCGGCCTGCTGGGCGTCGGCCGCCGCCATCGCCGCGGTCCAGCGCTCGGTCTCGATGTCCGACACCCAGTTCGGCAGCCGGTCCCCGACGAAGCCGGCGGCGAGCAGGCCGCCGACGCCGAGGAGGACCGAGAGCGGCGGCGCCCAGCGCCCGCCCGCCGCGTCGCGGCCGAAGGCCGCGAGGACGAGGAAATGGACCGAGGCCACGGCCCCGAGCGCGCCGGCCACGGCGGCCGCCGCCAGCAACCCGAGCGGCAGGTCCTGCTCCGACAACAGCCGCGCGCCGCCGCCGCCCGCGGCCGCGCCCGCGAGCCCGAACAGCGCGGCGAGGAAGCCCCAGGCATGGAGCCGGAGGGCCTGCACCCCCGCGATGACCGGCACGAAGGCGAGCGACCACAGCAGCAGCGTCGCCAGCTGGCCGACGACCGGCACGGTCAGGAGCGCGGGCGCATCGAGGTGACCGCCCCCGTCCTCGAAGCGGAGGAGCAGCATGCTCGCGGCCGCGGGCACGGCCGCCGCCGCGGCGGGCGCCGCCACCCACCGACGCACCGGGCCGATGCCGCCGGGCGCGGCCGGCGGGACCGGAGC
>CAYWTK010000149.1:0-6753 GCA_964460895.1 uncultured Opitutaceae bacterium
AGGCCCCGAAGACCCGTTCACGGGCCGAAGGCCTGCGGGTCTCCCGACCCCGCCGGGAACGTGCCTACGGGCCGGAAATCCGTGCCGCGGGCCTCAAGTCCGTGCCGCGGGCCTCAAGTCCGTGCCGCGGCCGGGGGTCCCGACCGCGAGCGGAAGACCGTGCCGCGAGGGAACGACGGCGGGGTCGGGAGACCCCGCCCTACAACGTCCCGGGGGCGCGACTCACTTCCAGTTGAGGAGCAGCGCGGAGAAGTACGTGGTGTCGAGTTTCTCGACGCCGCGCGGCGGCGTGCTCAGGTACTCGTTCGCGACGCCGAGGCGGAGCTTCCAGAACTGGCCCGTCTTGATGGGCAGGTCGAAGGTGGTCTCGTGCACCACGCGGTAGTTGGCGAAGTCCTCGAACGACGGCGTCCACGTGAGCTTGTTGGCCATCTTGGCCCAGCCGAGCGCCTGCTCGTTGAGCAGCGCGACGTCGAGGCCGGCCGACTCGAAGTCGGCGGCGCCGTTGGTGTAGGTCTCGTAGGTGTAGCCGAGACCGAAGCGGACCTCGGTGTCGCGCGTGTCGGTCTTGGCGAGCTTGCGCCCGAGACCGAAGGCCGAGTTCGAGCGCAGGTCGATGGCCTTGATGCGGTCCTTGGTCAGGTCGGTGCGCGCGTACCAGACGCTGGCGCCGGAGAAGAACGCCGAGTAGTCGATGCCGGCCTTCCAGTCGTTGGCCGTCTCGTTGCCGTTCTCCTGCGCGCGGTTGATCGAGCCGGCGAAGACCAGCTTGTCCTCGGCGCCCGCGAGCGTGGCCTTGAAGCCGAGCGCGCCGGCGAACTTCTCCGAACCGCCGGTGCGGCCGTTGATGGCCAGCGCCGCCTCGTAGGCCCAGGACTTCTTCGCCTTCTCCGCCGCGGCCTTGGCGGCCCGCAGCTCGGGACTGTCCTCGCCCGGACGCCAGACCGCGACCACGTTGGCCGCGGAGGCGCTCATCTGGCCGTCGGCCGCGGTCACCGCGATGCCGGCGGCGGCCGGAGCCACCGTGCCGAGCACCTGCGTGCCCGCCTTCAGGCCGACGTGCACGGCCTCGTCGGTGGAGAACGAGCGGATCTGGTCCTGGGCGACCGTGATGACGCCCGCGAACTTGGTCTCCACCTTGAACTGGCCGCCCTCGGCCGAGAGGATGCGGCCCACGACGACGGAGCCGTCGTTGAGCTCGATGCGGTCGGCGAGGGCCGACGTGAGGACGCCGAGCGCGAGGACGACGCCGGCCAGGTTGCGGAGGGTGCTGTTGTTCATGTAAAGGGACCATGACTTATGCCGGACCGATCCCCTACCGCAATCCCGAAGGCGGGCGTGGCGGGGGATTCACCCGGCGTTGACCGGCCCGGCGGGCCTTGGGCCGGCTTCGCGGTTGCGCCGGGCGCCAAGCTCGGGAGAACTGCGGCATGCCCACCCGCGCCTGGTTTCCGACCCTGGTCTACCATGAACCCCTGCAGTCCCGCGGCCTCGAGCGGTTCAACTCCGAACTGGCCGACGAGTGCCGCCGCATCCGCGCCTACGACGCGGCCGGACGCCGGTGGTCCGAGAAGCACTACCCGGGCGGCTACACCTCGTACGCGTCGCTCAACCGCCTGCACGAGTTCTCCTCCACGTTCGCGACGCTGGAGCGCCGGATCACCGCGCACGTGCGGCGGTTCGCGCGGGAGCTCGACATGGACCTCCGCGGGCGGACGGTGGCGATGTCGGATTTCTGGGTGAACATCATGCCCGAGCACGCCGCCCACGGGCTGCACCTGCATCCCAACTCCTTCCTCAGCGGCACGTACTACGTGGTCACCCCGCCCGGCTGCCCCGGCCTGAAGTTCGAGGACCCGCGCCTCAGCCGCTTCATGGCCGCGCCGCCCAAGACCGCGGCCGCGCGTCCGTCGAACCGGCCGCACGTCACCTACCCGGCCAAGGCCGGCTGGGTGCTGCTGTTCGAGAGCTGGCTGCGCCACGAGGTCGCGGCCAATCCCGTGAAGGCCGAGCGCATCAGCGTCTCCTTCAACTACCACTGGAGCTGAGTCCGGCGCCCGCCCGCCGGGCGCGGACGCCAGACCGCATGCGCACGACCCGCCTCCTCGCCTCCCTCCTGCTCGTGGCCGCCGGCGGCGCCGCGTCCGCGGCGGATCCCGTCCCCGCGTCGGTGGACGACCGCGTCCGCGCGCTGCTGGCGCGCATGACGCTCGAGGAGAAGGTCGGCCAGCTGGTCCAGTACTCCTCGCCCCACGACCAGACCGGCAGCGCGGAGCGCACCGCGCTCGGCCCGAAGCTGCGGGCCGGCGGCATCGGCTCGATGCTCAACGTGACCGGGGCGGCGGAGACCCGGCGCTGGCAGCAGGCGGCCATCGACGGCTCGCGCCTGCGCATCCCGCTGCTCTTCGCCTTCGACACGATCCACGGCTACCGGACCGTCTTCCCCATCCCGCTGGCCACGGCCGCGTCGTGGGACCTCGCGCGCATCGAGCGCGCGGAGCGCATCGCCGCCGTCGAATCGGCCGCCGCCGGCCTGCACTGGGTCTTCGCGCCGATGGTGGACGTCGCCCGCGACCCGCGCTGGGGCCGCATCGCGGAGGGCGCGGGCGAGGACCCGTTCCTCGGCGCCGCCGTCGCCGCGGCGCGGGTCCGGGGCTTCCAGGGCGACGGCCGCTTCGCCGCGCCCGACGCCGTCCTCGCCTGCGCCAAGCACCTCGCCGCCTACGGCGCGGCGCAGGGCGGACGCGACTACTTCACCACCGACGTGACCGAGCGCACGCTGCGCGAGGTCTACCTGCCGCCCTTCCGCGCCGCGGTGGACGCCGGCGTGGCCACGCTCATGTCCGGCTTCAACGACGTCGACGGGACCCCGGCCTCGGCGAACGCGTTCCTGCTCGACCAGGTGCTGCGGCGCGAGTGGGGCTTCCGCGGCTTCGTGGTCTCCGACTGGGCCTCCATCGCCGAGATGCTCCCTCACGGCAACGTCGCCGACCTGCCCGGCGCGGCGGCCGCGGCCCTCCTCGCCGGCCTCGACATGGACATGCAGGGCAAGGCCTTCGGTCCGCACCTCGCCGAACTCGTGCGCGCCGGCCGGGTGCCCGAGTCGCGGGTGGACGCGGCGGCCGGCGCCGTGCTCGCCGCGAAGTTCCGGCTCGGGCTGTTCGAGGACCCGTTCCGCTTCAGCGACGAGGAGCGGGAGCGGACCACCCTGCTCCGGCCGGAGCACCTCGAGGCCGCGCGCGACCTGGCGCGGCGCTCCAGCGTGCTGCTCAAGAACGCCGGCGTGCTGCCGCTCGACCTCGCGGGCCGGCGCGTCGCCCTCGTCGGCCCGCTCGCGGACGACCCCGCGACCCACCTCGGCGCGTGGGCCGGACGCGGGCGCCGCGAGGACGTGGTCACGCTCCGCGCCGCCCTCGCCGCCGCGCTGCCGGCCGGCGCGCTGCTCCACGCGAAGGGCTGCGAGGTCGCGGGCGCCGACGAGTCCGGCCTGCCCGCCGCGGTCGCCGCCGCGCAGGCGGCCGACGTGGTCGTGGCGGCGCTGGGCGAGAGCGACGCGCAGTCGGGCGAGGCCCGGAGCCGGACCTCCCTCTCGCTCGGCCCCGCCCAGCTCGCCCTGCTGCGGGCGCTGCGCGCGACGGGCAAGCCCGTCGTCCTCGTGCTCTTCACGGGCCGACCGCTGCTGCTCGTCGACGTCGAGCCGCTGGTGGACGCGATCCTCGTCGCCTGGCACCCCGGCACGATGGGCGGTCCCGCCCTGGTCGACCTGCTCTCGGGCGCGCACGCCCCGTCGGGCCGGCTCCCGCTCAGCTGGCCGCGGTCCGAGGGTCAGATTCCCCTCTTCCACGCCCACAAGAACTCCGGCCGCCCCGGACCGAAGGGCCCGCACGACCGCTACTTCTCGCACTACCTCGACGCGCCCAACGAGCCGCATTTCCCCTTCGGCTTCGGGCTCGGCTACACGACCTTCGCCTGCTCCGAGGCGCGCCTCAGCGCGCCCGTGCTGACCGCGGCGGCGCCGCTCACCGTCACCGCCCGCGTGACGAACACCGGCCCGCGCGCGGGCCGGACGGTCGTCCAGCTCTACGTGCGCGACCTCGTCGGCTCGGTCACGCGTCCCGTCCGCGAGCTCAAGGGCTTCGCTCCCGTCGAGCTCGCGCCCGGCGAATCGCGCGACGTCGAGATCCCGCTGCGCGCCGCCGACCTCGCCTTCTGGCGCGCCGACCGCACGTGGGCTCCGGAGCCCGGCGAGTTCACGCTCGGCGTCGGATTCGACGCCACGGCGCCGCTCACGGCGCGCTTCCGGCTGGAGTGAGGAGACGCCGGCCCGCCGCGCTCCGCCTTCTCCATTCGCGCGGGAAGCGGCACGACGCCGGGATGGCCGCGCCAGCCCAAGTTCCGACGACGCGGCGACGGCGCCTCAGCGCAGGAGTTCGGCGGGGTCGCAGAGGATTCCGCCCCGCACCACCCGCACGACGCGGCGGGAATGGCGGATGTCCTCCAGCGGATTCGCATCGAGGAGGACGAGGTCGGCGCGCCGCCCGGGAGCGATCTCGCCGATCTCGGAGGAGAGCCCGACGGCGCGCGCGTTGTTGCGGGTCGCGGCGACGAGCACCGCGGCCGGAGGCACGCCGGACTCCACCAGGAGCTCCAGCTCCTGGTGGAACGAGAAGCCGGGGGGCGTGAAGTGGAAGGGCGCGTCGGTGCCGACCAGCAGCTCGACGCCCGCGCGGTGCAGCACCCCGGTCAGCTCCTGCAGCTTCGCGAACTGCCGGCGCCGCAGCGCCTGGGTCCCGTCGACGGTGTTGTAGCCGCTGCCGATGACGGGCGCGGTCGCGATCCAATGCGCCAGCAGCTTCGGCAGGGTGCGCGGGAGGTCGGGATGCCCGCGCACTTCGGGGGTGTCGTTCATCAGCATCCAATTCCGGTAGACGACGAGCGTCGGATTGACCGCCACCCGGTGCCGGACCAGCGCGTCGATCAGCTCCTTGGCCCGCGGGTGCGAGAAGTCGGTCTTGACCTGCTCCTCGAGGACCTTGCGGCGGAGGCTCTCGACCGCCATCGCCGCCATGTGGGTGCGCTCGTCCCGCAGGGGCCACTCGGGGACCTCCGGCGGCGTGAGGAAATGGAAGACGGACTCGATGTGCTCGAGGCTGTCGATGCCGTCGACGATCGCGTCCTGCGCCCGGTACTTGATGAGGTGAGCCGTCGCCCAGCGGCCGTGGCGGTGGGCCTCGCGGATGATCGCCGAGCCGATGGCGCGGTTCATGCCGACGTAGATCTTGAAGGTCTGGACGCCCTCCCCGACCAGCCGCTCCACGAACGCGGGCACCTGGGCGGGGTCGGTGAGGGGGATGCTGACGCCCGCATGGTACGGCGGCGCCTTGTCGAACAACGGACTGGCCAGGATCAGCCGCGGGGTGCGTTCCGGATGCTCCTCGATGTGCCGCCGCACCCGCAGCTGCACGTCCATCGCGTCCCCGGTCGCGCGCAGCGTGGTGATGCCGTTGCCGAGGTAATGCGGCAGGACCTCCTCCGGCGCGACGCCCGCCTGGGGCAGGATGTGCGAGACGTGGGCGTGGGCGTCGATGAAGCCCGGAAGCAGGAAGCGATCGCGCCCGTCGACCTCGACCGCGCCGTCGGGGACCGCGACGACGCCGCCCACCGGCACGATCGCGCGGATCAGGCCGTCCTGCACCACGACGGCCGCGCTCGGCTCGAAGGACCCGTCGCGGAACACCGCGGCCCCGCGGATCACCAGCGGCGGCGCGGCGGGGGCGAACGTCCCGACGGCCAATGCGACGAGGAGGGCGAGAAGGCGGCGGCGGTCGTCCATGGCCGCGAGTGCAGCCGGGAGCGGCGCCGCCTGCAAACCCCGTTGTGCGCCGGCCGGGGGAACCGCCCGGGCCCCGTCGGCGCTTCCTCCTCGCCCCCGCGGGAGGCCGCTCCCATCCTGCGCGCGCCTCCCGTGAACCTCACCCCCGGTCTCCTCCAGGAACTGCGCGACTTCGACACCGCGCTCCTCGCCAACACCGTCGGCGCGATCGATCCGACGCCGGCGCATGAACTGTACCTCAGCGGGGAGATCCGGTCCGTGACGCCCTCGCTCCAACCGAGCGTCGGCGTCGCCTTCACCGCGGAGCTCGACTCCAGCACCCCGGGCGGAACGGCCGACGCCGACCCGTACTGGCGGCAGCTCGAGCGGATGGCCACCGCGGGCCTGCCGATCATCTGGGTGGTCAAGGCGGTCGGCTCGCGCCCCGAGCACGAGTGCATGATGGGCGACGGCATGGCCAAGGCGCTGCGCTCCGTCGGCTGCGAGGCGATCGTGACGGACGGTCGGGTCCGCGACGTGCCGGGACTGCTCTCGACGCCGTTCGCCGCCTACGGCCGCGGGACCTGCGTCCACCACGGCCCCCTGCGCTTCCGCGCGACGGACGCCCCCGTCGAGGTCGGCGGGGTCACGATCCGGCCCGGCGACGTCCTCCACGCCAACAGCGAGGGCGTCATCCGCATCCCGACGGCCTGCCTCGACCGGCTCGCGGCGACGGCCGTGCGCATGCGCGCCTTCGAGCACGCCGCCCACGTCGTGTGGCGCCGGGCCGACCGGACGCCCGCCGAGAAGCGCGCGCACGTGCAGAAGCTGCTCGTCGAGTACGGGCTGAACGACTGCGTGAGCGCGCCCCGGCGCTGAACCCGCGCCTAGCTGTGAACTTTCAGGAGGTTGTCCCTCTGGTGCGAAGCTGAGAGAGATGG
>CAYWTK010000150.1:0-6522 GCA_964460895.1 uncultured Opitutaceae bacterium
CGCGCCGGCGGCGGGCAGGCCGGCGCCGGAGAGGGCGCCGAAGGGATTCTGCGCCAGGGACTGTCCGCCGTCGGTCGGGATTTTTCCGGAGGTCGACATCGCCCGGATTGGGACCGAGCCGCGCCGGAAATTCAAGCCGGCGCAGGGAGGCCGGGAGATGGGGTAATCAGGGAATCCGGAACCAAACCTGTCCTCCGATCCCTGATTTCCTGAGTTCCACATTCGACGGCTGGGAGCGCTCCGACGGAGGGGCGTGGCTTGTCCACGCCCGCGCGGGCGGACACAAGGTCCGCCCCTGCAGTGCCGATCCGAGCCGTAGGCGGCATCAGTTCCTCGCGTAACGACTGGGCGCGCGTCCTGAAGATACGGAAATCAGGGAATTAGGAACCCAGCCCCGTCGGCTCGATTCCGATTCCCTGGGTCCCCGGATCAGTGGCGGTGTCCCCCGCCGCCGCAGCCGCCGGGCGGGCTGGAGGGGCGGGCGAAGCTCGAATCGCCGCCGAGCCAGAGCAGGGCCTTGGCGTAGCTGCGGCCCTCGAGAAAATGGACGAGCTGCGGGTGCAGGTCCGCGCGGTGCGCCGCGAGCAGGGCGTCGAGGTCGGCGAGGGCCGCGGACAAGCCCGGACCGTCGCCGGATTTCACGGCGCGGTCGAAACGCTCGAGGGCCTCCTGGACGGCGGGCGCGGACATGGCGGCGGAGGCTGTTTAAGATTCCGTAATGAGCAAGCCCCCGCGCATGAAACCGGATTTTTAGTGGGAAACGGGCCCCGAAACCGGTTGTCTCCCGCCCGCCCCGGTGCTCCGTTCCGCGCTCCCTGTCATTACCTGCCTTAATGGCCGGTCGACCGGATAGTCCCTTCCCCCCTTCTGCCATGAATCCCGTCAATTTCTCCGAACGCGCCAACGCCGCCCTCGTCGAGGAGTACCTGCAGCGCTGGCAGGCGGACCCGAATTCCGTCGACGCCACCTGGCGCGCCTTCTTCCAGGGCTTCGCGCTCGGCGCGGACGGCCGGACCCTGACCGGCGCGCCCGCGGCCGCGGCCCCGGCGGCCGGGGTGCCGAAGCAGTCGCAGGTGGACAGCCTGATCTACCACTACCGCGCGGTCGGCCACACGGCCGCGCACCTCAACCCGATCGCCCCGGCGCCGGCGGCCTCGCCGCGCCTCGCGCTCGAGGCGTTCGGGCTGTCGGCGGCCGACCTGGACACCGAGTTCGAGCTCGGGCACTACCTCGACGGCGGGCGGCGCAAGCTCCGCGACATCGTGGACTCGCTGCGCGAGACCTACTGCGGCTCGGTCGGCGTCGAGTACGTGCACATCCAGGACACCGAGGTCCGCCGCTGGCTGCAGGAGCGGATGGAGCCGAACCGGATGAAGCCGCGGTTCACCAAGGCGCAGAAGGTCCGCATCCTCCGCCGCCTGCACAAGGCCGAGCTGTTCGAGAAGTTCCTCCACACGAAGTACGTCGGCCAGAAGCGCTTCTCCCTCGAGGGAGGCGAGACCATCATCGCGGCGCTCGACGCCGTGATCGACGCGTGCCCGGACCTCGGCGTGAAGGAGATCGTCATGGGCATGGCCCACCGCGGGCGGCTCAACGTGCTGTGCTCGACGCTCCGCAAGTCGTTCGACGAGCTCTTCGAGAAGTTCTCCGAGAACTACATCCCCGACACCGTGGCGGGCGACGGCGACGTGAAGTACCACCTCGGCTACGAGGCCGTGCTCACCACCACCTCGGGCCGCAAGGTCGAGGTCCGCCTCGCGCCCAACCCGTCGCATCTCGAGATCGTCAACCCCGTCGTCGAGGGCAAGGCCCGCGCCCGCCAGCGCGCGCGCAACGACCTCGAGGCCCGCACGAGCGTCATGCCGCTGCTCATCCACGGCGACGCCGCCGTCGCGGGCCAGGGCATCGTGGCCGAGACGCTCAACTTCTCCCAGCTCCCCGGCTACCGCACGGGCGGCACGCTGCACTTCGTCATCAACAACCAGATCGGCTTCACCACCGACCCGCACGACTCGCGCTCGACCCACTACTGCACCGACGTGGCGAAGATGATCGAGGCGCCGATCTTCCACGTGAACGGCGACGACCCCGAGGCCGTGTGCTTCGTCGCGCAGCTCGCGCTCGAGTACCGCGTGCGCTGGGGCCGCGACGTGTTCGTGGACATGTACTGCTACCGCCGCCACGGGCACAACGAGACCGACGAGCCGTCCTTCACCCAGCCCCGCCTCTACCAGCGCATCGCGGCCCACCCGCTCGTCTCCGCCGTCTACACCGGCCGCCTCACGGCCGAGGGCTCCGTCTCCGCCGCCGAGGGCGACGCCATCAAGGCCGAGTACACCGCCGCGCTCGAGGAGCACCTGGAGAAGGCCAAGGCCCGCGAGGCCGGCCGCGCCGCCAAGCGCAAGGAGTCGCCGCACGCCGAGTTCAAGGGCTCCAGCGCCGAGTTCCAGCCGGGCTACAGCTTCGCGCCGGTCGAGACGAAGGTCGCGCCCGCCCTGCTCGACCGCGTGATGCAGGGGCTCACGACCGTGCCCGCGGACTTCAAGGTCCACCCCAAGATCAAGCGCTTCATCGACGCCCGCGCCGAAGCCCACCGCCAGGGCGGGCCCTTCGACTGGGGCACGGGCGAGGCCCTCGCCTTCGGCACGCTGCTCCTCGAGGGCACGCCCATCCGGCTCAGCGGCCAGGACTGCGAGCGCGGCACGTTCAGCCACCGCCACGCGGTCTGGAGCGACGTGGAGACGGGCGCGAAGCACTCGCCGTTCAAGCACCTCGACCCCAAGCAGCCCCGCTTCTGCGTCTACAACTCGCTGCTCTCCGAGGCGGCCGTGCTCGGCTTCGACTACGGCTACTCCCTCGACTACCCCGAGCTGCTCTGCCTCTGGGAGGCCCAGTTCGGCGACTTCGCCAACGGCGCGCAGGTCGTCATCGACCAGTTCATCGTCTCCGGCGAATCCAAGTGGCAGCGCCTGAGCGGCATCGTCCTCCTCCTGCCCCACGGCTACGAAGGCCAGGGCCCCGAGCACTCCAGCGCCCGCCTCGAGCGCTTCCTCCAGGCCTGCGCCGAGGACAACATCCAGGTCGCGAACTGCACCACGCCCGCCCAGTACTTCCACCTGCTGCGCCGGCAGATGCGCCGCGACTTCCGCAAGCCGCTCGTCGTCATGTCCCCGAAGTCCCTCCTCCGCCATCCGGCCGCCACGTCGCGCGCCGAGGACTTCACGGGCGGGGCCTTCCACGAGATCCTCGACGACTCCGTGGCGAAGCCGGAGCGCGTCGTCCTCTGCTCGGGCAAGGTCTACTACGACCTCGCCGACTACCGCGCCAAGCACCCGGAAGCCGCGTCCACCGCCCTTGTCCGCATCGAGCAGCTCTACCCGCTCCACCACAAGCGCCTCGCCGAGCTCGCGAAGAAGTACGCCTCCGCCCGGCTCGTCTGGGCCCAGGAGGAGCCCGAGAACATGGGCGCCGGCCGCTGGATCCTGCCGCAGCTGGAGGCGACCTTCGGCCGCCGACCCGCCTACGCCGGACGCCCCGCCGCCGCCTCCCCCGCCGTCGGCACCCTCGCCAAGCACCGCCTCCAGCTCAACGCGTTCCTCAAGGAGGCGTTCACGGTTTGAGGCGAGTAGCGAGTAGCGGGCAGTGGGGAGCGAGCATTTCGATCCACGGCTCACGACCACCCACCGCCCGCCTTTCGCCCCTCGCCCTCTTCCCCCCTACTCGCTACCCGCTACACACTCCTCGCTACTCCCTTCCCCCTCCCCCATGAGCATCGAAGTCAAGATCCCCCCGATGGGCGAATCCATCTCGTCCGGCGTCCTCGCCAAGTGGCACGTCGCCAACGGCAGCGTCGTGAAGAAGGACCAGGTCCTCTTCGAACTCGAGACCGACAAGATCACGTCCGAAGGCACCGCCGAGGCCGCCGGCAAGATCACCTTCGCCGTCGAGGCCGGCACCGAGGTCAAGATCGGCCAGGTCGTCGCGACGATTGACCCGGCCGCCGCTGGTGCCGCGGCGCCCTCGCCGCGGTCGGACGCCCCCGCGCCCGCCTCGCCTCAACCTCCGTCCTCAACCGTCGCCGAAGGCGCCTCCCCCGCCGTCCGCCGCCTCGCCGCCGAAACCGGCATCGACCCCGCCACCGTCGCCGGCACCGGCAAGGGCGGCCGCGTGACCAAGGGCGACATGCTCGACTCCGCCGCCAAGGCTTCGGCGCCCAAGGACACCGCCCCCGCCGCGGCGGCGGTGCCCAGCACTCCGCAATCCGCACTCCGCACTCCGCAGTCCGCGGCCGCCGGCGAGCGCCAGACGCGCGTGAAGATGACCAAGCTGCGCCAGACGATCGCGAACCGCCTCGTCGCGGCGCAGCACAACGCGGCCATGCTCACGACCTTCAACGAGGCCGACATGTCCGCCGTCATGGGCCTGCGCGCCAAGTACCAGGACGACTTCACCAAGAAGCACGGCGTGAAGCTCGGCTTCATGTCGTTCTTCGTGAAGGCCGTCGTCAACGCCCTCAAGGAAGTCCCGGGCATCAACGCCCAGATCGACGGCGACCACATCATCCAGAACCACTACTACGACATCGGCGTCGCCGTCTCGACCGACAAGGGCCTCATGGTCCCGGTCATCCGCGACTGCGACCGGAAGTCGATGGCCGAGATCGAGAAGGACATCGCCGACGCCGCCAAGCGCGCCCGCGAGGGGAAGATCACGCTCGCCGACCTCGAGGGCGGCGTCTTCACCATCACCAACGGCGGCATCTTCGGCTCGCTCCTCGCCACGCCGATCATCAACGCCCCGCAGAGCGCCATCCTCGGGATGCACGCCATCAAGGAGCGCCCCATCGCCCTCAACGGCCAGGTCGTCATCCGCCCGATGATGTACCTCGCCCTCAGCTACGACCACCGCCTGGTCGACGGCAAGGAATCGGTCACCTTCCTCGTGTCGGTGAAGAACAGCCTCGAGGACCCGGCCCGCCTCGTCCTCGGGGCCTGAGTCCGAACTTCAACGCCAAGAACCAAGAAGGCGCGAAGGATCGCCCAGCTCCGACCATCCGGCTCCGCGTCTTCGCGTCTTCGCGTTTCATCCCATGTCCTCCGCCTCCTCCTTCGACCTCGTCGTCATCGGCGCCGGCCCCGGCGGCTACGTCTGCGCGTTCCGCGCGGCCCAGCTCGGCCTCAAGGTCGCGCTCGTCGACAAGCGCGCCGCCCTCGGCGGCACCTGCCTCAACGTGGGCTGCATCCCGAGCAAGGCCCTCCTCCACGCCACCGAGCACGTCTCGTGGGCCAAGCACCACGCCGCCGACGCGGGCATCAAGTTCGGCTCCGTCGAGGTGGACGTCGCCGCGATGATGCGGAAGAAGGACGCCGTCGTCACCAAGCTCACCGGCGGCATCGGCCTGCTCGCCAAGGGCCGCAAGGTCGCGGTCTTCACCGGCGCCGCGTCGTTCGTCTCGCCCACCGAAGTCGAGGTCACCCCCGCCCCGGCCGCTGGGGACGCGGCGCCCGCGCCGCGTGCGCGGCTCACCGCCAAGCACTTCGTCATCGCCACCGGCTCCGCCCCGGTCGAGCTGCCGTTCCTCAAGTTCGACGGCCGCACCGTCGTCTCGAGCGACGACGCCATCGCCTTCACCGCGGTGCCGAAGAAGCTCGTCGTGGTCGGCGGCGGCGCCATCGGCCTCGAGCTCGGCTCCGTCTGGGCCCGCCTCGGCGCCGAGGTCACGGTCGTCGAGTTCCTGCCCAAGATCGTCGCCGGGTTCGACGACGACATCGTCCGCCAGTTCACCCGCCTGCTGCAGAAGCAGGGGCTGAAGATCGAGGTCAACGCCAAGGTCACGGGGCTGAAGACCGCCCCCGGTGGAGCCGGGGCGCCCTCGCCCCGGTCGATTCTCACCGCGGAACGCGACGGCCAGGTCCTCGAATTCGAGGCCGACAAGGTCCTCGTCGCCGTCGGCCGCCGCCCCTACACCGACGGCCTCGGCCTCGAGCGGGCCGGCGTCGCCCTCGACGACCGCAAGCGCGTCCAGGTGGATTCCCACCTGCGCACCAACGTCCCCGGCATCTGGGCGATCGGCGACGTCGTCGCCGGCCCGATGCTCGCCCACAAGGCCGAGGAGGACGGCGTCGCGGTCGCCGAGTGGATCGCGGGCAAGGCCGGCCACATCAATTGGGACCTCGTGCCCGGCATCGTCTACACCAACCCCGAGGTCGCCTCGGTCGGCCTCGGCGAGGACGCCGCGAAGGCGAAGGGCCTCGCGGTCAACGTCGGCAAGTTCAACTTCGCCGCCAACGGCCGCGCCATCGCGGCCGACGCGACCGACGGGTTCGTCAAGATCGTGGCCGACGCGAAGACCGACCGGATCCTCGGCTGCCAGATCCTCGGCCACAACGCCGGCGAGCTCATCAGCGAGGTCGTCACGCACATGGAGTACGGCGGCAGCGCCGAGGACCTCGGCCGCACCATCCACGGCCACCCGACCATGAGCGAAGCGGTCAAGGAAGCCGGCCTCGCGGTCTCCAAGTC
>CAYWTK010000151.1:0-6449 GCA_964460895.1 uncultured Opitutaceae bacterium
CGAGGGCGCGGGCGATGGCGATGCGCTGGCGCTGGCCGCCGGAGAACTCGTGCGGGTACTTGCGCTGCAGCCGGGGGGCGAGGCCGACGCGCTCCATCAGGCGCGCGACCCGCGCGGGAATCTCCTCCGGCGGACAGACCCGGTGCACGCGCAGCGGCTCGGCGAGCGTGGCGAAGACGGTGAGCCGGGGATTGAGGGAGGCGAACGGGTCCTGGAAAACCATCTGCATCTCGCGGCGCGCCGCCTTGACCTCCGCCGCGGTCGCCGTGGTCAGGTTCCGGCCGCCGAGGAGCACCGCGCCGCCGGTGGTCGGCAGCAGCTGGAGGATCGTGCGGGCGAGGGTGGACTTGCCGCAGCCCGACTCGCCGACGAGCCCGACCACCTCGCCGCGGGCGAGCGTGAGGGAGACGCCGTCGACCGCCTTCACCGTGCCCACGCGGCGGCGGCGGAGGAAACCCGCCTCCACCGGGAAATGGGTGCGCACGTCGCGCAGCTCGAGGACGGGCGTCTCCATCAGATTTCCCCCCGCTGGATGCGTCCGCACGCGGACTCGTGGGCCGCGGCCACCTCCCGCAGCTCGACCGCGTCGCGTCGGCAGACGTCGGTCGCCACCTCGCAGCGCGCGGCGAAGGCGCAGCCGGCCAGAGGCGCCGAGAGGTCGGGCGGCATGCCCGGGATGGTGTGGAGCGGCTCGCCCTTCTGCTGCAGCGCGGGGATCGAGCGCTGCAGGGCGCGCGTGTAGGGGTGGCGCGGTCCGCCGAAGAGGGTGCGCGTCGCGGCGCGCTCGACGATGCGGCCGGCGTACATCACCTGCACGCGGTCGCAGAGGCCGGAGACGACGGCGAGGTCGTGGGTGATGAAGATTACCGCCATCCCCATCTCCCGCTGCAGCCGCTTGATCAGCTCGAGGATCTGCGCCTGCACCGTCACGTCCAGCGCGGTGGTGGGCTCGTCGGCGATGAGCAGCTCGGGCCGGGTGATGAGGGCCATCGCGATCATCACGCGCTGGCGCATGCCGCCCGAGAACTCGTGGGGATACTGGTCCAGGCGCCGGCCCGGATCGGGGATGCCGACCGCCTCGAGCATGGCCCGACCGCGCGCGAGCGCGTCGGCCCGGCTGATCTTCTCGTGGATGAGCAGGGGCTCGATGAGCTGCTCGGAGATCCGGAGGTACGGATTCAGCGAGGTCATCGGATCCTGGAAGATCATCGCGATGCGCTTGCCGCGGATCGCCCGCGCCTCCGCCGGCGAGCACCGCAGCAGGTCCGTGCCGTCGAACACCGCGCGTCCGCTCTCGATGCGGCCGGGCGGCTGGGGCACGAGGCCCATGAGGGAGTAGCAGGTCACCGACTTGCCCGAGCCGGACTCGCCGACGATGCCGAGGGTCTCGCCGCGCTCGACGGCGAAGCTGACCCCGTCCACCGCGCGGTAGACGCCGCCGCGCGTGTGGAACCAGGTCCGGAGGTCGGTGACTTCGAGGAGGGGCACGTCAGGAGGACGCGTGGAGGTGTTCCCGGACCTTCGCAACCACCGTTTCCGGCGCGAGGTCGGCGAGGCGGCCGCCGCCGCGCGGCGGGCAGCCCGGCGGCTGGAGGATCGCCACGGGGGCGGTGAAGACCGGACCGGTCCGGACGGGATTCGTGGGCCCGAAGAGGCCGACCACCGGCACGCCCAGCGCGTTCGCGAGGTGCATGCCGCCGGTGTCGTTCGCCACCAGCAGCCGGCAGCCGGCGAGCCGCCGCGCGAACTCGTCGAGTCCGGTGCGCCCGGCGAGGTCCTCCACCCGTGCGCCGAAGCCCGCCGCCACCGCGGTAGTCAGAGGCCAGTCGCGCGCGGTCCCGAAGAGCACGAACCGCTCCCCGGGCAGCGCGGCGACGAGAGCGCGCCAATGCTCCACCGGCCAGCGCTTCTCGGGCGTGTTCTCCGAACCGCAGATGAGGCCGATGGCTCCGTGGCGCGGCGCGGACTCCGGTCCCGGGGCGAGCGGCGTGCGGTCCGGCTCGGCGCGCAGGCCGAAGTGGCGCAGGAAATCCGTCCAGAGCTCGAGCTGGTGGTGCTGCGACTCGTCGTAGTCGGACGGCAGGCGGAACCGGTGCGTGAGCAGCGGCCGCGGGCGTCCCGGCCGCCGGAGGCCGAAGCGCTGCCGGGCGCCGGCGAGCCAGGCCTCGAGGTCGCCGCGGACCGAGTTCGTGAAGAGCAGGTGGCAGTCGATGAACTCGTCCCGCGCGCGCCGGAACTCGCGGAAGTAGCTCCAGCCCGACCCGGCGGGGAGCGCCCGCACGCGGTCGGCGACGCCGAGCGAACCGAGCCAGCGGGCCTGCGCGGGCCGGGCGAGCAGCGTGATCTCCATGTCGGGACGCCCGGCGCGCAGGGCGCGCACGAGGGGCAGGGCCATGACCACGTCGCCCAGCCAGTTCGGCATCCGGATCCAGAGGCGCGTGCGGCGGGGCAGGGCGGGGAGGCCGCGCCGGCGGAGGTCCTCGGCCAGCAGGTCGCGCTTCTGCTCGAGGCGGAAGCGCGCGGCGGGCGCGTCCTGCGTCTTCCAGCGCTGGTGGCCCCAGAGCCACGACGCGCACATCTCGTCGTCGCCGCGGAGGCGGTCCTCCAGCCAGCGGTTCAGCGCCAGCGTCGTCCCTTCCGCGGTGCCGTCGGCCGCGACGGGTTCCATCATGAGCTCGACCCGCCAGAAGCCGAGGCGGCGGGCGTAGAGTCCGACGACGCGCGTCCCGAACTTCGCGGCGAGCAGTCCCGTCAGCTCCGTGCTCGAGCACACGCGGTCCAGCAGCAGCGTGAGCGCGCCCTGGGCGCCGGCGTTCTGGTCGTGGAGGATGCCGACCCAGCCGCGGCGGCGGAGGATGCGCACGGCCTCCTGGAAGCCGTCGCGCCGCGAGAGCAGGCGCACGCCGAAGCGCTCGCGCGAGGCCTTCACGAACGCGTCGGCGGCCGGGTTGTCGAGTGGGCGGAAGATCGCGCCCAGCTCGGGGAACGGCTGCTCGAGGAGCGGCATCGCGGTCAGCACCTCCCAGTAGGCGAAGTGCGGCGCGCACAGGAGCGTCGGATGGGGATCCGTGCGGTGCCGGACGAACACCTCGTGGAATCCCGGACCCGCGCGCATGATCCGCCGGAAGCGCTCGGCCGACAGGTAGGGCGTCGCGAGCGAGAGCAGCCCGGTCTCCGTGAACCGCCGCACCACCTCGCGCGCGGTGGCGCGGCGCCAGGCGGCCGGGCGCTCGGGGAAGGCGTGGTGCAGGTTCGCGTGGATGAGCCGGCGGCGGCCGCCGAGCGCGAGGTAGACCAGCCGCGCGAGGGCCCACGCGAGGACGCGCAGCAGCGGCTCGGGCGTGTGGGCGAGGAGCCAGCCGACGGTCTGGAGCAGCGCCTTGGTCATCGACCGACGGGGCCGCGGCGCGGGCCGTGAAACTCGCTTAAATTTGTCCGGCTCAAAGTGATTAGAATTTGCTTTCGACGCCGCCGGGTTGAAACGTAACTCCGCGGTCGTTGGAAGTCCTTTCTCCGTCCGTTCCATGCGCGAGTTGCTCATCATCCAACCGTCGTCGCTCGGCGACATCGTGCACGGGCTGCAGGTCACGGCCGCGATCAAGGCCCAGCAGCCCGACTGGCGCGTGGCGTGGATCGTGCGGGACGTCTTCGCTCCGCTGGTGCGGTCGAGCACGGTGGTGGACCAGGTGTTCGTCTTCCGCCGGCTCGGCGGGGTCGGCGGCTTCCTCGACCTGATGCGCGAGGTGCGGCAGCGGCGCTTCGACGCGGCGCTCGACCTGCAGGGCCTGCTCCGTTCCGGGCTCATGATCCGCTGGTGCCACGCGGCGCGGAAGCTCGGGCGGGCCGACGCCCGCGAGGGCGCGTCGCTCTTCTACGGCGAGCGCATCGCCGCGCCGGGCGGCGCCACCCGGGTGCACCCGCTCGAGCTGCTCCTGCAGTTCGCCGCGGCCCTCGGCGCGCGGCCGGAGCTCGCCGGCCCGCTGGAGTTCCGCGACCACGCGCAGCTCAACCTCGGCTTCATGGACCCGCGGGGGGGGCTGCCGCCGGTGCTGATGTTCCCGGACAGCCGCCGCCCCGACAAGAAATGGGACGGATTCGCCGCGCTCTCCGCCCTGCTCGTGCGCGAGTGCCGGCGCAAGGTGGTGTGGGCCGGCACCCACTACCTGCCGTGCCGCGAGGCCTTTCCCGACGGCACCTTCGTCAACCTGACCGGCAACACGAGCCTCGCCTCGCTCGCCGCGCTCATGCGGCGGGCCGACTGGGTCGTGGCGAACGACAGCGGCGCCCTGCAGCTGGCGGCGGCGATGCGCATCCGGACGCTCGGCATCTTCGGTCCGACCGACCCGCGGCTGGCCGGTCCCTATCCCCTGAACGCGCCGACCAACTTCGTCGTGCAGGCGCCGGTCGGCGACCTGCGGCTGCTGGCGGCGAAGGACGTGTTCGCCCGCTTCCGCCGCCTGCTCGAGCCCGGTCCCGGCCGGGCGCAGCCGGCGTCCGCGGCCGCCCGGTAGGTGCACCCGCCGCCGGCACCCGCCTCCGTCTGCCTCGTGCGCCTGTCGGCGCTCGGCGACGTCGTGCTCGCGACGGCGCTCGTCGCGACCCTGCGGGCCGCGTGGCCGGGCGTGCGGATCACATGGGTCACCAGCGGGGTGACCCGCGAGCTCCTCGGGGGCCTCGCGGGCGTGGAGTGGGTGGTGCTGCCGCGCCCGCCGGGCGCGGCCGGCTACCTCGGGCTGCGGCGCGCGCTCGCCGGGCGGCGCTTCGACGCGCTGCTGGCGGCGCAGGCGAGCTTCCGCGCCAACCTCGCGCACGCCTGCGTGCGGGCGGACCGGCGCATCGGCTTCGACGCCGCGCGCGCCCGCGACCTGCACGGCTGGTTCGTGCGCGAGCGCATCCGTCCGCGCGACGAGCATCTCGCGGAGGGCTTCCTCGGCTTCGCGGAGGCGCTCGGCATCCCGCCGGAGCGCCACGTGCGGCGGCTCGAGGTCCCCCTGGACGACGCGGACCGGGCGGCGGCGGCCGCGCTGACGGGCGGGGGCCCGTACTTCGTGGTCAACCCGGCGGCGAGCAAGCCGGAGCGCAACTGGCGCGCCGAGCGCTACGCCGCGGTCGCCGCGCACGTCGCGCGGCGCACGGGCTGGCGCATCGTCGTCACCGGCGGCGGCGCGCCGGCCGAGCGCGCACTGGCCGCCGAGGTCGCGCGCCGCACCGGCGCCGCCGCGCTCGACCTTTCCGGACGGACGCGCGTCCGCGAACTCGCCGCGGTGCTGGCCGGGGCGCGGGGCCTGCTCGCGCCCGACACGGGCCCGGTGCACCTGGCCGCGGCGGTCGGCACGCCGGTCGTCGGGCTCTACGCGGTGGCGCGCTCGGCGCTGACCGGACCCTGGCCGGACCGCGAGTTCTGCGTGGACCGCTACGCGGACGCGGCGCGGACGCTGCTCGGCGAGGCGTCGCCCGCCTGGCACCGTCGGGTGCACGACCCGCGGTCGATGGACCTGATCACGGTGGAGGAGGTCTGCGCGCAGGCGGACCGGCTCGCGGCGCGCCGGGGCGCGGCCGGCTGACCGACCCGCCGAGAATCGCCTTGCTGGCGGTCGGGCGCTGCGGGTTAATCCGGGCCCCATGCTCGATCCCCGACTCCTCCGCGAATCGCCCGACGTCGTGCGGGCGGCCATCGCCAAGAAGCACCTCGACGTCGACCTCGACGCGGTGCTGGCCCTCGACGCCGCCTGGCGCTCCCAGCTCGGCGAGGTCGAGCAGCTGCGGGCCCGCCAGAAGGCGGCGAACAACGAGATGGCCCGCCTGCCGAAGGGCTCGCCCGAGTTCCTCGCCAAGGTCCAGGAGATGAAGGCCGTGTCCGCCGACGTGAAGGCCCGCGAGGAGGGCCTCAAGGCCGTCGAGGCCAAGTGGCACGCCGCGCTGCTGACGCTGCCGAACATCCCGCACCCGTCCGTTCCGGAGGGCCGCACGCCCGAGGACAACGTGATCCACGCGACCCACGGCGATCCCGCCACGGCGTCCGCCGTCGCGAAGCCGCATTGGGAGATCCCCGGCTTCGAGCGCCTGCTCGACTTCGCGCGAGGCGCCAAGGTCACGGGCGCCGGATTCCCGTTCTACGTGGGCGACGGCGCCCGCATCGTCCGCGCGCTCGTCCAGTTCTTCCTCAACGAGGGCATCGCCGCCGGCTACACGGAGGTGAACCCGCCCATCCTCGTCAACGCGGCCTCCGCCACCGCGGTCGGCCAGCTGCCGGACAAGGAGGGCATGATGTACGAGACCACGCCGGACCAGCTCTACGCGGTGCCGACGGCGGAGACGCCGCTGACGAACTTCTTCCGCGACGAGATCCTCGACGAGTCGGCCCTGCCGGTCTGCCGCTGCGCCTACACGCCCTGCTTCCGCCGCGAGGCGGGCAGCTACGGCAAGGACGTGCGCGGGCTCAACCGCCT
>CAYWTK010000152.1:0-6410 GCA_964460895.1 uncultured Opitutaceae bacterium
CTACAGGCCAGGCCGAATCGACGTGCATCCTACGGCCGGGCCGAGGGCCGCTTTCGCTTTGCGCCGGGGGCGGAGGACACGTACGCCGTGGGGCTTCGCCATGACGCCCCGTCCCCTCCTCCGCCTCCCCGTCCTGCTCGTCCTCCTCCTAGCCGCGGCGCTGCCCGTCCTCGCCGCGCCGAAGCGTCCGATCGAGCTCGCCGACCTCTTCAAGTTCAAGCGCGTGTCCGACCCGCAGGTCGCGCCCGACGGGCGGCACGTGGTGTACGTCGTGAGCGAGGTCGTGTGGGACGAGAACCGCACGCAGAGCGACCTCTGGCTGGTGGACACCGCCACGGGCGCCGCGCGCGCGCTCACCTCGACGCCGCGGAACGAGCGCAGCCCCCGCTGGTCGCCCGACGGCCGTTGGCTCGCCTTCGAATCCAACCGCGGCGGCGACTACCAGATCTGGCTCCTGCCGATGGGCGGCGGCGAGGCCCGGCAGCTGACGACCCTCGCGACCGGCGCGTCCGGTCCCCGCTGGGCCCCGACCGGCGATCGTCTCGCGTTCGTCTCGGCGGTCCTCCCCGAGTTCTCCGCGCTGCCGTTCGCGGAGGCCGACGCCAGGAACAAGGCCGCGCTCGCCGCGCGCGAGAAGGACCCCGTGAAGGTCCGCGTCGCCACGCAGCTCCTCTACCGCCACTGGGATTCCTGGCACGACGGCCGCCGGCAGCACGTGTTCGTCGTCGGGGTGAAGGACGGCGCCGCCGTCGGCGAGCCGCGCAACGTCACGCCCGGCGAGAACGACGCCGTGCCGACCTCCTCCACGTTCAGCGCCGGCGAGGAGTACGACTTCTCGCCCGACGGCCGCCTCCTCGCCTTCACCGCCCCGCCGCTGCCGCTGCGCGAGCAGGCGTGGCGCACGAACCACGACCTCTGGCTGGTGGACCTCGCCACGCTCGAGCGGCGGCAGCTCACGACGAACCCGGCCGCGGACGGGTTCCCGCGCTTTTCGCCCGACGGCCGGACGCTCGCCTACCGCGCGCAGGCGCGGGCGGGCTTCGAGGCCGACAAGTGGGAGCTGCGCACGCTCGACCTCGCGACCGGGCAGTCGCGCAGCCTGACGGCGGCGTGGGACCGCTCGGCGGACGGCTTCGTCTGGGCCCCCGACGGCACCAAGCTCTACACCACCGCCGCGGAGGCCGGCGCCGAGCCGCTCTTCGCCGTCTCCACCACCGCCGCCGCGGAGCCGCAGCGCCTCGCGACGGGGCGCGGCATGGTCTCGGCCCCGAGCGTCACCGCCGACGGCGGCGTCATCGTCTACGCGTTCAACAACGCCACCGCGCCCGCCGAAGTCTTCGCCCTCAACCTCGCCGGCGCGGGCGACGCCGCGCCGCGGGCGCTTACCCAGGCCAACGCCGCGCTCGTGGCGCAGCTCGACCTGCCCGCGCTGGAGAACGTCAGCGTCACCGGCGCCCAAGGCGACCCGGTGCAGATGTGGCTCCTCAAGCCGCCGGGCTTCGACCCGACGAAGCGCTACCCGCTCGTCTTCTGGGTGCACGGCGGCCCGCAGGGCGCGTTCTCCGACGCGTGGGGCTACCGCTGGAACCCGCAGGTCTGGGCCGCGCGCGGCTACGTGGTGGCGCTCCCGAATCCGCGCGGCTCGGTCGGCTTCGGGCAGAAGTTCACCGACGAGA
This sequence comes from uncultured Opitutaceae bacterium, assembly GCA_964460895.1. Classification (GTDB taxonomy): domain Bacteria; phylum Verrucomicrobiota; class Verrucomicrobiia; order Opitutales; family Opitutaceae; genus Didemnitutus. The sequence continues at coordinate 1,677 of CAYWTK010000152.1, forward strand.
TCTCGCGCGACTGGGGCGGCCGCATCTTCACCGACCTGATGGCGTGCCTCGATTGGCTGGAAAAGCAGCCCTACGTCGACGCCTCGCGCGCGGCCGCGGCCGGCGCCAGCTACGGCGGCTACATGATGAACTGGTTCCAGGGCCACACCGACCGCTTCAAGGCGCTCATCACGCACTGCGGCGTGTACAACCTCGAGTCCATGTACGGCACGACCGAGGAGGTCTGGTTCTCCGAGTGGGACCACGGCATCCCGTGGCGCGACCTCGACCAGCTGAAGTGGTCGCCGCACAAGTACGCCGCCAACTTCAAGACCCCGAATCTGATCATCCACAACGACCTCGATTTCCGCGTGCCGCTCTCGCAGGGCATGGAGCTCTTCACGGCCCTCCAGCGCCAGGGCGTCCCCTCGCGCCTCGTCATGTTCCCCGACGAGGGCCACTGGGTGAACAAGCCCCGCAACAGCGAGCGCTGGCACCAGGAGGTGTTCGCGTGGCTGGAGGAGTACTTGCGCTGAGCCCCCTGTAGGGCGGGGTCTCCGGACCCCGCCGAGGGGCGAGCGCGTCGTGGCATGCGCTGATTCAATAGACGTTCGCGGCGGGGTCGGGAGACCCCGCCCTACAACGACCCCCATGCTCTCCACCCTCTGGAAACGCCTCCGCACCGATTCGTCGCGCGCCGCGCGGCGGCTGGGGCTGACGCGGGAGCATTTCGCCATCGCGGAGCGACACGGGCGCGTGCCGGCCGCGTGGGCGCCGCACCTGGCGGCGAGCCGCCGGGCGATTCTCGACGCGGCGGACCGCTGCGTCCGGCGCGAGCGGGCGCTGGTCGTCGGGGCGGGGGACTGCCTCGACGTCCCCGTGGCGGAGCTGGCGGAGCGCTTCGCGCAGGTGACGCTCGCGGACGTCGTCGTCGGCGCCGCGGCCAAGGACTGGGCGAAGCGCCGGCCGGACCGCGTGCGCTGCGTCGCGTGGGACGCCAGCGGCGCGCTCGCGCGGCTCGCGGAGGTGCGCGACGTCGTCGCCGCGGCCGATGCGCCGAAGCTCTTCGCCGACGCGGACCCGGGCCCGCCGCCCGGCGGCGAGCCGGACTTCGTCGTCTCCGCCAACTGCCTCTCCCAGCTCGGCCTCGTGCCCGGCCATTCCCTCGTCGCGGCGGAGCGCGACAAGTCGCTGCCCGACCGCTGCGCCCGCGCCGCCGCGCGCCGGCACCTCGACTGGCTCGCCGCGCGGCGCGGGGCCGTGCGCGTGGTGCTGGCGGACGCCGCCCGCCTCGACCTCGCGCCCGACGGCAAGGTCCTCAAGACCGAGACCCTCCACACCCGCTTCGGCCTGCGCGCCCCCGACCGGACCTGGCGCTGGGACCTCGCCCCCATCCCCGAGTGGGCCCCCGACTACCACCGCGTCCACGACGTCGGCGCGTGGATCGAGACGCCCCCGGCCGCCTCCGGGTAGTAACGTATTGTATTACTACCGGTCGGGGGGCGGGGTGGGCGGGGGGCGGTCTCCGGCGGTCACGGCCGGGGTCCGGAGGTGGGCGTCGAACCAGGCGCGCAGCGCGTCGTCGGCCGCTCGGCGGTGGGCGCTGAGGGCGTGGTCGCCGCCTTCGAACTCCACGAGGCGGTGCGGCCGGCCCAGCTCGGCGAGGCGGGCGGCCATGCGCCGCGCCTGCGCGATGTCCACCCGCTCGTCCGCCGTCCCGTGCAGCAGCAGGACCGGCGTGCCGGCCGCGAGCTCCTCCGCCCAGGCGAGGGCCGAGCGGTGGCGCAGGGCGGCGGCGCGGTCGTCCGACCAGCCGGGGATGAGCTCGGCGGCGACCGGCTCGAGGTCGGGTCGGCGCGCGATGGACTCCGCGAGGTCGGCGATGCCGGCGTCGATGGCGGCCGCCGCGAAGCGGTCCGAGGCGGCGAGCGCCTGGTAGGCCATGAGGCCGCCGCGGCTCTGGCCGTAGAGGCCGACGCGCGAGGCGTCGGCGTCGGGCAGCGAGTCGAGCAGGGTCAGGAGGGCGAGGACGTCCGCGAGGTCGGCGCCGCCGTACTCCTCGCGCCCCTCGCCGCCGCCGTTGCCGCGGTACTGCGGGGCCACGACCACATAGCCCCACGACGCCGCGCGGGCCAGCACGACGGCGGCGCGGCGGTCGTTCCAGGCGCCGAACTCGCGGTTGCCGCCGCGGTTCCAGACGAGGCACGGGTGCGGACCGGGGGCGACGGGCCGCGCGAGGTACCCGGTGACGCGCAGGCCGTCGACCTCGTAGACGATGCGGTGCAGGGTGACGTCGCGGAGCAGGTCTCGGATCGACGGCTCGTTCTCCGCCATGGCCGCGAGCGCCCGCTCCGAGAAGGCGACCTCCGTCGACTCGAGCAGCGGGCCGTCGAAGGCGGCGGCGGGCGCGGAGAGAAGGGCGAGCGCGAGGACAGGCGCGAGCAGGCGGGGGAGGGTCATGGCGGGTGCGGAGGAGACGGGACCGTCCCGTCGGGGGTTACCGCCCCGGGTGGGCCGAAAGACGAACGAGGCGGACGAAGCCGTAAGAAAAATCGCCGCCCAGCCGCCTTTTCCGCTCCGCGGCTGGATTTTCGCCCGGGCGGCGGCGATACTGCGGACCCTCCCGATGCCCCCGGACGCCAGTCCCGAAGTGAAGAATTGGTTCGCCACGGAGGTGCAGCCGCACCGACCGGCGCTCCGGGCTTGGCTGCTGGCGCGGTTCCCGACGCTGCCGGACGTGGACGACATCGTGCAGGAGAGCCTGACCCGCCTCGTGCAGGCGCGGGAGGTGAGCCCGATCCGCTCGGCGCGGGCGCTGCTGTTCACCACCGCGCGCAACCTCGCCCTCGACGCCGTGCGCCGGCAGCGGGTCGTCTCGTTCGAGCCGATTACGGACGACACCGATCCGACCGTCTTAACCGACACGGCGGACGTCGTCGCGTCCGTCGCCAAGCAGCAGGAACTCGAACTCTTGACCAAGGCCATCCAATCCCTCCCCGAGCGCGTGCGGCAGATCTTCACCCTGCGCACGGCGTACGGGCTCACCCAGCGGCAGATCGCCGAGAAGCTCGGCGTCTCCGAGAGCACGGTGGAGAAGCAGATGGCCGCCGGCATCCGCCAGTGCGCCGCGTTCTTCGCCCGGGGAGGTGCGCGATGAATCCCAAGCCGCACGACCCCATCCCCGAGGAAATCCTCGACGCCGCCTCGACCTGGCTCGCGCGCCGGGACCGCGGGCTCAGCGCCGCCGAGCAGGACGAGTACATGGCCTGGCTGGCCGCGGATCCGCGGCACACGGAGGCCCTGCAGCGGCATGCGGCCGCGCTCGAGCGCATGATGCAGCTCTACGAGTGGACGCCGGCCCACGACACCGAGCCGAACCCGGACCTCTTCGTCGCGCCGCCGGCCCGCGGCCGGGCGTGGTGGCGCTGGGCGGGCGGGGCCCTCGCGGTCGCCGCCGCGCTCGCGTTCGGGTTCTTCGTCTGGGAGCGGCCCTGGCCGGGAGCGGAACCGGTCCTCGCCGCCGCGCCGCAGTCGTACCTGCGGGTCAACGAGCGGCTGGCGCTGCCCGACGGCTCGCGCGTCGAGCTGAAGGACGGCACGCAGCTGGTCGTGCAGTACTCCGAGAACGAGCGCCGCGTGCAGCTCACCGGCGGCGAGGCGCACTTCTCCGTCTGGAAGGACGCGCGGCGTCCGTTCGTCGTGGACGCCGCCGGCGTCGAGGTGCGCGCGGTCGGCACGGCCTTCAACGTCCGCCTCGACCCGCAGAACGTCCAGGTGCTCGTGACCGAGGGGAAGGTCTCGGTGGCGCGCGTCGACCCCGCCGCGCCCGAGCGTCCGGAGGACAAGCCGCTCCACCTGATCACGGTCGGCCAGCAGGCCACGGTCGCGCTCGGACAGCCGGAGGCGCCCAGCGTCGCCGCGGTCACGGCCGAGGACATCGCCCGCGCGCTCGCCTGGCAGGCGCCGCGGCTGGAGTTCCACGAGACGCCGCTGGCGGACGTCGTGGCGGCCTTCAACCGCCTGAACCGGCACCAGCTCGAGCTCGGCGAGGCGGACCTCGGCGAGCTGCGCATCGGCGGGACCTTCCGTCCGGACAACGTCGAGGGCTTCGTGCGGCTCGTGGCGGACGACCCCGCGCTGCGCCTGCGGGCGGAGCGGGTCGGGTCGGAGCGCACCGTCCTGCGCCGCGCGCCCTGAGGCGGGCGAGAAATCGCTTACGGCCCGCGGCGCTCCGTTCGTCGTGTAGGCAGGGCCGCGCGTGACGCCGGCCCGCCCCGACCTCCATGCGAACCCCCCTCCGCCTCCTCGTCGCCGTGCTTGGCGGCATCCTCCTCTCGTCGCTGGCCGCGAGCGCGGCCGACGATTCCCGCCGCCGCTACGACATCCCGGCCGGCGAGGCCGCCGCGGCGCTGCAGCGGTACTCCGCCCTCTCGGGGCGCGAGACGCTGTTCGCCGCCGCCGTGGTGCGCGGGGTGCGGACTCCGGCCGTGGCGGGCGAGCTGACCGCGCAGGAGGCGCTCGACGCGCTGCTGGCGGGGACGGGGCTGGTCGCGACCGTCGACGCCGCCTCGGGCGCCGTGGCGGTGCGGCGCGAGGTCTCGGGCGTGGTCCGCGGGGACGGGCCCGCGCCGGCGGGGGCCGCCGCCGTCGGCCTGCGCCGGAGCGACGGGGTCGTGCAGCTGGAGGCCGTCGAGGTCACGGGCTCGCGCATCCGCTCCATCCTCGGCGAGCAGGGCGTCAACCCCGTGCTCACCT
>CAYWTK010000153.1:0-6342 GCA_964460895.1 uncultured Opitutaceae bacterium
TGTCGGCCGTCTCGCGGTCGCGGATCTCGCCGACCATGATGACGTCGGGGTCCTGCCGGAGCACGTGGCGCAGCGCGCTGGCGAAGGAGAGCCCGATCTCCGGGCGCACCTGCATCTGGTTCGCGCCCGGCACCTCGTACTCGATCGGGTCCTCGACCGTGACGATGCGCAGGTCGGTCGAGTTGATCTTGCGGAGGAAGGCGTTGAGCGAGGTCGACTTGCCGGAGCCGGTCGGGCCGGTGACGAGGATGATGCCGTGCGGGTAGTCGAGGACCTTGGTGACGAGCGCCTGCTCGGACTCGTCCATGCCGAGCCGCTCCATCGTGTAGGCCTCCTTCTTCTGGTTGAGGAGGCGGAGCGAGACGGACTCGGCGTAGATCGTCGGGATGGTGGAGACGCGGATGTCGAGCGTGGCGTCGCCGGCCTTGAAGGCGATGCGGCCGTCCTGCGGCAGGCGCTTCTCGGAGATGTTGAGGCGCGCCATGATCTTCAGGCGCGAGATGATGGCGTCCTGGTAGCGCCGCAGGTTCTCCGGCACGGGCACGGGGACGAGCAGGCCGTCCACGCGGTAGCGGATGCGGAGCTGGCCCTCCTGCGGCTCGAAGTGGATGTCGGTGGCGCCGTCCTCGACCGCCTGGGCGATGATGTCGCGGACGAAGCGGACGACGGCCGCGTCGGCGTCGGCCTCGACCTCGAGCGCCGGGTCGGCGCCGCCGGCGGGCTCGTCGCTGTCCTCGATGGACCCCGCGCCCACGCCGTAGTTCTCGAGGATGAGCTGGCGCAGGCGGTCGGCGGGGGCGAGGTGCCAGCGGACGGGGCGGGGCGTGAAGAGGGCGACCCAGTCGCGCACGTCGTCGTCGGGCGGCCAGGCCGCGGCGAGGGCGAGGGGGCCGTCGGGGGCCGCGTCGGCGACCCGGATGGGCAGGACCTGGAAGTCGTGGGCGAGCCGGGCCGGCAGGAGCGCGACCGCGTCGGGGTCGACCGCGAGGGCGGGGGCGACGGGGAGGCCGGCGGCGGCGGCGAGGTGGGCGACGACGTCGCCGCCCGCCGGTCCGCGCCAGCCCGCGACGAGCGCCTGGCGTTCGCCGCGCGGGGTCTCGCGCAGCTGGCGGGCCTGCTCGGCGTCGGGCCAGGTCCGGAGGAGGTCGGCCGGGGCCGCGGGGACGGCGCTCATGTCATGCCCGGTGCGGTTCACTGGGGCGCTTCCTGTAGGGCGGGTTCTCCTGAACCCGCCGCGAACGTCGTTTCCGGTCCGCGCAACCGGAGGCGCGGGCGGGCGACGGCGGGGTCGGGAGACCCCGCCCTCCAGTGTCGCTCGTCTCCGTGGCTCGCATCACTTCGCCTCCGGCCCCTGCAGCGCGCGGCGGATGCGGTCGCGCTGCTCGGCCGGCAGCTGGTCCACCTGCCGCAGCGCCGGCGCGTTGTCCGCCGCGGTGTTGGTCAGGACGGTCGGGCGCAGGAAGAGCACGAGCTCGGTGCGCGCGTCCTCGCGCGACCGCGCGCCGAGCAGGTCGCCGATGATCGGGATGGGCCCGAGGCGGCTGGAATTGCGCGACTTCGACGTGCGCTGGAGGCCGCCGAGCACGACGACCTCGCCGGTGCGGGCGCTGACGAAGGAGTTGTAGGAGCGCCGGCCGATGCGGGGCTGCGGGTTGCCGTCGATCGTGATCTCGCCGAGGATGTCGTTCACCTCCTGCTTGATCTCCAGCTGGATGGAGCCGTCGTTGCCGATCAGCGGCTTGACGGTGAGCTCGATGCCGATGTCGCGGTAGTTCACCGTCGAGCGGTAGCCGCCGAGGTTGGCGGCGCCGCCCGTGGTGGTGCCCTCGTTGAGGTAGCTGCTGATGGTCGGGCGCTGCTCGCCGACGAAGATCTTCCCCTCCTTGTTGTGGGTGGTGATGATGTTCGGCTGGGAGAGGATGGTGGCGTTGCTCTTGCGCGGCGTGGTGCGGAGTGCGATCTCGGCGGCGAGGTCGAGGTCGCCGGTCGGCTGCTCGGTGGCGGTGACGTTGGTGGCGGCGAAGCCCGGGCCGGCGGCCTGGCCTCCGACGAGCTTGTCGCCCTGCACCTTGAGCCCGAGCTCGGCGATGCCGGACTGGGCGTTGTCGCTCAGCGTGACCTCGGCGATCACCACCTCGATGCGGACCTGGGCGAGGAGGACGTCGAGCTGGGCGACGAGGTCGCGGATGAGCCGGATGTCGTCCACCGTGCCGGAGACGACGAGGGAGTTGGACCGCTCCTCGGGCAGGATGGTGAGGAGGGTGCTGAACTGGTTGGAGCTCTCGCCGCCCGCCCCGGCGAGGGTGGCGGCGGCGGGCAGGATGGCCGGGGCGCCCGGCGCGGGGGCGGCCGGCGCGGCGGGCGCGAGGGTGAGCGGGCGTCCGGCGGCGGCCTCCTGCTGGCGGGCGGCGTTGTTCTGGCCGGTCACGAGGTTGCTGAGGATGGTGGCGACGTCCTTGGCCGCGGCGTGCTTGAGGGAGAGGACCTCGTTGCGGGTGTTCGGATCGGCGCGGACGTCGAGGCGGGCGACGAGGTCGTCGAAGAACGGGAGCTGGCGCGGGTCGGAGATGACGATGACCTGGTTGGTGCGGTCGTCGGCGTTGAAGGACGTCGTCGTGCCGAGCTGGGCCTGGAGCGCGCCGGAGAGGATGGTGCGCATCTTGTTCACCACGTCCGAGGCCTTGGCGAACTGGAGGGAGTAGAACTTCGGGGTCAGGCCGCCGAGCGCGGGCTGGTCGAGGCGCTGGAGGAGGGCCTCGATCCGCTGGAGGTTGCTGAGCGTGTCGGTGACGAGGGCGGCGTTGGCCTTCTCGAAGACGACGGGCGGGCTGCCCGTGTTCGGGCTGAGCAGCGCGGCGACCTGCGGCATGAACTCGCCCACGCGGAGGAACTCCAGCTGGTAGAGCTTGCTCGCGATGCGTCCGCTGGCGGGCAGGCCGAGGGTGGAGCCCTCGATCAGCTCGGGGGCCTCGGACTTCGCGGCGTTGAGGGCGGTGACCTTGAGGAAGCGGTCGCCGAGCGGGGTGAGGGCGATGCCGTTGAGGTTGAGCAGGGTCTCGAGCGCGCGGATGGCCTCCTCCTTGGTCACGGACTCGCGCAGGTTGACCGTGATCGTGGCGGCGGGCAGAGCCTGGGGACGGAGGAGCGTCTTGCCCGTCCAGCGTTCGAGGAGGGCGAGCACCTGGTCCACGCTCTCGTCCCGCAGCACGATGGGGCCGATGGCGGCGGGGGCCGGAGCGGCGGGCTGGCCTCGACCGGGGGCGGCGACCGCCGCGAGGGCGGCGCCGGCGAGGAGGACGCGGGTGAGGCGGGCGAAACGGAGGGTCATGCGGGGCGCCGGAGGCGGCGGGAAAGGATGATGACGCGGCGGGCGGCGCGGGGTTGCGAGGGACAGTGAACCCCGGCCTCCGCCGGTGGCAAGTGCGGGGTCCCGCCCCGCGCGGGAACCGGGGCGCTTGCGAATGGTCGCACCACTCGGCATGGTTCCTGCCAAGGAATCGCCGCCCGCCCCGATTCCCGTGCCCGCCATGCGATTCCTCCTCCCCTGCGCGCTCGCCGCCGTGCTGCTCGCCGCCGTCCCACCGGCCGGGGCGACCACCGTCGAACCGCTCGACTTCGCCGAACTCGTCGCCTCCTCCGACTACGTCGTCCGCGGCCGGGTGGTCGCGCGGCGCGACGAGGTCGTCCGGCGCGACGGACGGGACGTGCCGTACACGCGCATCGAGGTCGCGGTGCAGGAGGTGGTCGCCGGCACGCCGCCGGCCCAGGTCGTCCTGCGCGTGCTGGGCGGCCGGCTCCCGGACGGTTCCGAACTCCGCGTCGACGGGGTCCCGCCGTTCACGGTCGGGGACGAGGAGTTCCTCTTCGTGAAGGGCAACGGCGTGAACTTCTACCCGACCAACGGCGTGATGTACGGCCGCTACCCGGTGCTCTTCGACAAGCGCCTCGGCCGGACCTACGTCGCCCGGTCGAACCGCGTGCCGCTCGCGGCGACCGCCGAGGTCGGGCTGCCCCTCGCCGAGGGCAAGCTGGCCCAGCTGCTGCGCCGCCAGATCCGGGCGGACGACGCGCTCACGCCGGAGGAGTTCGCCGCGAGCATCCGCGCCGCGCGGGGCGCGAAGGACGGCAAGGGGGTCAGCCATGCCCGCTGACCGCCCCCGCGTCCTCCTCGCCGCCGGGGCCGCGCTGCTGCTGGCCACGGGCGCGGCGGCCTACGACATCATCCGCAGCGGCCAGACGATCGTGCGCTGGCCCGCGGGCAACGTCACGGTGCAGGTCAAGGTCGGCACCGGACGCACGCTCTCCGACGGCTCGAACTTCGGGACCTCCTTCCAGGCCGCGGCCGCGGAGTGGAACGCGCAGATGGCCCGCGTCCGCCTCGTGGCCGAGCTCGCGCCCGAGGGGCCGGGCGGCGAGCGCAACGGCATCAACGAGGTGTTCTTCGCCTCCACCATCTTCGGCGACTCCTTCGGTTCCTCCACCCTGGCGGTCACGACATCCTTCCTCTCCACCGTCCTCCAGCCGGACGGCACCTTCCGCCGGACCCAGTCGGACATCATCTTCAACAGCGCGAAGACGTGGGACTCGTACCGCGGGCCCTCGCGCTCGGCGACCGACTTCCGCCGCGTCGCCATCCACGAGCTCGGCCACCTCCTGGGCCTCGACCACCCCGACGAGGCGGGGCAGAGCCTGCCGGCGATCATGAACAGCCGCGTGAGCTCGATCGACACGCTGCAGCAGGACGACAAGGACGGCATCCACTTCCTCTACGGCCGCGCCGGCACGCTCGCCCGTCCGGCCAACGACAGCTTCTCCGCCGGGACGCCCGTGCTGGTCGGGACGACCAACGCCGCGACGGTGAACGGGTCCACGACCGAGGCGACCCGGGAGGTGGGCGAGCCCAACCACGCCCCTGGCGAGACCGGCGGCGGGTCCGTCTGGTGGCGGTGGACGGCGTCGGCCAACGGCACCATGCGCGTCACCACGGTCGGCTCGAACTTCGACACCCTGCTCGGGGTGTACACCGGCGGAGCGGTGGACGCGCTGACGCAGCTCGGGTCGAACGACGACGAGGTCACGCCGGAGCAGGACCCGACGCCGACGCGGCCCCGCACCAGCGCGGTCACGTTCACCGCCCGCGCCGGCACCACCTACCACATCGCGGTCGACGGCTGGTCGGGCGAGACCGGCTCCGTGCAGCTCAACCTCTCCTTCACGCCGGCGCCCGCGCTGCCGGTGCTGACGGCGCAGCCCGTCTCGCAGACCGTCGCGCTCGGCGGCGCGGTGACCTTCGGCGTCACCGTCGCCTCGGCCTCGAACCTCACGTACCAGTGGTTCCGCAACGGCGAGGCGATCGCGGGCGCCACGGCGGCGACCCTCGTGGTGCCGAACGCGGGCGTCGCCGACGCGGGCCTCTACACCTGCCGCGTGACCAACAGCTTCACCGGCGGCAGCACCACGAGCAACGCGGCCATCCTCGGCCTGTCGCTGGCCGGGCGCTCGCTCGGCGCGGCGACGGAGGTCGGCCCGGACATCCGGCACCCGAACGGCAACTTCTACGACCAGTACCTGCTGCAGGGGGCGGCGGCCGCCCTCCGCTCCGACCCCGGACAGGTCACGCGGATCTCCTACATCGACCTGAACGACGACATCGTGCAGGTGGAGTTCTCCGGCGCGGGCACGCTCGTCATCCAGCTCCAGGGCGCGACCGGGCCCGCCGCGCCCGCGAAGTACACCCAGCCCACGGTCAGCTACATGAAGGGCCACGCGCGCCTGCTGCTCGCCGGCGCGGACCAGACGACGAACCTCTCGGTGTTCAGCGTCGGCCGGCGCACGGCGTTCGACCCCACCGGGGCGTTCAACTTCCTCGGCGCGGTCAGCGCCGCCAACGATCCGGCGCGCAACGGCAGTCCGCTCTTCTCCGGCCAGGCCGGCACGGTCTACGACGGGCTGGCGGACATCGCCTCCGTCGCGATCTTCAGCGCGGACGGCCGCTTCGGGGGCGTGCGCACGGCGAACGCGAGCTACTGGGCCACCGCCGGCCTGACGGGCATCTACGCGCCCGGGGTCGCGTTCTCCGGTCCGGTCTTCCTCGGCGACCTCGGCGCCCGCGAGAACGCCGGCCCCGTCCTCCTCCTCGGCTCCGCCGCGGACGTGCGGGTGACGGGGGGCGACCTCCTGCAGGCGAACGGCGCCGACGTGCAGGTGGGCGGCTTCGCCCGGCTGCAGTTCGCGGCCGGCGAGACCTCGCACGGCGCGGTGCTGCCGGCGCAGACGAACCGCGCCCGCCTCGTGCGGAACGGCGAGGACGTGACCACGTCGCTGGTGGTCGGTCCCTGAGCC
>CAYWTK010000154.1:0-6287 GCA_964460895.1 uncultured Opitutaceae bacterium
CTTCTTCTGCAGCGCGTCGTGGTAGCGCTCGAGGCGGCCGAGCTTGGCCTTGTTCCGCAGGAGGACCTCGAGGTCGGTGACGACCTTGTGCTTGGACTTCGGCTGGTGCTGCTTGCCGAGGGACTCGCGCTTGTTGATGCGCTCGAACACCTCGACCACGAGCATGGAGTGGGGGGCGGCGACGGCGCGGCCGGACTCGGTCACGAGGTCGGGCACGGGCACGTCCATCGCGGTGCAGATCTCGCGCACGTTGAAGACGATGTCGCGGGCGTACTCCTCGAGGGAGTAGTTCATCGAGGACTCGAAGTTGGTGCGCGAGCCGTCGTAGTCGATGCCGAGGCCGCCGCCGACGTCGAGGTAGCCCATGGGGAAGCCCATCTTCGCCAGCTGGCAGTAGAAGCGCGCGGCCTCGGTCACGGCGGCCTTGATCGTGATGATGTTGGGCACCTGCGAGCCGATGTGGAAGTGCACCAGCCGCAGGCACTGCTGCATCTTGGCGGCGCGGAGCCGCTCGACGGCGAAGAGGATCTCGGCGGTGTTGAGGCCGAACTTGGCGTTGTCGCCCGTGGACATGGCCCACTTGCCCTCGCCGCGGGTCTGGAGCTTCACGCGGAAGCCGATGAGCGGCTTCACGCCGGTCTCCTTGGCGATGCGGATGATGCTGTCGACCTCGGAGAGCTGCTCGACGACGATGATGACCTTCTTGCCCAGCTTCCGGCCGAGCAGGGCGAGGCGCATGTAGTCGTCGTCCTTGTAGCCGTTGCAGATGATGAGGCGCTGGCTGCCCTCGTGCATGGCGAGCGCGATCATCAGCTCGGGCTTGGAGCCGGCCTCGAGCCCGTAGTGGAAGTCCTTGCCGGCGGCGACGATCTCGTCGACCACCTCGCGCAGCTGGTTGACCTTGATGGGGAACACGCCGCGGTAGGCGCCCTTGTAGCCCTCCTCCTTGATGGCCTTGGCGAAGACCTCGTTGAGCTGGACGACGCGGTGGCGGAGCTTGTCCTGGAAGCGGATGACGAGCGGCGCCTTCAGGCCCATGCCGACGGCCTCGTCGACCACGTCCATCACGCGGATGCCGCGCCCGTCGGCGAGCGGCTGGACCTGCACGAAGCCCTCGGAATCGACCGAGAAGTGGTTGGCGCCCCAGCGCTTAAAACCGTAGAGTTCCTCGGACTGGGCGGCGGTCCATTGGGCGGCGGATTTCGTCTTCAAAGTGGCGTTGGTGGCGGTCGGGTTACGGCTTGCTTTTTGTTGGGGCCGTTAGATTAATCGCCGTTTTCATTTTTCAAATCCCCCCGCGAAGCAATGACCAAATTCTCCCTGTTCCTCGCCCAGACCCAGCCCGCCGCGCCGACCGGCGCCCAGACGCTCCTGTCGCTGCTGCCGATGATCCTCATCTTCGCGGCGATGTACTTCCTGCTAATCGCGCCGCAGCGCAAGAAGCAGAAGGAGCACGAGAAGATGCTCGCCGCGCTCAAGGCCGGCGACGAGGTCGTGACCGCGGGCGGGATCTACGGGACCATCACGAGCGTGAAGGACGACCGCTTCGTCGTCCGCGTCGGCGACAACAACCAGAAGCTCGAGGTCGGCAAGGGCTTCATCCACGCGCTGGTCAAGAAGGCCGACGCCTGAGTCGCGCCCGCGTCGCCCCGCCGGCCGGCCCGCGCGCGCCGCGCCGCGGCGACGGTCTCCGCCCCTTCAACAACACCCACCCATGCTCCAACGCAACCTCTGGAAACTGATCCTGTGCTCGGTCGTGACCGGCTGGGCCGTGATCACGCTCCTCCCGGTCAAGGACACGCCGTTCGACCAGTTCGTGCGGTCCGAGGCCACGGCCCAGACGGCCGAATTCAACGCCCTCATCGCCAAGGCCAGCGCCCGCGTCCAGGGCGGCCAGGCCCCGAGCGTCTTCGTCGCGCTCAAGCAGATCGGCCGGGACGAGAAGATCGACCTCTCCAAGTACTTCCCCGAGATCCGCCTCGAGGAGGGCCTGAAGAACGTCGAGAAGCGCAACGCCATCCTCCTCGACGAGCTGCTCCGCCGTTCGAAGGGCCGGCTCCAGCTCGGCCTCGACCTCAAGGGCGGCGTCGCGTTCACCCTCGAGGTGGACGAGGCGGCCCTCTCCCAGGAGGAGGAGTACGTCCGCCAGGAGAAGCTCGCCAAGGCCATCGAGATCATCGGCAACCGCGTCAACGGCCTCGGCGTCGCCGAGCCCGTCATCCGCCCGGTCGGCGTCAACCGCATCGAGGTCCAGCTCCCCGGCGTCTCGACCAAGGACAATCCCGAGGTCATGAACAGCCTGAAGAAGCCCGCGCGGCTCGACTTCAAGCTCGTCCACCCCTTCGCCCAGCCGCCCGCCGCCGTGCCTCCGGGCTACGAGGCGATGACCCTCGAGTTCGAGGACCGCAAGGGCGAGGTCTTCGTCGAGGAGCTCTTCGTCAAGCGAATCCCCGAGATGACCGGCGAGGCCGTCTCCGACTCGTACCCGATCATGGACGAGTTCGGCCGCTTCAAGATCATCCTCCGCTTCACCGAGGAGGGCCGGAAGCAGTTCTCCGCCATCACCCGCGCCATCGCCAACGAGAACCAGCGCTCCGGCCGCGTCGGCCGCCTGGCCATCGTGCTCGACGGCAAGCTCTACTCCGCGCCGACGGTGCGCGAGGAGATCACCAGCGACAGCGCCGAGATCTCCGGCTCCTTCTCCCAGCGCGAGGCCATCGACCTCGCCAACGTGCTCAACAACCCCCTCGACGTGCCGCTCTCCGTCAAGGAGCAGTACGAGGTCGGCGCCTCGCTCGCCGAGGACGCCATCATCAGCGGCCGCAACGCGTTCATCGCGGGCACGGCCCTGACCGTCGCGTTCATCCTGGCGTTCTACACCGTCGGCGGCGTCGTCGCCGCGGTCGGCATGGGCATCAACGTCCTCGTCGTGCTCGCCGTCATGGCCAACATCGGCGCGACCCTCACCATGCCGGGCATCGCCGGCATCGTGCTCACGCTCGCGATGTCGGTCGACTCGAACATCCTCATCTTCGAGCGCATGCGCGAGGAGCTGAAGCTCGGCAAGTCGCTGCCCACCGCCCTCGAGGCGGGCTTCGACAAGGCCTGGTCCGCCATCCTCGACGGCAACCTGACCACGCTGATCACCTCGGGCCTCATGATCGTGCTCGGCACGGGCCCGGTGAAGGGCTTCGGCGTCACGCTCACCATCGGCATCTTCACGACGATGTTCGCGGCCGTGGTGGTCTCGAAGCTCATCCTCGAGCTTCTCGTCCACGGCGGCGCGGTGAAGCGCATGCCGATGTTCTCCGTCCTGCAGAACACGGGCTACGACTTCCTCAAGTACGCCAAGCCCGCCTTCATCGGCTCCTGGGCCCTCATCGCGGTCGGCCTCGGCGTGCTGCTCTTCAAGGGCAAGGACGTGTACGGGATCGACTTCGTGGGCGGCGACACGGTCTCCCTGAGCTACGCCCAGCGCGTCGAGGTCGGCGCCCTGCGCAAGGCGGCCGAGGCCGCCGGCTTCGAGCAGGCCAGCCCCGTCTACCAGACGCAGCTCGGCTCCAACCTCGAGGTCCTCAAGGTCACCACCGAATTCGGCCAGGGCGAGAAGCTCGTGGCCGCGCTCCAGCAGGCCTTCCCCGCCGCGCAGCTGAAGTTCGAGGGCACCACCGCCATCGGCCCGTCCGTCGGCCGGGAGATCCAGCTCAACGCGGCCTGGTCCTCCTTCTGGGCCCTCGTCCTCATCCTCCTCTACGTCGCCTTCCGCTTCGAGATGGGCTACGGCGTCGGCGCGGTCGTCGCCACGGTCCACGACGTGCTCATGACGATCGGCATCTTCGTCCTCTTCGACCGGCAGTTCAACGCCTCCATGGTCGCGGCCATCCTTCTCGTGATGGGCTACTCGATCAACGACACCATCGTCGTGTTCGACCGCATCCGCGAGGAGCTGAAGCTCAACCCGACCGGCTCGCTGCGCGACGTCATCACGCGCTCGCTCAACCTCACGCTCTCCCGCACCGTCATCACCGGCGGCACGACGCTGCTCACCGCGGTGGTGCTGATCCTGGTCACCAGCGGCGAGGTCAACGACATCGCCTTCACCCTCCTCGTCGGCGTCCTCACCGGCACGTTCTCGTCGCTCTTCATCGCCTGCCCCGTCTTCTACTGGTGGCACAAGGGCGACCGGAAGCACGTCGAGAAGCACCAGGACGTCGCGCCGACCTACGAGTGGACGGGCGCCAGCAAGGCGTCGCAGTAAACCCCTCCGCACAACGCTGCGATGCGCTGGACCTACACGCCGCTCCCGGCCGATGAGGTCGAGGCGCTGAGCCGTCGCGCCGGCGTGTCGCCGATCCTCGCCGAGCTCCTCCTGCGCGGAGGGCTCGGGGACGATGCGGCGGCCGCCCGTTTTCTCCGGCCGGCCCTGGCCGAGATCAACGACCCGTTCCGGCTGAGCAACGTCGACCTTGCGGTCGCGCGGCTTTGCCGCGCCCTCGAGGCACGAGAGGAGATCGTGGTCCTGGGCGACTACGATGTCGACGGAGTCAGCAGCACCGCGCTGCTGGTCAGCGTACTCCGCCGCTTCGGTGCCGATCCGCGTTACGTCGTTCCCCGCCGGATGGAGGATGGCTACAGCTTGTCGTGCAGCGCGATTGACCGCGCCCTCGAGCAGGGGCGGCCGCAGCTCTTCATCGCCCTCGATTGCGGCACGAATTCGCACGTCGAGGTCGACTATCTGCACAGCCTCGGCGTCGACGTGCTGGTCATCGACCATCACCGGTCGAAGGAAAAGCCGCTCGAGCGCGGCATCTTGATCAACCCGCACGTGTATCCGGGCGAGGATGACGCCGCCTGGCGGAACCTTTGCACCGTCGGCCTCGTCTTCAAGCTGGCCCATGGCCTGGTGAAGCGCCTGCGGGAGGAAAATCATCCCGTCGCGTTCCGGATCAAGCTGCGCGACTACCTCGACCTCGTGGCGATGGGCACGGTGGCGGACCTCGTGCCGCTGACGGGCGAGAACCGGATTTTTGCCCGCTTCGGGCTGCGGATCCTCCAAGGGGCGGAACGACCGGGCCTGCGCGCGCTGATGCAGGTGGCCGGTGTCCGGCCCGGCCAGGATCTCATGCCGGTGGACATTTCGTTCCGGCTCGGGCCGCGCATCAATGCCAGCGGCCGGCTGGCCGACGCGGCGCTCTCGGTCGATCTGCTCCTGAGCGAGGATTCCCAGTTTTGCGACGACACCGCACAGCAGTTGGATGCGTTCAACCGCGAGCGGCAGGAGATCGAGCGTCAGATCACCGATGAAGCCGAGCGGATGATCGAGACCCAGTTCGCCCACCTGCCGGGGATCGTGCTCTTCGGCGAGAACTGGCATCCCGGGGTGGTGGGCATTGTCGCCGGCCGGGTGACGCGCAAGTACAACCGCCCCTGCGTGGTCCTCGGCAACGAAGGCGACACGGCCAAGGGGTCGGGCCGCAGCATCGACGGGATCAACCTCGTGGACGTCCTGGGCCAATGCAGTGCGCATCTCAGCAGCTGGGGCGGGCACCCGATGGCGGTGGGCGTCGCGCTGTCCAAGAGCAACGTCCAGGCGTTTCGCGAGCATTTTGCGGCGGCGGTTCGGGCCCATGCCGGTGGTGACCTGATGGAGGCCGAGCTCGCCATCGCCGCGTGGCTGCCGCTTGACCAGGTGCGCGAACGCCTGATGGAGGAGCTCGAACAGCTGCATCCATTCGGCCAGGCCAATCCGGAACCGGTGTTCGGGCTCGGACGCGTGGTGCTGCGGCAGCGTCCCGAAGTCTTCAAGCAGGTGCATTTTCGCTTCCAGATCGAGGACGGTCGCGGCCGCCGGCTTTTCGGCGTCGCCTGGAAGCTCGCGCACCGCCTGCCCCCGGCCGGCGTGCCGCTCGACCTCGCGGTGAAGCTGACATGGAACCACTTCAACGATCGCAAACTGCTGCAGCTCGAGCTGATCGACTGGCGCCTCGCCACCGAGGGATGAAAGACGAAAATTCTCGCTTGCACTCGGCCGCGATTGCCTGCTCTTTTTGCCCTCCTTTCACGCAGCCGTAGCTCAATTGGATAGAGCATCTGACTACGGATCAGAAGGTTTGGGGTTCGACTCCCTACGGCTGCGCCACTTTTGCCCCGGGTGACATCACCCGGGGCAATTTGTTTTCCGGGATCGAGGGTCCTGCAGGGGGCTCGGCGGCAGCCGAATCGGTCGCCACTGGGCGATCGACATAGGTAGGCCCTCGCAGGCGTTCCCTGTCACACCACCGGACATG
>CAYWTK010000155.1:0-6252 GCA_964460895.1 uncultured Opitutaceae bacterium
GCCCTGAGGCCCCCGCCATGAGCCTGCGCCCCCTCACCTCCCCCTGGTTCCACGCCCCCGCCGGCCACGAGAAGCTCTGGCTCGGCGTCGCCATCCTCTGGTGCTTCGTGATGTCGCTGATGATGCCGTACTGGCACTTCCGCGGGAAACAGAACAGCCGCGGCGAGGCCTACACGGTCAAGCCCGCCGACTTCCTCGCGCGCACCGAGCGGTTCGTCGCGGACAACCGCGTCGGCACCTTCCACAACCCGGTCGACAACCCCTTCCTCAAGGAGATGCCGATCGCCGAGCCCGCGCCGGGCGGCGACGCCTACCTCATCGGCCGCATGTGGCAGTGGTACCCCGCCCTGCGGCTGCGCGTGGGCGAGACCTACCGGCTCCACCTCTCGTCGCTCGACCTCAACCACGGCTTCTCCCTCCAGCCGCTCAACATGAACTTCCACGTGCTCCCCGGCTACGACCACGTGCTCACGATCACGCCCACCTCGAAGGGCGAGTTCACCATCGTCTGCAACGAGTTCTGCGGCATCGGGCACCACGCCATGACCGGCAAGATCTTCGTCGAATAACCGCCGCCCGCCATGACCACCGCCTCCGCCACCTTCCCCGCCGCCCCCGGCGACTCGCACGCCCTCGCCGCGCCGGGCGTGCCCCACCGCGTCTGCGGCACCACCGGGCTCTCCGTCTGCCTCGACGCCCAGCGCTTCATCAAGCTCAACGCCGTCTCCGCCGTCGTCTTCCTCCTCCTCGGCGGCATCGCCGCGCTGCTCCTCGCGCTCACGCGCTGGCAGACGGTGCACCTGCTGCCGACGGACTGGTTCTACCGCATCCTCACCTTCCACGGGATCAACATGCTGATCCACTGGATCCTCTTCTTCGAGGTCGCGGTGCTCTACTTCGCCTGCACGACGCCGCTCAACGCCCGGCTCTACTCGCGCAAGGTCGCGTGGGCGTCCTTCGGGCTGATGCTCGTCGGCGCCGTGATGGTGGACTACGTCATCCTCGCGGGCCGGGCGGACGTGCTGATGACGTCCTACCTGCCGCTCCTCGCCCACCCGCTCTTCTACCTCGGCATCATCCTCGTCGCGGTCGGCACGCTCGTCGGCGTCTTCAACTTCTTCGCCACGCTCTGGGTGGCGAAGCGCGACGGCGCGTACGAGGGTTCGATGCCGCTCGTCACGTTCGGCGCGCTCGCCGCCGCCATCATCGCGGTGGTCACGCTCCTCCACGGGGCCCTGGTCATGATCCCGACGTTCACCTACTCGATGGGCTGGACGGCGGAGCCGGACGCCGCGTGGTACCGCCTCATCTGGTGGGGCCTCGGCCACCAGTCGCAGCAGGTCAACGTCTGCGCGATGGTCGCGGTCTGGTACCTCATCGGCAACATCACCACCGGCGCGCGCCCGATCAACGAGGCGGTCTGCCGCACGGCCTTCGCGCTCTACGTGCTCTTCATCAACCTCGCCTCTGCCCACCACCTCCTCGTGGACCCGGGCGTGGGGGCGACGTGGAAGATCTGGAACACCTCCTACGCGATGTACCTCGCCGTGCTGGCGTCGATGGTCCACGGCTTCACCGTGCCGGCGGGCATCGAGGTCGCGATGCGCGAGAAGGGCCACACCCGCGGCCTCTTCGGCTGGGTCACGGCCCTGCCCTGGCGCAACCCGGCGTTCTCCGCCGCCGCGCTCTCCGTCGTCATCTTCGGGTTCATCGGCGGCATCACCGGGGTCACGCTCGGCACGCAGCAGATCAACATCATCGCCCACAACACGCTCCGCATCCCGGGCCATTTCCACGCGACGGTGGTGGGCGGCACGACCCTGGCCTTCATGGGCCTGACCTACTACGTCATCCCGCTGATCTTCCAGCGCGACTTCATCGGGCGCGGCTGGGCGCGGGTCCAGCCCTGGCTCTTCGCCGGCGGCATCACGCTGCTGTCCTTCGGCATGTCCTTCGCCGGCTCGATGGGCGTCTCGCGGCGCTCCTGGGACATCGACGCGCAGGGCATCTACAGCCCGGCGGCCCACCTCTGGCTCGGCCTCGTGGGCCTCGGCGGCATCCTCGCCTTCGTCGGCCTGCTCGTCTTCGTGCTCCTCTGCGTCGGCACGCTCCTCCTCGGACGACGCGTCGGCGCGGGCGAGGCGATCTTCGACTGGGGCACCCCGCCGGCCCTCGCCGGCGCGAAGGAGGGTTCGCTCGCGCACGACCACACGGCGACGAAGGGCACGATCGTCCTGACGTTCGTGTTCCTCGCCTGCTTCGCGGTCTACTACTTCGCCAACTGGAAGGCGCTGGCCGACGTCTGGCCGGTCCGCTGACCGCCCGCCCCCTCCGGCCCGCCCCCATGCTCGTCCCCGCCCTGCATCCGCCCGCCCCGCCTCCGTCCCGCGCGGAGGCGGCGGGCCGCTTCTTCACCGGGCCGGGGTTGATGGTCTTCCTCGCCGCCGCGCTCGCGGCCTACGAGGGCTTCCTTGCCTTCACCGTGCTCTGGCCGACCGACGCCCCGTGGCTCGGGGAGTTCGTGCGCGACTTCCAGCGCTGGTGCTACCGTCCCGACCCGCGCACGGGCGGGCTGTCCTGGACGGCGGTCGGCGTGATGTGCCTCGAACCGCTCTTCATCGTCGGCATCGCCGCCCTGCTCTGGCGGCCGGCGCTGCGCCGGCTGCGGCACGCCGCGACCTGGCGCCGGCACGCGGGCGCGGCCTCGGCCGGGCTGCTCGTCATCGCCGCCGCCGTCGCCGGAATCGTGCTCTACGCCCGCGCCGACGCGGCCCGCGCCGCGGCCCTGCCGCCCTTCCCGGGCGAGCGCATCCGGGTGGCGCTGGCGCTGCCCGACGCGACGCTGGTGGACCAGAAGGGGGCGGAGTTCGGCTTCGCGGACCTGCGGGGCGGGGTCGTCATCGTGACGGGCGTCTACGCCTCCTGCGCGACCGCCTGCCCCGAGATCTTCGAGGAGCTGCACCGGCTGCTGGGCGAGCTCGCCCCGGCCGAGCGGGCCGGCGTGCGGGTGGTCGCGCTCTCGCTCAATCCGGAGTACGAGACGGCCGAGCTGATGGACGCGGTCGCCGCCGCGCGCGGGTTCACCCACCCCGAACTCCGGTACGTCAACGGCCGCACGCCGGGCGAGATGCTCGACCTGCTGGCGCGCCTGCAGTTCGCCCGGGTGCGCGATCCG
Organism: uncultured Opitutaceae bacterium; assembly: GCA_964460895.1. Lineage (GTDB taxonomy): Bacteria > Verrucomicrobiota > Verrucomicrobiia > Opitutales > Opitutaceae > Didemnitutus. The sequence continues at coordinate 3,176 of CAYWTK010000155.1, forward strand.
GAGACGGGGATCATCGACCACGTGAACCTCTTCCTGCTCGTGGACCGCGCCGGTCGCATCGCCTACCGCTTCAACCTCGACCCGCGCCACGGACCCTGGCTGCGGGCCGGGCTGCGCGCGCTGCTCGCCGAGGCGCCGCCTCCGGCCGCTCCGGCGGCGGGCCCGTGAGCGCGCCCGTCCACCCGGAGCCGGACTGCGGGGTCCTGGCCGACGCGCTGGCGCCGGGCGCCGGCGGACCCGAGGCGCCGGCGCCGCCCGGGGCCACGCGGCTGCCGCGGCTGCTCGCCGCGGGCGAGTCCCTGTTCGTCCGGGCCGACGCCCATCTCGCCCGCCATCTGACGCCGGACGAGAACCCGCTCGCCCGGCTCGGCCCCCTCGCCAACGCCGCCCTCGCGCTCGCCGTGGTCTCGGGCGTGCTCCTGCTCGTCTGGTACTCGCCCAGCGTGCAGTCGGCCTGGTCCTCGCTCGCCGCCCTCGGCCCGCGCTCGCCGGGCGGAATCGTGCGCAGCGTGCACCGCCACAGCTCCGACCTCGCGATGCTGCTGCTGATCCTCCACGCGCTCCGGACCTTCGTGGGCCGGAAGTTCGCCGGACCGCGCTGGCTCGCGTGGTCCAGCGGCGTCGCGCTCCTCGCGCTCGTCGGCTTCATCGGCTGGACCGGCTACTGGCTGGTCTGGGACGTGCGCGCCCAGTGGGTCGCGCTCGAGAGCATGAAGCTCCTCGACGTGCTGCCCGTCTTCGGCGAGCCGCTCGGCCGGCTGTTCACGACCGACCGCACGGTGCCGTCGCTGCTCTTCTTCGTCGTCTTCTTCCTCCACCTCCTCCTGCCGCTGGCCGTCGCGGCCGGGCTCGCCCTCCACCTCGCCCGGCTCAGCCGCTCGCGCCTGCTGCCGGACCGCGCCGTCCTCGCCTGGGTGACCGGGGCGGTCGTCGTGGCCGCGCTGGTGCTGCCGGCCTCCAGCGCCGAGCCGGCACGGATGGCGGTGAAGCCGGAGGCGTTCACGCTGGACTGGTGGTACCTCTGGCCGCTGGCGGTCACGACGCGCCTCACGGGTGGCGGCGCCTGGCTGGCCGGCGGGCTGGCCTTCGCCGCCGCCGCGGCCGTGCCGTGGTGGCTCGGTCGGCGCCGTCCCCGGACCGCCTTCCAGGCGCGGGTGGACCCCGCGCGCTGCTTCGCCTGCACGCAGTGCGCGCAGGACTGCCCGTTCGGCGCCATCGCGATGGTGCCGCGGACGGACGGGCGTCCGTGGCCGGCGCAGGCGCAGGTGGACCCGGACCGGTGCGTCGGCTGCGGCGTCTGCACCGGTTCCTGCGACACGCAGGCGATCGGGCTGCCGTGGTTCGACGCGCGGCGGGTCGCGCCGGCGCTCCGCGCCGAGGTCGCGGCGGCCGCCGCGGCCGGCCGGCCCCCGGCGGTCGCGCTGGTGTGCGCGCAGGCCGACGGGGGCTGGGACGTCTTCCAGGCGCACGCGTGGCGCGCGCGCCTGCCGGGCTACGAGGTGCGGCCGGTCCCGTCGGCCGGCTGGGTCGAGCCCAAGGTCGTCGAGGGCCTGATCGCGCAGGGCGCGCGGGCGGTGCTCGTGGTGAGCACGGTGAACGCCGATCCCCACTGCCGCGAGGGCGACGCCTGGCTGCCGCTGCGCCTCCGGGGCGAGCGCGAGCCCGAGTTCCGCCCCACCCGCGCCGACCCGCGCAAGGTCGCGCACGTGCGCTTCGATCCGACGCGCCCCGGCGAGCTCGCCGCCGCCGCGCAGCGGCTGCTGCGCCAGGAGCCGCCGCCGGCGCCCGTCCGGTCGGGCGCCTCCCGGCGGGTCCTCGCGGGCGCGGCGCTGACCGCCGCCGTCCTCGCCCTCGCGCTCGCCGCGGGCGACGCCCCCTTCCGCCACCCGACCGCGGCGCAGCCCGAGCTCGTGCTGACGTTCCGCGCCTTCGGCGACTGGGTCGACGCCGCGGCGGTCGGCGCGGGCGCGCCCGCCGACCGACCCGTGCACATGCGCGCCGCCACGCGCGCGAACCGCACCCGGCAGCCCGTCGTGGTCCAGCTGGCGATCGACGGCAAGGAGGAGGAGTTCGCCTTCCGCCCCAAGGGCCTCCAATCCGACGGCGCCTCGACCGGCGTGCTCCGCCGTCCCCTCGCCCCGGGCCGCCACCGCGTCGCCCTCGGCCTCGCGACCGGGCCGGGCCCCGGCGCCGCGCGGACGGAGTGGACCGCGGAGGTGACCGCCGAGCCCGGCCGGCTCACGGTGGTCTCCTTCGAGCCCGGACGCGGCTTCCTCCTCGAGCCCGCCGTGCCCGGCGCGGGAAAAGCGTCGCCGCCCGACTCCCGATGACTTGCATCAAGGCGCCCGCCCCCGGCCCGTGGTACCCTGCCCCGTCCCCGATGAAACCCAAGACCTTCAAGACCCTCGACGTGCGGCCCCTCCTGGCGCAGGGACGCGAGCCCCTCGGGGAGATCCGCGCGCGCGTGGACGCGTTGACGCCCGGTCAGGGCCTCACGGTCGTCGCACCCTTCCTGCCCGCCCCGCTCATCGAGCTGCTCCAGAGCGAGGGCTTCGCGTCGTCGCTCGAGCGCCGCCCGGACGGCGCCTGGGCGGTCGATTTCTGGCGCGACGCGGTCCCCTGAGCCCCCGCCGCGCACCCGCCGTCCGCCCCTCCTCCCATGGCTGCCTCCGCCTCCCTCCTGCCGGCCGACCGCGACGCGGCCTGCCCCCTCCATTTCGCCGGCGACGCGGTCGCCCACGGCATCGTCAGCCAGGCGCTGCTGACCGCGCCCGGCCTGCGCGCGACGCTCTTCCGCTTCGCGCCCGGCCAGGAGCTGTCCGAGCACACCAGCCCGGCCCGCGTGCTCGTGCAGGTCGTGACGGGGGAATGCGAGTTCTCCGTCGGCGAGCGGGTCCACCGCCTGCGTCCGGGCGAGCTGCTGCACCTGCCCCCGCGCGCGCCGCACGCGGTGCGCGCGCCGACCGAGCTGACCCTGCTCGTCGTCCAGGCCACGCCCCCGGCCTGAGCGCCCGCACGCCTCACGGGTAGCCCAAAAGCTGAGGAGGTCCGTCAAGCTGGTTTGTGGATGGGTGGGC
>CAYWTK010000156.1:0-6218 GCA_964460895.1 uncultured Opitutaceae bacterium
GGGCGGCGCGACGCACCTGCGCAACCGCGCCTACCAGGACGAGGTCGCGCTCTGGCGCGACACCGCGGCGAAGGTCCCCGCCAACGCGCGCGCCCACCAGAACCTCGGCTTCGCCCTCACCCGCGCCGGCGACCCGGAGGCGGCCGTCGCGAGCTTCCGCCGCGCCCTCGAGCTGCGGCCCGACGAGGCCGCGGCCGCCAACAACCTCGGCAACGCGCTGCTCGCGCTCGGACGGGCGGACGAGGCGCGCACGGTGCTCCTCGCCGCCGTCGCCCGGCATCCGGACGACCCCGACCTGCGGACCACCCGCGGCCTGCTCCACCTGCAGGCCGGGGAGTGGGCGGACGCCGCCCGCGAGCTGCGCGTCGCCGTGCGGCGGGCCCCGGGCTACGCCCTCGCGCATTCCAACCTCGGCCAGGCCCTGGCCGCGCAGGGCGACGCGGCCGGCGCCGAGGCGGCCTTCGCGGAGGCGGTGCGCCTCGCCCCGGCCGACCCCGGGTTCCGCAACAACCTCGCCAACCACCTCGCGGCCCTCGGCCGCACGGCCGAGGCGTTCGACCAGTTCCGCGCCGCGGAGCGGCTCGCGCCGGGCGACGCCCTCACGCTCTTCAACCACGCCTGCCTCCTGCAGCGCACCGGACGGACGGCGGAGGCGATCGCCCGCTTCGAGGCCGCGCTCGCGGCGCGGCCGGACCACCCGGAGGCCCTCGTCAACCTCGGCGCCGCGCTCGAGCAGGCGGGCCGCCCGGCCGAGGCGGCGGCGCGCTACGAGGCGGCGCTGCGGCTGCGGCCCGACGACCCGCTCGCGGCCGCCAACCTGCGCCGCCTCCTCGGCGGCGCGCGGTGACCGTTGGGCGCGATTTACCCGCCGTTCGCCATTCGCCGATTGCGTTGACTCGACCGGCCGATTGTCTCGGCTCCCGCAGGTCCATGCCCCACCCTTCCGAGCCGATCTTCTGGGACGAACGCTACGCGTCGGGCACGACGCCGTGGGACTTCGGCGGCGTTCCCTCGAACCTCTCGGCCTACATGACCGGACCGCGCCGCCCGAAGACCGGCCGCATCCTCGTGCCGGGCTGCGGCTCCGCCCACGAGGTGAAGCTCTTCGCGGCCGCCGGGCTCGACGTGACGGCGATCGACTTCTCGCCGCGCGCCGTGGAGCGCGCCCGCGAGGTGGTCGGTCCGGCCCTCGCGCCCCGCGTGGTCGAGGCCGACTTCTTCACGCACCCGTTCAAGGACGGCGAATTCGACCTCGTCTACGAGCGCACCTTCCTCTGCTCGCTGGAGCCCGACCTGCGCGAGGCCTACCGGCGGCGGATCGCGCAGCTGCTCAAGCCCCGCGGCCTCTACTTCGGGTACTTCTTCTACAAGAAGACCGACCCCGCCGACGGCCCGCCGCACGGGCTGGCGTGGGGCGAGGGCGACGAGCTCTTCTCGAAGCACTTCCTCCTACTCAAGGACGACCCGGTCGAGGACTCGCTCCCGCTCTTCGCGGGCCGCGAGCGCTGGCAGGAGCGCATGCGGACCAACAAGCCCGCCTGAGGCGGGGCGGGCGCCGGATTCAGTCGGCCAGCGGCACGAAGCCCCACCGCGCGGCGGAGAAGAGCCCGCGGTCGCTGAGCTTCAGGTCGGGGATCACGAGCAGGGCCATGAACGAGAGGGTCATGAACGGCGCGTCGAGCCGCGAGCCGAGCCGCTTGGCCGCGCGGTCGAGCGCGGTGTAGCGGCGCGCCACCCAGCGGCCGTCGCGGTCGGACATCAGGCCCGCGATCGGCAGCGGCAGCACCCTGCGGCCGCCGGGACCGACGACCGCGAGCCCGCCCCGGTGCGCGATCACGAGGTTCGCGGCCGCCGCGAGGGAGGCGTCGTCCACGCCCGCCACGACGACGTTGTGCGAGTCGTGCGCGACGGAGGACGCGAGGGCGCCCGCCCGCAGGCCGAGGCCGCGGATGAAGCCGACCGCCACGGGCGCCCGCGGCGCGTAGCGGTTCACCACGGCGACCTTCAGGAGGTCGCGCGCCGGGTCGGCCACGAAGGCGCCGTCCCGCACCGCCGGCCGCTCGCGGCGGCGCCGGGTGAGCAGCTGGCCGTTGAGGGCCTCGATCACGTTGAGGCGGCCGGCGGACGAGGCCGGCACGCGGAAGTCCGCCGCGACCCGCGGCCGCGCGCGGAAGCGGTTCGGCGCGGCCGCCGCGAGCCGCGGCAGGCGCGTCCGGCCGCCGGCGGCGGCCAGTTCGCCGCCGAGGTAGGTGCGCCGCACGCGGAAGTCGCGCCAGCCGTCCGCCACGATGAAGTCCGCCCGGTCGCCCGGCCGGAGCAGGCCGACGTCGAGGCCGTAGTGCTCGACCGGGTTCACGCAGGCGGCCCGCAGGACGTCGAAGCGGTCCGCGCCCGACGCGAGCGCGCGGCGCACGTGCCGGTCGAGGTGGCCGCCGACCAGCAGGTCGGGATGCAGGTCGTCGCAGCAGAGCATCACCCGGTCCGGGTGCGACCGCAGCAGCGGCGCCAGCGCGGCGAAGTTGCGCGCGGCCGAGCCCTCGCGGATGAGGATGCGCATGCCGGCCGCGAGCTTGTCGCGCGCCTCCGCCAGCGCGACGCACTCGTGGTCGGTGGACGGACCGGCCGCCGCGTACGCGCGCGCCGCGGCGCCGCGCAGGCCCGGCGCGTGGCCGTCCACCGGCTTCCCGCGCCGGCGGGCCTCCGCGACCATCGCGCGCAGGCCGGGGTCGCCGGCGAGCAGGCCGGGGAAGTTCATCACCTCGGCGAGGTAGCGCACCTCGCGGCGCCGCAGCAGCCGGGCGACCGCGCGGGCGTCGAGGACGGCGCCGGCCGTCTCGAAGGCCGTGGCCGGCACGCAGGAGGGCGCGCCGAAGTGGAACCGCAGCGGGGTCCGCGCGCCGTCGCGGATCATGTAGTCCACCCCGCGCGCGCCGAGGACGTTGGCGATCTCGTGCGGGTCGGACACCGTCGCGACCGTCCCGTGGACCACCGCGAGCCGCGCGAACTCCGACGGCGGCAGGAGCGAGCTCTCGATGTGGATGTGCGCGTCCACCAGGCCCGGCAGGATCAGCCGCCGCGCGCGCACCCGCGGGTCGCGCCGCACGGCGGTGATGCGCCCGCCGCGCCACTCGACCGTGCCCGGGAAGACGGTGCGGGCGTGCAGGTCCACGATCTGGCCGCTGAGTCGACGGATCATCGCGCCATCGTGCCGCGCGGGGCCGCGACGGCCAGTCCGCAGTTCGCTCCCCGGGGCGCGGCGGGAAAAACGCCTCGCAAAAAACGGCCGCCGGTGCACGGTCTCGGGACATGTCCGCCCAGCTCCTTTCCCGCGACCTCCCGCCTCCGCCCGCCCCGCGCCTCGACGACGAGGACGACGACCGCGACGACCCGACCGTCGGCCGCACGCCCGGGCCGGTCGGGGCCCAGATCCAGCGGAAGTTCCTCGAACAGCGGAAGATCTTCCTCTGGGGCGCCGTGACCGACGAGTCGGCCAAGGACCTCACCGAGAAGCTCCTCTACCTCGAGGCCGTCGGGCCCGGCCAGGACATCCACTTCTACATGAACACGCCCGGCGGCTCGATCACCGCGGGCATGGCGGTCTACGACACGATCAAGCTCATCTCCTCCCCGGTGAACGTCATCGTCACCGGCATGGCGGCCTCGATGGGCTCGATCCTGCTCAGCGCCGCCCCCAAGGGCCGCCGCTTCCTCTACCCGCACGCGCGCGTGCTCATCCACCAGCCGCTCATCTCCGGACGCATGGTCGGACCGGCCTCCGACATCAACATCCAGGCGAAGGAGATGGAGAAGCTCCGCGCCGAGCTGAACCAGATCCTCGCCGCCGCGTCGGGCCAGCCGATCGAGAAGATCGACAAGGATTCCGACCGCGACTTCTACCTCAACGCCAGCGAGGCCATCGCCTACGGCCTGGCGGACCGGATCGTCGAGAAGCTCTGAGGCGGGGCCGATTCGGGTCCCGCCGGACCGCCGGAGCTACTTCTCCCCGCCCGCGACCGGAACCGGCGGCAACGGGGTCAGCTCCGCGATGCGCCGCGCCAGCGCGAGGCTGAGCCCGAGGTCGCCCGTCGCGTCGGCCAGCCGGCGCGTGTCGGTCAGCACGGACACGAGCGCCTCGCGGGAGGGCGGCGGGACGCGCCCCAGCAGCTGGTACACCGGCAGGGCCTCGCGGGCCGAGCCGTGCGCGGCGATGAGCTCGCCGGCGGCCCGGACCAGCGGCCAGTCGGCCGGCGCGACCTCGCGCAGCTGGGCGAACAGGCCGAGGTGGCGCACCGCCGCCGCCGCGTCGCCGCGGTTCAGCTCGAAGCGCGCCGCGGTGAGCGCCAGCGGCAGGCTCGGCTGCTCGCGCTGGGCGCGGTTGAGGAGGACGCGGGCCTCGTCCCCGAGCCCGAGCCGGTCGAGCACGGCCGCCTGCCGCGCGTGGACGTAGCCGGCGAGCGGCGCGGGCAGCTCCGCCGCCCGCGCGGCCTGCGCGTCGAGCCCGACCTTGAACGGCCGGTAGAGAGGGTCGCCCACGACCACGCCCTGCCACCCGTGCACCGGCGTGGCGAAGCAGGCCGCGTCGCCGAGCGAGTCCCCGGCCGCGAGCCGCGCGAGCAGCAGGTCCGGCCGCAGCGTGAACTCGAGGTACGGCTCGAACACGTTGCCGAACGTCGCCGCCGCGCCGCGCGCGAGGAGCGGACCGCACCACTGCTCGGTCGCGCTGCGCAGCGTCGCCGCCGAGTAGCTGTGGATGTGGAGCGCGATCGCGCCCGCCGGGAAACGGAAGCCCTCGCGCAGGAAGGGTCCGGTGACCGCGCCGGCGTACCAGCCGAAGTAGAACGCCGGCGCGTCGAAGCGGTCGGCGATGCCCAGCACCGCGGGCGAGCGCTCGACGTCGCCGAAGTAGCCGAGGTCGACCAGCCGCGCGCGCGTGTCCTCGAGCCAGCGGTCGCCGCTCGCATGCGGGCCGCCCACGTCCACGTAGTAGCGTCCGATGAGCCCGCGCCGCTCCGCCTCGAGCGCGGAGGTCACGAGGCCCCGCGCGTCCGCCGCCGTCGGGCCGTCGAGCCGGGCGACCTTGACCACGAGGCCGGCGCTGACGTCGGCGGCGGTCGCCGCGTTGAAGAGCGGGTTCGCGACGAACCCGACCAGCGGGAGCGGCCCCTGCGCGAGGAGCGCGAGCTCGGAGTCCACCGCCGCCTGGTTGCGGCGGAGCGTCGCCGGCACGCGCGCGGCCGCGACGGGCTCGGCCAGCAGCGGGTCCTCGTGGACCCGCAGGGGCACGCCGCGGCAGAGCACGAGGTGCGCGAGGCGGTGGCCGGTGAGCGCGGCGCGGCGCCGGCCGGTCTCGTCGAGCTGGGTGGAGAGCAGGCCCTCGATCCAGCCGCGCCGGAGCAGCTCGTCCTGGAGCGGCTGCCAGACCTGGTCGATGAACTCGCGGCGGGTGATGCTCTCCGCCTCGGGCAGGGGCAGGGCGACGAGGTTCTCCGGCGGGATCGAGCGGGCCTGGAGGTAGAACTCCCCGAGCGCGACCGACTCGGGCTGGCGGGCGTTGACCACGACCACCGTGCGGGCGGCGGCCTCGTCCTGCGCGCGGAGCGGCGGCCCCGCGCCGAGCGCGGCGAGAGCGAGCAGGGCGAGGAGGGGACGCTTCATCCGCGGGCGAGCCGGAAACCCAGCCAGGCGGCCCCGAGGCAGAGCGCCAGGGAGAGCGCGACGTTGGCGGCCGCCGCGGCCCATTGTCCGCGCAGCATCTGGTCGACCGTCTGCCAGCTGAACGCGGAGAACGTCGTGAAGCCGCCGCAGAAGCCCACGACCACCAGCGCCTGCAGCCGCGCCGCGGCCTCGGGCTCGAGTCCGCCCAGCCGCGCCATGACCCCGCCGATGAGCAGCGAGCCCGCCACGTTCACGGCCAGCGTCCCCCAGGGGAACCGCGCGGCCAGCAGTTCGCCCGCCAGCGCGCGCAGCACGGAGCCGAGCGCGCCGCCGAGCGCGATCCACAGGAGCGAGGCGGCGCTCATCGGCGCGCCGCGGCCGCGGCGGGGGAGGCGGGGGTCCGGACCATCGGGCGGATTGGACCCGAGCCGGCGCGGGGAGGCCAGACTGATGTGTGGCCGGGGTCGGCCCGCGCATCGCCCCCCGCTCAGGCGCCGGGACGGCTCATACTATTAAGTCTCGCCTAATAGACTGACATGTGCTTTCCTCCACCATGTCCCAAC
>CAYWTK010000157.1:0-6199 GCA_964460895.1 uncultured Opitutaceae bacterium
CGTCGCGAAAGACGCGTGCGATGATCGGCCGGAGAGACCGGTCCCTCCACGGAGGGCCTGTACGGTGCGCAGCCGACAGCGCGCGCGGACGACGGCGGGGTCGGAGACCCCGCCCTACATGGCTGGCGCGGGCGGCGGCGATGCTCAGCCGTGCAGGTACCGCATCAGCAGGTTCTCGAGGTATTCCTGCTTGCCGGAGCGCGGGGTCGGTTCGCCGAGCTTCGTCAGGACGAGCTTCTCGAGGGACTTGAACGACGCCTTGCCGGTCTCGATGTCGCGGCCGTAGCCGGAGTCGTACGACGCGTAGCGCGCGCGCACGAACTCCTCGAACTTGCCGTCGGCGAGGATCCGGCGGGCCAGCTTGAAGGCGAGGGCGTAGGCGTCCATGCCGCCGATGTGGGCGTGGAAGAGGTCCTCGGGGTCGATGGACGGACGCCGGAGCTTCGCGTCGAAATTGAAGCCGCCCGAGCCGAGGCCGCCGGCCCGGAGGATCGAGACCATCGCGAGGGTGAGCTCGCGGACGTCGGTGTTGAACTGGTCCGTGTCCCAGCCGAGCAGCGGGTCGCCCGTGTTGGCGTCGATCGAGCCGAGCATTCCGGCCGCGGCGGCGACCTCGATCTCGTGCTGGAACGAGTGGCCCGCGAGCGTGGCGTGGTTGGTCTCGATGTTGAACTTGAAGTGCTTCTCGAGCCCGTAGGTGCGGAGGAAGGCGATGCCGCTGGCGACGTCGAAGTCGTACTGGTGCTTGGTCGGCTCCTTCGGCTTGGGCTCGATGAGGAACTGGCCCTTGAACCCGATGGCCTTGGCGTGCGCGACCGCCAGGTGGAGGAAGCGGGCGAGGTGGTCCTGCTCGCGCTTCAGGTCGGTGTTGAGGAGCGTCTCGTAGCCCTCGCGGCCGCCCCAGAACACGTAGTTCTCGCCGCCGAGCTCCTGCGTGACCTCCAGCGCCTTCTTCACCTGCGCGGCGGCGTAGGCGAAGACGTGGGCGTCGGGGTTGGTGGCGGCGCCGGCCATGTAGCGCGGATTCGAGAAGAGGTTCGCGGTGCCCCAGAGCAGGCGCACGCCGGTGGCGCGCTGGAGCTGCCTGGCGTGCGCGACGACCGCGTCGAGGTGGCGGTTCGACTCGGCCAGCGTCCGGCCCTCGGGCGCGATGTCGCGGTCGTGGAAGCACCAGAAGGGCGCCTCGACCTTGACGAGGAACTCGAACGCGGCGTCCAGGCGCGTCTTGGCGACGGACAGCGGGTCCTTCCCGCGCTCCCACGGGCGGACGATGGTGCCGAGGCCGAACGGGTCGGACCCGACGCCGCGGAACGCGTGCCAGTAGGCGACGGAGAAGCGCAGGTGCTCCTTGAGCGTGCGGCCGTCCACGACCTCGGCCGGGTCGTAGTGGCGGAAGGCGAGCGGATTCGCGGAGCGCGGGCCCTCGTAGGCGATGCGCGGGACGGACGGGAAGTGGACGCGGGGGGATTTCATGGGGAGGCGGCCGCCATTGTGCGCCAACGCCGGCCGCGGACGGTAACAATCTTTCGCCTATTTCTTTTGATTTTTGACCACGCTCGTCTGTCCTCGGGCCGATGCCAGACCGCCGCTTCCGGGTCGCGCTGCTCGTGGAGACCTCCAACCGCTACGGCCGGGACTTGCTCCACGGGGTCCACGACTGGATGGCCTCAGTCCGCACCTGGTCGGTGCGGCTCACGGAGCAGGCGCGGCTCGCGCCGCTGCCGGACTGGCTGGCGGGCTGGGACGGCGACGGGATCATCGCGCGGGTGGACAACGACCGGATGGCCGCGGCGCTGCGGGCGACCGGCCGGCCGGTGGTGGACGTGAGCGCGGAGCGGGCGCGCTCGGAGTTCCCCCGGGTGACGATCGACAACGGCGCGGTGGCGCGGCTCGCCGCCGCGCACTTCGAGGAGCGCGGCCTGCGCCGGCTCGCGTACTGCGGCGACGCGCGCTTCCTCTGGTCCCGCGAGCGCGGCCGGGCCTTCGCCGCGGCGGCGCGCGCGGCCGGGCGGCCCGTGGACGACTTCGAGTTCCGCGCCGACGGCGACGACCGCGCCGAGGCGCGGCGGCTCGCGGCGTGGCTGCGGGGCCTGCCGAAGCCGGTCGGGGTGTTCGTTTCGCACGACGCGCGCGCGCAGGAGGTGATCGAGGCCTGCGGCCGGCTCGGGTTGGACGTGCCGGGCGCGGTGGCGGTGCTGGGCGTGGACAACGACGAGGTCGTCTGCGACCTCTGCCATCCGCCGCTCAGCAGCATCCTGCCCAACGCCCGGCGCGCCGGCTTCGAGGCCGCGCGGGAGCTTCACGGGCGCATGGTGCACGGGCGTCGTCGCGTCCGGCCGGTCTCGCGCGCCATCGGCCCCGTGCGCGTCGAAGCCCGCCAATCGACCGACGTCGTCGCCGTCGGCGACGCGGCCCTGGCCGCCGCGATGCGGTTCATCCGCCAGCGGGCGGGCGAGGGGATTCAGGTCGTCGACGTCGCCCGCGCCGCCGGACTCTCCCGCACGCATCTGGAACGCCGCTTCCGACGGGAGTTCGGCCAGACCCCGCACCGCGCGATCGTCGCGAGCCGCTTGGAGCGGGTGCGTCAGCTCCTGCTCGAATCCGACCTGCCGATCGCCCGCATCGCCGACCAGACCGGTTTCGCCTCGCCGAGTTACCTGAGTTCCACCTTCCGGCGCGAGGCCGGCGAGTCGCCGCTGCGCTTCCGGCGCAAGCACCGGGCGGGAGGGGGTACCGCCTGAGGACGGGATTCAGAGCCCGCTGGTGGAGAGGCTTTTCGGCAGGAATGTATTTGGGACATAATGCCTATTGTGCCACTTACGGACCACCGCAACCTGCGCGCTGGGAGGCTGAACTCTCCCTCGAACCCCGGCGGAACGACCCCGGAACTCCCCGTCCAAGCCGTGGCCCCGAGCGTTCGGCCGGCGAATCCTAGTTCGCGATGCCCCACCGCTTGGAGAATGGGTAATAGATCAGCAGCGGCCGGCCGACGACGTCCTTCTCGGGAATGGCGCCCCAGAAGCGGCTGTCCTCGCTGTGCGGGGAATTGTCGCCCAGGGCCATGTAGGCGTCCGCCGGCACCTCGGCCGTGCGTCCCGTGTCGAGCAGGCCCGCGGCGACGTAGCCGGGATAACGATCCGCGCGCTTCGCGCTGGCGGCGAACGCGTCGGCCCCGGTGATCGGCGCGCCGTTCCGGAACAGCGCGCCGGCGCCGTTCGTCCCGTTGCGGATCTCCAGCCGGTCGCCGGGGCCGCCGACGAGTCGCTTGATGTAGTACTGGCGGACCTGCTCGCCGTTGCGGTCCTTCATCCGCGGGCTGTCGATGTTCTCCGTCTTGAAGACGAACCCCTGCCCGACCTTCGGCGGGAAGAAATTGTACGTGAACCGGTCCACGAACAGCAGGTCGCCGGTCAGGATGTCGAACGACAGCACCGGCTCGCCCGTGCGCACCTGCTTGCCGACGGGGATCCAGAAGACGCGCTGCTCGTAGCGGCGGCCGCCGAGCGTGACCGCGAGCACCGAGGACTGCGGGTCGCGTCCGAGCTTCCGCACCTGCCGCTGCACGAAATCCGCCAGGTCCCCGCCCCCCGGCCCGGCGTACGCGTCCTCCAGCACGCGCTCGAGGTTGAACTCGGCCGGCACCTGCAGCGTGGTCGGCGCGCCGTCGACCATGAAGGTGTACTCGCGCCGGCGGGTCGGCACGACGCCGAGCGTGCGGCCGGTGACCTCCGAGTACGGCACGCGCAGGTCGCGGTTGACCGGGATCATCACCTCGCCCGCCCGCGGCGCCTCGGCCGCGAAATGCGTGGCGCCGAACGCGACCAGCCGCGCCGCGCGGCCGAGGATGCCCGGCTCCTCCCCCGCGGTGAAGAGCTCGTGCGTCATGCCGTAGTAGCTCGGCCACATCGAATTCGTCGGAATCTTGAACGGCTGCACGAAGTACGCGCGCAGGCCGAGGATGACGATGGCCGCGACGAGGAAGAACTCGACGTTCTCCACCAGCGACGACGTCGGGTAGATGCGTCCGCCCGTCGCGCGCAGCACGCCCTCGAGCTTCTCCAGCGAGAGCTTGAGCTTCCCGGCGTCGGCCTTCTCCGCCAGCCGCGCCTTCACCTCGCCCGCCGCGCCGAGCAGCCGCTGGTTCTCCTGGGCCGAGAGCAGGTCCCGGCGGAAATGGTGCACGCGCTCGGCCACCTCGAGCCAGTTGGCCGCGTGGCGCCGCATGCGGGCGTTCTCGGTCAGCAGGAAGGACGGGATCACGGCGGCGCGCTCAGCTGTTCGTCTTGAGCACCTGGATGAACGCGTCCGGGGGGATCGAGACCTTGCCGATCTGCTTCATCTTCTTCTTACCCTCCTTCTGCTTCTCGAGGAGCTTCCGCTTGCGGGTGATGTCGCCGCCGTAGCACTTCGCGGTGACGTCCTTCCGCATCTCGCGCACGTTGTCGCGGGCGATGATCTTGCCGCCGATGGCGGCCTGGACCGCGATCTTGAACATCTGCGGCGGGATGATCTCGGCCAGCTTCTCGCAGAGCTGCCGGCCCTGCGACTCGGCCTTCGAGCGGTGGACGATGCTCGCGAACGCGTCCACCGGGTCGCCGTTGACCAGGATCTCCATCTTCACGAGGTCGGACGCGCGGTACTCGCCGAGCTCGTAGTCCATCGAGCCGTAGCCGCGCGTGATGCTTTTCAGCCGGTCGTTGAAGTCCACGAGGATCTCGTTGAGCGGGAGGATGCACGTCAGCATCACCCGGTTGGCGTCGAGCGTGTCGGTGTGGTCCACCGTGCCGCGCTTCTCCATGATGAGGTTGAGGATGTCCCCCATGAACTCGTTCGGGATGTGGATCGAGGCCTTGATCGTCGGCTCGGCGATCTCCGCGATGGAGGCGGGATCCGGCAGGTCGACGGGGTTGTCCACCTCGATCGGGTCGTGGCCGTGGGTCGTCACCCGGTAGACGACGCTCGGGTACGTCGAGATGATGTCCACGTCGTACTCGCGGCGGATGCGCTCCTGGATGACCTCCATGTGGAGCAGGCCGAGGAAGCCGGCGCGGAAGCCGAAGCCGAGCGCGACCGAGGTCTCGGTCTGGTAGACGAGCGCGGAGTCGTTGAGGCGCAGCTTGCCGAGCGCGACCTTGAGCTTCTCGTAGTCGTTCGACTCGAGCGGATAGAGGCCGCAGTAGACCATCGGGCGCACCTCCTTGTAGCCGGGCAGCATCTCGGCGGCGGGCTTGTTGGCGTGCGTGACGGTGTCGCCGATCTTGATCTCGTCGGTGCTCTTGATGTTGCTGACGAGGTAGCCGACGTCGCCGGGGCCGAGCTCGGCCACCTTCTCCATCGCGGGCCGGAAGACGCCGACCTCCTTGACCTCCGAGCGCTGGCCCGTGCTCATCAGCATCATCATCTCGCCCGCGCGGATGGTCCCCGAGAAGACGCGGACGTAGGAGATGACGCCGCGGTACGAGTCGTACTTCGAGTCGAAGACGAGCGCGCGCAGCGTCGGGTAGTCGGTCCAGCGCGGCGGCGGGATGCGGGTGACGACGGCCTCGAGGATGTCCTCGATGCCGATGCCCGCCTTGCCGCTGGCGAGGATCGCCTCCTCCGCCGGGATGGTGAGGATGTCCTCCAGCTGCTTGGTGCAGAGCTCGAGGTTGGCGCTGGGCAGGTCGATCTTGTTGATGACCGGGATGACCTTGAGCCCCTGGTTGAACGCGAGGTGGGCGTTGGCGACGGTCTGTGCCTCGACGCCCTGCGCGGCGTCGATCAGGAGCAGCGCGCCCTCGCAGGCGGCGAGCGAGCGCGAGACCTCGTAGGAGAAGTCCACGTGGCCCGGCGTGTCGGTCAGGTGGAGCTTGTAGGTCTTCCCGTCCTTCGCCGGGTAGTGCATCACCACCGGGTGCATCTTGATGGTGATGCCGCGCTCCTTCTCGAGGTCCATCGCGTCGAGGTGCTGGTCGGTCATCACCCGCTGCGAGACGGTGTTGGTGAACTCGAGCAGCCGGTCGGACAGCGTCGTCTTGCCGTGGTCGACGTGCGCGATGATGCAGAAGTTGCGGGTCAACGGGGCGGGCATCTCAGGCGGGGAGTTCGGCCAGCTCGCTGAAGGACTTCACGACCCACGCCTTGTCGGTGCGGCGCGCGAGGCCGGCGAGGACGCCGCCCGGGCCGCATTCCCAGAACTCGGTCGCGCCCGCCGCGACGG
>CAYWTK010000158.1:0-6190 GCA_964460895.1 uncultured Opitutaceae bacterium
CAGCGGCCCAAGGACTACGTCGCGCTGGCCGAGTGGCCGCGCACCGCCGCCGGCAAGCTCGACCGCGCGCGGCTGGCGGCGCTGGCGGCGGCCGCGCGGACGCGGGGGACGGAGGGGCCATGAGCGCGCGGGACAAGGGCGCGATCGCGGCGGTGCTGCAGGACATCGCCACGCTGCTCGAGCTGAAGGGCGAGAACCCCTTCAAGGTGCGCGCCTACGCCGCGGGCGCGCGCATCCTCGAGACCCTGCCCGAGGAGGAGATCGACGCGCGCGTGGCCGCGGGGTCGCTGGCGGAGGTCAAGGGCATCGGCGAGGCGCTGGCGCAGAAGATCGGCGAGCTGCGCACGACCGGGAGCCTCGCCTTCCACGACAAGTTGCGCGCGTCCATCCCCGCCGGGATGGTCGAGATGCTCGAGATCCCGGGCGTCGGCCCGAAGAAGGTGCGCGCGCTGCACGCGGCCCTCGGCGTGGACTCGCTCGCGGCGCTCGAGGCCGCGTGCCGGGACGGGCGGGTGGCGGCGCTCGACGGCTTCGGGGAGAAGACCCAGGCGAAGATCCTCGAGGGCATCGCCAACCGGGCCGCCTACGGCCGGCGCCACCTCTGGTTCAAGGCCTTCGCCGAGGCCGAGCCCATCCTCGCCGGGCTCCGCGGCCTGCCGCAGGTGGAGCGGGCCGAGCATGCGGGCAGCCTGCGGCGCCGGCTGGAGACCGTCGGCGACCTCGACTTCCTCGTCGCGACGCGCGATCCGCGCCCGGTGGTGGACTGGTTCGTCGCGGCGCCCGGCGTGAAGGAGGTCACGGCCCACGGCGAGACCAAGGCCAGCATCCGGCTCGCGTCCGGCCTGCAGGCGGACCTGCGGCTGGTGCCGCCCGAGCAGTTCGTCTTCGCGCTCCACCACTTCACCGGCTCGAAGGACCACAACGTCCAGCTGCGCCACCGCGCCCTGCAGCGGGGCCTGAGCCTGAGCGAGTGGGGCCTCGTGCCCGCGGAGGGCGAGGGCACGGCGAAGGAGAAGGCGGCGGCCGCGGGCCTGCGGACGGACATCCGCGACGAGGCCGGGCTCTTCGCCGCGCTCGGCCTCGCGCCCATCCCCCCGGAGCTGCGGGAGGGGCTGGGCGAGATCGAGGCGGCGGAGGCGGGCCCGCTGCCCCGCCTGGTGGAGGAGGGGGACCTGCGCGGCGTCTTCCACAACCACACGACGGAGTCCGACGGCCACAACACCCTCGAGGAGATGGCCGCCGCCGCCGAGGCGCTCGGCTGGGAGTACCTCGGCATCGCGGACCATTCGAAGGCGAGCTTCCAGGCGCGCGGGCTCGACGAGGCGCGGCTGCGCGCGCAGGTCGAGGCCATCCGGCGCCTCAACGCCTCGGGCCGCTGCCGCACGCACGTCTTCGCCGGGACGGAGTGCGACATCCTGCCGGACGGCCGGCTCGACTTCCCGGACGAGCTGCTCGGCGAGCTCGACTACGTCGTCGTGTCGGTCCACTCGGCCTTCACCCTCGACCGCGAGGCGCAGACGCGCCGCATCCTCCGGGCGCTCGAGCACCCGCACGTCACCATGCTCGGCCACGCGACCGGACGCCTGCTGCTCGAGCGGCCGGGCTACGACGTGGACCTCGAGCGGGTGATCGACGCGGCGGTCGAGCGGGGGGTGATCCTCGAGCTCAACGCCAGCCCGTGGCGCCTCGACCTCGACTGGCGCCACTGGCGGCGGGCCGCGGCGCGCGGGCTCGTCTGCGCGATCAACCCTGACGCGCACCGGGCGTCGCAGCTCGAGTGGTTCCGCGCCGGGGTGGCGGCGGCGCGGAAGGGCTGGCTCACGGCGGAGCACGTGCTCAACACCCGTCCCCTCGCCGCCGTCCGCGCCGCGCTCGCGCGCCGCGGGCCCGACCGCTGGCGGTGACGGCGGAGGCGGGGCTTGTCGGCGACGGGGCGCGGTCCCAAGCTCCGCGCCCGATGGACAAGATCGTCAGCGCCGACCCCCGGGCCGGCTACCTCGCCGCCCGCGCCGAGATCGACGCGGCCGTCGCGCGCGTCCTCGCGGGGGGCACCTACATCCACGGGCCGGAGCTGGCCGCGTTCGAGGCGGAGTTCGCCCGCTGGCTCGGGGCCGCCGGCGCGGTCGGCGTGGCCAACGGGACCGACGCGCTGGAGCTGGCGCTGCGGGCGCTCGACGTCGGTCCCGGCGACCGCGTCGCGACCGTGGCCAACACCGTCACCGCGACCGTCAGCGCCATCGTCGCGACCGGCGCGCGGCCCGTGTTCGTGGACACCGACCCCGACACGATGCTGATGGACGCGGCCGCGCTCGGCCGGACGCTGGCGCGGGTCGGTGCGGTGAAGGTCGTCCTGCCGGTGCACCTCTACGGCCTCGGCTGCGACCTCGCCGCGATCGTCCCGGCCGCGCGGGCGCACGGCGCGCGGGTGCTCGAGGACTGCGCGCAGGCGCACGGCGCGCGCCTCGGCCCGCGCGCGGCCGGCGCGGTCGGCGACCTCGCCGCGTTCAGCTTCTACCCGACGAAGAACCTCGGCGCGTTCGGCGACGCCGGGGCCGTGACGGGCGCCGACGCCGCGCCACTCGAGCGCGTGCGGCTCCTGCGCCAGTACGGCTGGCGCACCCGCTACGTGGCCGACGAGCACGGGCGCAACAGCCGCCTCGACGAGCTGCAGGCCGCGGTCCTGCGCGTGCGGCTGGCGCGGCTCGACGCGGAGAACGCCCACCGCGCGCGGCTGGCCCGGCGCTACCTCGACGCGCTCGCGGGCGGGCCGCTGCGCCTGCCGGTCGTGCCGGCGGGCTTCGTCCCCGCCTGGCACCAGTTCGCCGTGCGCACGCCGGCGCGCGACGCGCTGCGCGCCCACCTCGAATCCCACGGCATCCACTGCGGCGTGCTCTACCCGGTCCCGGTCCATCACCAGCCCGCCTACCGGACCGACGACGTCCTGCCCGAGACGGAGCGGGCCTGCCGGGAGGTGCTGTCGCTGCCTTTGCATCTAGGCATGAGAGAAGGAGATGTGGATAGGGTCGTCGCCGCGGTCCGGTCGTGGGGCGGGGCCTAGGCGCCGGGTCGGTTCCCGTTCCCCCGCCGGGCGGGGAGGCGATTTAGCGTTTGAGATTCCCCGGGAGGAGGCGCACGGTCCGCGCACCTAACTCCTATGACCGCGACCAGCGCCGCCCCCCACGCGCTATTCGCCGCCCGCTCGATGAGCACGCACAACCGTGCGGAGATGCGGCAGGTCTTCGACGAGGCGATCCGCCTCACCGAACGCAACCGGCTTGTGCTGCGCGTGCCCCACCCGACGAAGCCGGTGCAGAACAAGCGCGGCATGCACTACCACTACCGGCCCGAGATCTTCCTCGGCCTGCAGGGCTGGACGGACTTCAGCTTCCCGCGGGGCGCCTTCCGCGTCGGGCCGGAGGAGATGTGCGTCATCCCCGCCGGCGTGCCGCACGGCGAGGTGGTGGGCGCGGACCCGGAGCGCCCCTTCCGCAACCTCGTGGTCGGCTTCTACAACAACACCATCAGCGTCCACTTCGCCCACGAGGCGCGGCCGGGGAAGCCGGACATCGAGGTGATCGAGTTCTTCGACGCGCCGAACCTCGACGTCTTCCTCACGCTCGCCAACTCGCTCGCGCAGGCCCACGCGATGCAGAGCCCCGCGCGCGACTCGGTGCTGAAGGGCCTGGCGCTCGCGCTGCTCGGCCTGCTGCGGAACATCGTCGAGACCGGCACGGGACAGCTGAACAGCGACATCGGCAAGGTCTTCCAGGCGAAGTGCCTCGTCCGGGAGCAGTTCGCCAATCCCGACCTCAGCGTGCAGCACGTCGCCGAGGTGCTGGGGTGCTCGGCCGACTACCTCTCGCACCTCTTCCACGTCGAGACGAAGGAGCGCCTCACGCACTACATCCAGCGCATCCGCATCGAGGGCGCGATCCTCGCGCTGGAGACGACCAAGCTGACCGTCTCGGAGATCGCGTACGCCAGCGGCTTCGCGGACCCGGCCTACTTCGCGCGCGTCTTCAAGCAGCACAAGGGGATGACCCCGCACGAGTTCCGCCTGAAGCTCGAGGCCGCGCGCCAGCAGCAGGACAGCCAGCCGAAGACGGTCTATCACGACCGCCTCGACTTCACGCACGGCGTCCCGACGCCAAAGGCGTCCTGACCGCCGGCCGGGTCGTCAGGCCGCGCGCGCGGCCGCGGTCTCCTCCGGCACCCACGTGAGGGCGACGGCCGCCGCGAACATCGCGCCGCCGCCGACCATCACCGCCGCGAGCGGGTTGCCGCCGAGCAGGTGCTGGACGACCGGCCCGAGCAGGGTGGCGGCGAGGATCTGGGGCAGGACGATGAAGAAGTTGAAGACGCCCATGTAGAAGCCCATCCGCTCGGCGGGGATGGCGTTGGAGAGGAGGGCGTAGGGCATGGAGAGGATGGTGGCCCAGCCGATGCCGACGCCGACCATCGAGACGAGGAGCAGCTCCGGCGTCTTGAAGATGCCGGCCGAGACCAGACCCGCGCCGGCGCAGGCGAGTCCGACGCGGTGCATCGCCTTGGCCGAGACCCCGCGCTGGGCGAGGGCGACGAGGAGGAACGAGACGCCGAACGCGACCGCGTTGTAGGTCGCGAAGCACACGCCGCCCCACTCGAGGCCCTTCTGGTACTCGGGCGAGCCCGGCTGGCCGCCGAAGACCGCGCGGGCGATGGCGGGGATGAAGTAGATCCACATGCAGAACAGGCCGAGCCAGGTGAAGAACTGGACGACCGCGAGGCGGCGCATGACGTGGGGCATGCTGCGGATGCCGTGGATCGTCTCGGCGAAGAAGGACGCCGGCGCCTGCGCGGCCGCGGCCTGCTCCGGGGTGGGCGGGTGCTCCTCGGTGGTGACGATGGTGTAGGCGACCGCGACGATGTAGACGACGGCGCCGATGTAGAACGACAGCTTGACGGACCAGGGGATCGTGCCGCCCGCGTGCGCCGAGGCGTCGACCAGGCCGAGGTTGGTGAGGAGCCAGGGCAGCGACGACGAGAGCACGGCGCCGAGGCCGATCAGCAGGCTCTGCATGGCGAAGCCCACCTGGCGCTGGCGCGGCGGGAGCAGGTCGGCGACGAAGGCGCGGAAGGGCTCCATGCTGACGTTGACCGAGGCGTCGAGGATCCAGAGCAGCGCGGCGGCCATCCAGAGCGCGCTCGAGTTCGGCATCACGACCAGCGCGAGGCTCGCGCAGATCGCCCCCGCGAGGAAGTAGGGCCGGCGCCGCCCGAGCTTGGGCATCCAGGTGCGGTCGCTGTAGTAGCCGACGATCGGCTGCACGAGCAGGCCGGTGAGCGGCGCCGCGAGCCAGAGGATCGGGATGTCGCTCTCCTTGGCCCCGAGGAACTCGTAGATCGCGCTCATGTTGGCCATCTGCAGGCCCCAGCCGAACTGGATGCCGAAGAAGCCGAAGCTCATGTTGAAGATGGCCGGCAGGGTGAGGGGCTTGAGTTCTCTCATGGGAGGAGGCGGGGCGGGGTTAAGGGGTCGTCGGCTCGCTGTAGTCGCGCACCGGACGGTCGCCGGTGCGGTCGAAGAGGTCGATCCAGTGGCGGAAGAGGGCGAGGCGCTCCTCGCGGAAGCGGTCGAGGGTGGGGCGGTCGAAGCGCCACTGCCAGTTGCCCTCGTTGGTCCCGGGGCGGTTGAAGGTCGCCTCCGCGCCGAGGTCGAGGAGGTCCTGCATCGGAATCACCGCCAGCCGCGAGGTCGAGGCGAGCGCCGCGCGGATGACGGGCCAGGCGGAGCGCGACCCGGCGAGCTGGAAGTACTCGTCGATCCGCTCCGCGTACGGCGGCTGGAGCGACTCGAGCCAGCCGCGCGCGGTGGTGTTGTCGTGCGTGCCGGTGTAGGCGACGCTCTCGGGCGGGTAGTAGTGCGGCAGGTTCGCGTTGTTGGCGTCGTGGCCGTAGGCGAACTGGACGATCTTCATCCCGGGCAGACCGGCGGCGCGGCGCAGCTCGACCACCTCGGGCCCGATGTAGCCGAGGTCCTCGGCGATGATGCGCGCCGACGGCAGGGCGCGGCGCACCGCGTGGAAGAAGTCGAGGCCCGGGCCGCACTGCCAGGAGCCCGTGCGCGCGTCCGGCGCGCCCGCGGGGATCTCCCAGTAGGTGTTGAAGCCGCGGAAGTGGTCGAGGCGGATGATGTCGTAGAGCTCGAAGG
>CAYWTK010000159.1:0-2992 GCA_964460895.1 uncultured Opitutaceae bacterium
CGCCGTAGGTCTCGAAGCCGTCGGCCGAGGGCCCGACGGAGTCGCCGGCGTTGTCGCCCGTGCAGTCGGCGATCACGCCCGGGTTCTTCGGGTCGTCCTCGGGCAGCTTGAAGACGATCTTCATCAGGTCGGAGCCGATGTCCGCGATCTTGGTGAAGATGCCGCCGCAGATGCGGAGGATGGAGGCGCCGAGCGACTCGCCGATGGCGAAGCCGAGGAAGCACACGCCGACCAGCGCGGGCGGCACCCAGAGGAGGATGCCGGTCATCACGAGGAGCTCGACGCAGACGAGCATCAGGCCGACGGACATGCCGGCCTGCAGCGGGATCTGGACGACGGGCAGCGGCTTGCCGGCGAGCGCGGCGAACGAGGCGCGGCTGTTGGCGCGCGTGTTGATGAGGATGCCGAACCAGGCGACGGCGTAGGAGCCGAGGATGCCGAGGACGGTGAAGGCGAGCACCATGACGAAGAGCCCGCCGCCGCGGCCCCAGTCGATCTGGTGGGTGGTCGCGTCCTTGCCCAGCGAGCCGAAACAGTAGTACGCGATGCACACCGCCATGAGCGCGCCGATGATGGCGAGGAACTTGCCCTGCGTCAGCAGGTAGGTCTTGCACGTCTCCCAGATGATGTCGGAGACCGCGCGCATCGAGTCATGGACGGGCAGCGCGCGGACCTTGAAGTACTCCACCAGGCCGAACGCCGCGCCCACGAGGCACGCGAAGATCGAGAGGTAGAGCAGGGTGTGGCCGTTGACGGCCTGCCCGAGCACGTTGAAGTTGATGGCATTGAGGTCGGGGATGCGGATGTTCGCATCGCCGGCGTACGCGGGGGCCGCGCACGCCGCCAGGCCGAGGGCCAGGCCCGCCCGCTTCCAGTGGTGTGTGATCAACATAGCGAGGGAGGGTGGGGTGGGTGTAGAGACGGCAATCCATGGCCGCCGCCTCCGGACGAGGCCAGTCTAATCTCGGTCCCCGCGACCGGCGCCGTTGACGTTTAGCGCGATTAATCTTCCGTGTCGGCGCCATTATCCCGCCATGCCGCTCCTGCAGATCGCGGACCTCGTGAAGACCTTCCCGCGCGTCGGGGGCGCCGGGCGCGCGACGGTCGTGGACGTGCCGGCGTTCGCGCTCGCCGCCGGCGAGCAGCGCGTGCTGCGGGGCGAGAGCGGGTCGGGCAAGACGACCTTCCTCCACCTCGTCGCCGGCATCCTCGCGCCCGACCGCGGACGGGTGGAGCTCGACGGCCGCGACCTCGCCGCCCTCGGCGAGGCCG
This sequence comes from uncultured Opitutaceae bacterium, assembly GCA_964460895.1. GTDB lineage: Bacteria > Verrucomicrobiota > Verrucomicrobiia > Opitutales > Opitutaceae > Didemnitutus. The sequence goes on from CAYWTK010000159.1 coordinate 1,273, forward strand.
CGCGCGACCGCGCGCGCGCGGAGTCGGTCGGCTACATCTTCCAGACGTTCAACCTGCTCCAGGGCCACACCGTCCGCGAGAACGTCGAGCTCGGCATGGCCTTCGGCCGCGGCCGCGACCGCGCGCGGGCCGAGGCCCTGCTCCGCCGCGTCGGCCTCGGCGACCGGCTCGGGCACTTCCCCCGCCAGCTCTCCACCGGCCAGCAGCAGCGCGTGGCCGTCGCCCGCGCGCTGGCCCACCGCCCGAAGCTCGTCCTCGCCGACGAGCCGACGGGCAACCTCGACGCCCGCCACGGCCGCGAGGCCCTGGCCCTCATCCGCGAGGTCTGCCGCGAGGAGGGCGCCGCGCTCCTGCTCGTCAGCCACGACCCCGCCGTGCTGGCGGAGTTCGCGGACGTGCAGGACTTCCACCCGCTCAACCGCGCGGCGTCCCCGAACCCCTGAGCGCCGCGTCCGCCGGCCCGTCCCCGCTCTCCGCCTTCCGTCCTCCGTCCTCCGCCCCCGGATGACCCTCCTCTCCCTCATCCACCGCTCCCTCCGCCAGCACGCGCTCTCGACCCTCGTCAGCGCCGGCGGCCTCGCGCTCGCGGCGGGGCTGCTGCTCACGGTCTGGATGGTCAAGACGCAGGCGCAGGCCGCGTTCGCCAACACCACCTCGGGCTTCGACGCCGTGCTCGGCGCGCGCGGGTCGAAGCTCCAGCTCGTGCTCAACGCCGTCTTCCACCTCGAGGCCTCGCCCGGCAACCTGCCGCCGCAGGACGTCGAGGCCGTGCGCCGCCACCCGGCGGTCAAGGCCGCCATCCCCCTCGCCGTCGGCGACAACTACCGCGGCTGGCGCATCGTCGGCACGCTGCCGTCCTACTTCGACGTCGAGTACGCGTCCGGCCGCCGCTACGCGGTGGCCCCGGGCGGACGGATGTTCGCCGACCGGCAGCGCGAGGCGGTCGTGGGCGCGCTCGCCGCCCGGCGGCTGGGCTGGAAGGTGGGCGACACGTTCCGCCCCTACCACGGCCTCGCGTTCGACCCGTCCACGCAGCACGAGGAGACCTACACCGTCGTCGGCCTCCTCGAGCCCACGGGCACGCCGGCCGACCGCGTGGTGTGGATCCCGCTCAGCGGGGTGCAGACGATGGGCGGACACGACCCGCGCGCGGCCAACGACGTCAGCGCCGTCCTCATCCAGCTCCGCGCCGCCTCGGCCGGGGTCATGCTCGACACGATGATCAACCGGCAGGGCAACCGCATGACGTTCGCCTACCCGATCGGCACGATCGTGGCCGACCTGTTCAACCGGATCTCGTGGGTCGACCGCGTCCTCACGCTGGTCGCCTGGCTCGTCGCCGCCGTCGCCGCCGCGCTCGTGCTCGTGGGCATCCACGGCTCGATGAGCGCGCGCCGGCGCGACCTCGCCATCCTCCGCGCCCTCGGCGCGCACCGCCGCACGGTCTTCGGCGCGGTGCTCGGCGAGGCCGCGGCCATCGGCGCGCTCGGCGCGGTCCTCGGGCTCGCGGTCTTCGCCGCCCTCGGCCTCGGCGTGGCCGCGGTGGTGCGCGCCGAGACGGGCGTCGTGCTCGAGCCTTTCCGCTGGGACCCCGTCCTCGTCTGGGTCCCCGCCGCCCTCGTCGCCCTCGCCGCGCTCGGCGGCCTCGCCCCCGCCTGGCAGGCCTACCGCGTGCCGGTCGCGGAGACGCTCGCGCCGGTCTCGTGAGCGCGCGCCCCCT
>CAYWTK010000159.1:3092-6155 GCA_964460895.1 uncultured Opitutaceae bacterium
CCTCATGAGCCTGCTTCAACCGATCGACCGCGACCTGTGGATCTGCCCGGTGCCCTATCGGGCCATGGGCCTGCCGCTCGGGCGGCAGCTCGTCGCCGCGCGCCTGCCCGGCGGCGGGCTGTGGGTGCACTCGCCGGTGCCGATGACCCCGGCGCTCCGCGCCGAGCTCGCCGCACTCGGGCCCGTGCGGCACGTCGTGGCGCCCAACCTCTGGCACGACGAGTGCCTGCGCGAGTTCCAGGCGGAGCAGCCCGACGCCCTCTTCCACGCCGCGCCCGGGCTGGCGGCGCGCAAGCGCGACGTGCGCTTCGGCGCGGAGCTGTCCGACGCGCCGCACCCCGACTGGGCCGACGTGCTCGACCAGCACCTCGTGCGCGGCATGCCCGCGATGAACGAGGTCGTCTTCTTCCACCGCCCCTCGCGCAGCCTCATCGTCGCGGACCTCGTCTTCAACTTCGGCCCGGACGGCCCGTGGTGGTTCGCGTTCCTGATGCGCCTCTACGGCTCGTGGGAGCGCTTCGGTCCGACCCGGTTGGAGAAGCTGATGATGCGCGACCGCGCCGCCGTGCGCGCCTCCCTCGACCGCATCCTCGCCTGGGACTTCCAGCGCGTGATCGTCGGCCACGGCCGCAACGTCGGGACCGACGCCCGCGCGCGCTTCGCGGCGGCGTTCGCCTTCCTGCCTCGGACGCCCTGAACGGGCCGATGCCGGGTCCGGGGAAAATCGCCCGCGTTTTTTCGGCGCCCTCTCGGGCCTTGCGTCGGACGCCGTCGTCGCCATCCGAATGGCCGTCGATGAAGACCGCGCTCGCCCCCGCCCTCCTCACCGTCGCCCTCCTCCTCGCCGGCTGCGGCCGGAAATCCGAGGGGGTCGTCACCTACGGCAGCAAGGATTCCCTCGACGCCAAGGCCCACGCCGCGCAGGCCGACCCGCACGCGGGGCACAACCACGGCAGCCACGCCCACAAGCCGCTCATGGGCGGCGAGCTCGTCGAGCTCGGCAACCACGAGTTCAACCTCGAGTTCAAGTACGACGCCGCCCGCGGCGTGCTGCAGGCGTGGGTGCTCGACGCGCACGCCGAGAACTTCGTCCGCGTCGGCATGGCCTCGTTCGACATCCAGGAGGCCGCCGGCGCGCGCCGGCTCGTCACCCTCTCGGCGGTGGGCAACCCCATCACCGGCGAGGCCCCGGGCGACACCTCCGCGTTCGAGGGCGCGGCGCCGTGGCTGCGGGAGATCAAACACTTTGACGGGGTGGTGCGCGCGGTTAAGGTCCGCGGCGCCGAGTTCCGCGACGTCCCGTTCCACCTGCACCCCTGATGCGCCTGTCCCTCCCGCTCCGCCTCCTGGCCCTCGCCGCCGTCCTCGCGGCCGGCGGCCCCGCGCGCGCCGCGGACGCCAAGGCCTTCGAGCCGCTCGGCTTCGAGGTGCTGGCCTCCTTCCACTACGCCGTGCCCGGTTTCGACGCGCCGGCCGACGCGGCCGCGGCCCAGGCCAAGGGGCAGATCCCGGAGTCGGTGCGGAAGCTCGACGCGAAGAGCGTGGCCATCACCGGCTTCATGCTCCCGACCAAGTTCAAGGACGGCAAGGTGACCGAGTTCCTCCTGATGAAGGACCAGAGCGCCTGCTGCTTCGGCGCGATGCCGCGGATCAACGAGTGGATCATCGTCCGCATGGGCCAGGGCGGCATCCCGCCGCTGATGGACGTGCCCCTGACCCTCGGCGGCACGCTCAAGGTCGGCGAGCACTACGAGGAGGGCTACCTGTCCGCCATCTACCAGCTCGACGGCCGGGAACTGCTCAAGGTGAGCGAGTGACCGGGGAGCGGCGGCGGCCGGCGCCTCAGCCGGACGCCGGTCCCTCGAGCTCCGTCAGCCGCGTCGCGGCGGCCTCCCACTCGGCGTTGGCGGCGTGGAGGAGGTCCACGGTCGCGGTCAGCTCGCGGTTGAGGTGCTGCGCCCGGCCGGCCTGCGCGTAGGTCTCGGGCTTCTCCAGCTCGGCGGCGATCTCGGCCTGCTTGGCCTCGAGCTCGCTCACGCGCTGCTCGAGCTTCGAGACCTCGGTGCGGAGCCGCTTCACCTCGCCCGGGTTGGGCTTGCGCGCCGGCGCCGGCGGCGGCTCCGCCGCGCGCGGCGCGGGGGCGGCCGGCGCCTGCTTCGGCCGGGCGTCGGTGAAGCCCGCCGTGAGCGCGGCGCGGGCGCTGGAGGCCTTGGACTTCTCCAGGTAGTAGTCGTAGTCGCCGGCGTAGGGCGTCAGCCGGCCGCTGTGCACGTGCAGGACGTTCCGCGCCAGCTGGCGGATGAAGTACACGTCGTGGCTGATGAAGAGCAGCGTGCCCTCGTAGGACTTGAGCGCGTTGACGAGCGCGTCGATCGACGGGATGTCGAGGTGCGTCGTCGGCTCGTCCATCAGCAGCAGGTTGGGCGGGTTGATGAGCAGCCGCGCGAGGGCGAGGCGCGACTTCTCGCCGCCGGAGAGCACGGAGACGGGCTTGAAGACGTCGTCCTTGCGGAAGAGGAAGCCGCCGAGCACGGCGCGCGCCTGCGACTCCGTGAGCTGGTTCTCCGCGGTGCGCAGCTCCAGCAGGTTCTCGAGCACGGTGAGCCCGGTGCTGAGGTTGTCGCCGCGGTTCTGCGCGAAGTAGCCGGGCACGACGTTGCTGCCGAGCTCGCGCTCGCCGCCCTGGATCGGGATGACGCCGGCGAGGATCTTGAGCAGGGTGGACTTGCCCGCGCCGTTCGGGCCCACGAGCACGATCTTCTGGCCGCGCTCAGCCTCGAAGTTCAGGTCGCGGTAGACCACGTGGTCGCCGTAGGCCTGCCGGACGCCCTTGAGCGAGACGACGCGCAGGCCCGAGCGCGGCGGCTGCGGGAAGCGGAAGTTGATCTTCTTGAGGTCCTCCCACGGCTCCTCGACGGCGACCTCCTTGAGGCGCTCGATCTGCTTCTCCTTCGACTTGGCGCGCGAGGCCATCGAGGCCTTGGCGCCGAAGCGGTCCACGAACTTCTGCAGGTGGGCGATCTCGCGCTGCTGGTTCTTGTAGAGCGCGGCCTGCTGCTCCTT
>CAYWTK010000160.1:0-6130 GCA_964460895.1 uncultured Opitutaceae bacterium
CGGCGGGGTCCGGAGACCCCGCCCTACAAGGGTGCGGGTCCGGCGGAACCTGCGGCTACGGATTCTGCGTGCGCGGGCGGTTGCGGAATTCGGCGCTGTTGCGCAGGTCGCGGCGGATGTCGTCGTCGCCCCAGCCGTGCTCGATGATCTTGTTGCGGTAGTGGTCGAAGCCGCGCTCGTCCACGTCGCGCCCGAGCACTTCGCGGTAGAGGCGGTTGAGGCGCCGGGTCATGTACGGGCCGCGGTACTCGTCGCTCCGCCGCAGGGCGTCGCGGATGTCGCGCTCGGTCCAGCCGCGCTCGACCACGAGGGTGCGGTAGGTGCGCATGCCTTCGGGATCGGGCTCGCGCTCGAGCACGTCCTGGAACGCGCGGCGCACGGCCTTCTCGATGTCGAACGGCGGCTGCGCCGGCGGGAAGGCGGGCGGACGGCCGCCGCCCGGGCGACCGGGACGATCCGGCCAGCCATCGGGGCCGCCGCGTCCCCACTCGACGCGGATCGAGGAGATGCGGTCGTTGAAGCGCGGGCCGGAGCGGTCGAAGTGGCCGAGGTCGCGGATGTCGTCCGTCACGCGCAGGGCCTCGCCGCGGAAGTTCGCGTCGGTGAACACGCGCACCTCCGCGCCGCCCACGACGCGGATGGACGAGATGCGGTCGTTCGAGCGGCGGCCGTCGTCGAAGTCCCACCGCGCGAGGTTCTCGACCGACTCGCCGGGGCGGAGCACGATGGCGCCGCCGCGGAAGTCGGCGTGGTCGTAGAGGATCACGACCGGGCCGCCGCGGCGGTCGTGGTCGCGGTCCCAAGCCAGCCCGCCCGCGGCGGCGGCGACGGAGAGGAGGGCGGAGGAGAGGGCGCGGAGGTTCATGCCTCCTAGGACGGCGGACGGGCGCCGGGTATTCAATCCCGCGCCCGGTCCCGGGGATGGGCCTTTGGCAGGGTGGCCGGTCGGCTCCCGCCGGCGCTCCCGGCCCCGGTCCGGCGGTCATCCCGCCGCCGGAGCCGGCGGGCGCTTGCCCCCGAGCGCGCGGGAGATGCGCCGGGGGCGGCGCACCCCCACTTGGAGATCCCAGGACGCGACGAAGGACGGATGGCCCCGCTCCGGGCTACTTGGCGGGGCGGACCGGGAAGCGGGCGCGGCGGAGGGCGCGGTGGAGGGAGCGGATATGCGCGGCGTCGCGGGTCTCGACCGTGCAGATGGCGTCCACCGCGTGGACGTCGGGACCGCTGAAGGCGCGGTCGTGCTCGATGTCCTTGAAGCTCGCCCCCGACTCCGCGATGACGCGCGCCAGCGCGGCGAGTCCGCCGGGGCGGTCGCTGATGCCGACGGTGAAGCGCGTGAGGCGGCCGTCGCTCACGAGGCCCTTGTCGATCACGCGGCTAAGGATGGCGGGGTCGATGTTGCCGCCGCAGGCGACGAGCACGACCCGGCGTCCGCGGAGCCCGGGCAGCCGGCCGGACAGGAGGGCCGCGAGCGGGGCGGCGGCGGCGCCCTCGACGACGATCTTCTCCATCTCGAGCAGGCGCAGGATGGCGAGGGAGATCTGGTCCTCGGTCACGCGGACGACCTTGTCGACGCGGTCGCGGATGAGCCCGAACGAGTTCGCGCCGACCGTGAGCGTGGCGAGTCCGTCGGCGAGCGTCGGCCGGCGGTCCACGACGACGGGTTTCCCGGCCTGGAGCGCGGCGGTGAGGTTGCCGGTCGCCTCGCTCTCGACCGCGACGACCTGCACGCGCGGCCGCAGCGCCTTGACCGCCACGGCCACGCCCGCGAGGAGGCCGCCGCCGCCGACCGGGCAGACGATGGCGTCGACGTCCGGCACCTGCGCCAGCACCTCGAGGCCGAGCGTGCCCTGGCCGGCGATGATCTCGGGCGCGTCGAAGCCGTGGATGTAGGTCAGTCCCTCGGCCGCGACGAGCTCGTCGGCCCGCGTCCGGGCCGCGGCGAAGTCCGCGCCCTGCACGAGCACGCGGGCCCCGAGGCGGCGGCAGGTGCTGATCTTGATGAGCGGCGCGTACTCCGGCATGACGACCGTGACCGGGATGCCGAGGAGCTGCCCGTGGTAGGCGAGGGCCGCGGCGTGGTTGCCGGCGGAGGCCGCGACGACCCCGCGGCGGCGCGCCGCGGGCGGGAGGAGGAGGAGCGCGTTGCGCGCGCCCCGCTCCTTGAACGAGCCCGTGCGCTGGAGGTTGTCCAACTTGCAGTACACGCGGGAGCCCGTGATTTCGGAGAGCGGGATGGATTCGGGGCAGGGCGTCGCGACGACCCCGTCGGCGATGCGCCGGCGCGCCGCGCGGATGTGGGCAAGGGTGACGGTCATGGGGGTGGGGCGGCGGAGTCTCGGTTCGCGGGCGGGGATTTTCGATGCTGAACTGGGGGTATCGGTCATCGGTGATTGGTAATCGGTGATTGGTAATCGGTGATTGGGGGGCGGGGTGCGGGACGGATGGTCGGGGATTCCACCGCTCTCCTTTCGCCCTGCTTCTCCCCTCGTCCCTCGGCCTTCGTCGTTCGTCGCTCGTCCCGGCTTTGGCGTTGCTGCGGGGCCGGGGGGTCCTAGGAACATCGGGTCTGCGTCCGGGCCCGGCACCTCCGCCGGCCGGCGCGGTCCACGACTCCATGTACCAAGTCACCTTCTCCGAGCAGAGCATGCGCGAGCTCAACCGGCTCGACACGCTGGCGCAGCTGGAGGCGATCGAGCCGATCAGCAAGGTGAAGCCCGCCGACCTGGCGGCGCCGCGCGAGCCGCTGGGGCGCTTCAACCGCGGGGGCACGACGTTCTACCGGCTCCGGGCGGGGGAGTTCCGCTTCTACTTCACCGTGGACGGCGACCAGCTCCACACGCACTACATCCTGCACAAGGACTCGCTGGAGGACGCGCTCTTCCGCCTGAAGCTGCCGGTCTCGGAGAAGCAGCTCTTCGAGCAGGACTCGAAGTTCTGGCGGTACCTCGAGAGCCTCACGGCGAAGAAGTGACGCCCCCGCCCATGTCCGACCTCGAGGAGCGGGAGAACCCCTACAACGTCACCACGGCGAGCCGGATCTATTTCCTGCCGAACCTGATGACGGCGGGGAACCTCTGCTGCGGGTTCATCGCGGTCATCAAGTGCATCCAGGCCCGGCTCATCACGGACGCGGGCGAGTACGCCCAGCTCCACCCCGGCCTGTCGGCGCTCGAGCTATACACGCAGGCGGTGTGGTTCATCCTGCTCGCGGTCGTGTTCGACTCCCTCGACGGCCGGCTGGCGCGCTGGGGCGGGCGCACGTCGCTGTTCGGGGCGGAGTTCGACTCGCTGGCCGACGTGGTCTCGTTCGGCGTGGCGCCGGCGCTGATGGTGTTCTTCCTCATCCTGGCCCCGCGCGAGGAGTACCAGTGGTTCCGCGAGCTGGGCTGGTTCATCGCCTTCGTCTACCTCCTGTGCGGCGCGGTGCGGCTGGCGCGCTTCAACGTCATCACCAACCCCCTGCTCCACCGCACCGACGCCGAGTCGAGCAAGGACTTCGTCGGCCTGCCCATCCCCGCCGCCGCCGGCACGGTGGCGTCGCTCGTGCTCCTGCTGGTCAACCTGGCGAAGAACGACCGCGAGCTGCGGCAGCTGACCATCGCCCTGCCGCTCCTGCTCGTGCTCGTGGCGTTCCTGATGGTGAGCACGGTGCGCTACCCGAGCTTCAAGCAGGTCAACTGGGAAACCAGGACGCGCTTCGGCACCTTCGTGCTGGTCGTGATCGTCGCCGGCCTGCTGGTGAAGCTCCGCGAGGTCGCGTTCTTCTTCCTTTTCCTCGGCTACATCGCCTGGGGCCTGTTCGAGCACTACCGCCGCGGCGTGCGCCACGCGCAGATGCGCGCCTTGCGCCACCGCGTTGTGAAGAAGCGCGAGGAATCCGTCCAATAACTTCCCGCTGTGAACAAGTACCGGGTTGTGCGCGGTTGTTCCGGGGTTGCTCGCAGGGCCGGCGGGGCCGTTTTTCACTCGGAAACGGACCGGTTGCCGCGAAATTCGCGGACCATACTGATACGGATACTTCTTCATTGAATCCCCTCTTATCCCCTCGTTTTGTGGGAAACCCTTCCTGCCGATGAAATTCAAGATCAACCGCGACCATTTCAGCAACGGCCTGGCCCAGGTCCTCAATGTCGTGGGGTCGAAGGCGGCGATGCCCATCCTGAGCAACGTCCTGATCGAGGCGGACAAGGACCAGATCTCCCTCTCGACCACCAACCTCGACCTCGGCATCCGCTGCCGGATCAAGGCCGAGGTCAAGGAGGGCGGCAGCGTCACCCTCCCGGTCAAGCGCCTCGCCACCATCGTGCGCGAGCTGCCCAACGTGGACGTGACGGTCGACACCGGCGCCAACCACCAGGTCAAGATCGCCTCCGGCGGCTCCAACTTCCGCATCATGGGCATCGGGGCCGACGAGTTCCCCAAGCTGCCCGACACGGGCGACGACAAGACCTTCACCCTCGGCCAGGACGAGCTCGCCGGCATGCTCGGCAACGTCGCCTACGCGCAGTCCACCGACGAGACGCGCTACATCCTCAACGGCGTCTACTTCAACTTCAAGGACGGCAAGCTCGCCCTCGTCGCGACCGACGGCCGCCGCCTCGCCCTCGTCAGCCGCGAGCTCCCCGTGCCCGCCGGCAGCGCCGGCGCCATCATCCTGCCGGCCAAGACCGTGGCGGAGCTGCTCCGCCTCCTCGGCAAGGGCGACAAGCTCCGCATCTCGTTCAACGAGCGCCGCGCGGCGTTCCAGATCGACACGGACAAGGACAGCTCGGGCCTGACCGACGCGATCTACCTGTTCTCCAAGGTGGTCGAGGGCAACTACCCGAACTACCAGCAGGTCATCCCGAAGGAGACCCACCAGCGCATCAAGCTGGAGCGCGAGTTCTTCCTCCAGTGCGTGCACCGCGCCGCGCTGGTGACCTCCGAGAAGTCCAACTCGGTCAAGATCCGGCTCTCGGCCAACAAGCTCGACCTCTCCGCCTCGTCGCCCGACTTCGGCGAGTCCCACGAGTCGCTCGCCATCGACTACAGCGGCCCCGAGCTGCAGGTGGCGTTCAACCCGCAGTTCATCATGGACCCGCTCCGCGCGCTGACGAAGGACGAGGTCTTCTTCGAGCTGAAGGACGAGGTGAGCCCCGGCGTGTTCAAGACGCTCGAGAGCTTCGTGTGCGTCATCATGCCGGTGCGCCTGAGCTGACGCTCCGCTCCGCGGCCCGCGGCCGCGCCCCCGCCCCATGACGGAGACGATGTCGCTCGTGCTCGCCCCCGCGGCGGCGCTCCTGCTGGTCCTGTTCTACCTCAACCTGCGGCTGGCGTCGCCGCTCCTCGCCATCCCCATCCGCTGGCTGCGCTGGCTGCTCTTCGCGCTCTTCGCGGCCGAGGTGAGCCAGCGCTTCGACCTCGTCGACCGCCCGTTCTGGGTCGTGGCCGCCGGCGCGTTCCTGCTCTGGTTCCTCCTCGAGTCGGGCGTCAACTGGCTGCGCGTCTCCGCCATCAGCCTGAGCCCGCTCCCGCTCTTCCCCAAGTTCACCGCCAACCTCAGCGGCGACGAATGGCCGGTGCAGGAGCGCCTGCTGCGGATGCGCGACTGGCTGCGCACCGAGCGCTACACGCCGGTCCAGGCCCTCAAGGCCGAGGTCGCGGGCGGCGTCTGGCTGCGCGTCTCGGTCTACCAGAGCCCCGACCGCACCGTCCGCCTGCAGGTGGCGTTCCTGCCGCAGGACAGCGGCGCCATCACCGTCTGCCTGAGCCTCGCGTCGGAGACGGCGTCGGGGCGGCGCTACGTGACCGACAATTTCTTCCTGCCCTTCGGCGGCTTCTACCCCGAGCACTGGATGGTGGAGCGCAACCCCTGGCGGCGCTCGCTGCCCGCCCTCGTCGCCCGGCACCGTCGCCGGCTCGAGGCCGCGGGCGAGACGGCGCAGCCGTGGGAGGACGAGCCGCTCGACGACCTCAACCGCCAGCAGCAGACGATGGAGCAGGTGAACACCGAGCTCGGCTTCCTCCTGCCGCACGCGGACCGCGAGGAGCACGGCAAGATCACCCCCGAGGGCCGCTTCCGCGTCTGGCAGGAGGCCTGGCAGCTCGACTACTTCGGGATCGCGCGGCGGTACTGAGGAGGTCGCCC
>CAYWTK010000161.1:0-6119 GCA_964460895.1 uncultured Opitutaceae bacterium
GGGTCCAGCGCGGCCGCGAGGGCGAAGCGCACGCATCCGCAGCGCGCGGGCACGGCGGCCAGCGCCGCGGCGTCGGGCGCGTCGCCCAGCGCCCGGAGGACGTCGGCCGCCTCCGCCAGCGTCTCGGTGCCGAACGCCGGGATCGGCGCCACCTCGCCCCACCCGACGCGGCCGTCCGCGTGCGCGGCGCGCACGAGCAGCCCCTCGCGCTCCGTCCACGGCCCGTGCGCGGTGCGCAGGGGGGCGCGGAACGCGCGCCGGTAGGTCCTGAAGCTGAGCCGCGCGGCCATCGCCACCAGCAAAGCGCGGCGGTCCGCGTTGGCAAAGATTCTCGTTGAGCTTTCCGGGACGGAATCTACTTCGCTCACGGCAACACCATGAGCACGCCGGTTGCCGCCGAGTCCGAGTTCTACCTTCCCGCCGACCAGTTCTTCCCCGCCCAGGCCCCGAACGCGCTGACCTACGACGACGTCTCGCTGGCGACGCTCTTCAGCGACATCCTGCCGAAGGACGCGGACACCTCCACCAGCCTCGCCGAGGGGCTGCGGCTCCAGATCCCGGTCATCTCCTCGGACATGGACACCGTGACCGAGTCGCGCATGGCGATCGCCATGGCGCTGAACGGCGGGCTCGGCCTCATCCATTACAACCTGCCGGCGAAGGACCAGGTGAAGGAGGTCGCCCGCGTGAAGCGCCACATCCACGGCCTCATCCAGGACCCCATCACCGTCGCGCCCGACGCGACCATCGCCGAGGTCCTGCAGATGATCGACCAGCGCCGCTTCGACTTCCGGACCTTCCCCGTGGTCGACGACCAGGGCCGCCTCGCCGGACTGCTGTCCGGCAACCTCGTGAAGGAGCGGTACAAGTCCAAGCGCGTGGCCGACGTCATGACCCCGCGCCGCCAGCTGATCACGGTGTCCGAGCAGGACCTCGGGGCCGACCCGATCAAGGAGGCGGACAAGTTCTTCACGGAGAACGTCGGCATCCACAAGATCCTCGTGGTGGACGCGGCCGACCGGCTCCGCGGCCTCGTCACGAGCTCCGACGTCGAGCGCATCACCGCCGAGGCCAAGTCGCGCCGCAAGCCGGCCCGCGATGCCCGCTTCCGGCTCGTGGTCGGCGCGGCCCTCTCGCCGGTCCGCCGGGCGAACGGCGAGCTCGACCGCGACAAGATCCTCGCCCACGTCGGCGCCCTCGTCGACGAGGCGGTCGACTGCGTGGCCGTCTCCACCGCCCACGGCCACACGGCCGGCGTGGGCGACATGGTCCGCCTCGTGCGCGGCGCCTTCCCCAGCCTGCCCGTCATCGCGGGCAACGTGACGAGCGCGGCGGGGGTGGACTTCCTCGCCGAGTGCGGCGCCAACGCCATCAAGGTCGGCCAGGGCCCCGGCTCCATCTGCACCACGCGCGTCGTCGCCGGCGTCGGCATCCCGCAGCTGACCGCGCTGTACGTCGCGGGCCGCGGCGCGGCGCGGCGCGGCGTGCGGCTGATCGCCGACGGCGGCATCACCAAGTCGGGCGACATCGTCAAGGCCCTCACCCTCGCCGACGCCGTCATCCTCGGCGGCCTGCTCGCCGGCTGCCGCGAGGCGCCGGGCGAGATCATGGAGATCTCGGGCAAGCTCTACAAACAGTACCGCGGCATGGGCAGCCACGCGGCGATGAAGGCCGGCTCGGCCGCCCGCTACGGCCACGACAAGAACGACGCCACGCGCAAGGCCGCGGCCGAGGGCATCGAGGCGCTCAAGGAGGTCTCGGGGTCGGTGGACGACGTGCTCGCCAACCTGATCGGCGGCGTGCAGTCGGGCATGGGCTACCTCGGCGCGCGCACGCTGGCGGACCTGCGGGCCAAGGCGCGCTTCGTCCGCGTCACCCCGGCCGGCCAGCGCGAGGCCGCGCCGCACGACGTCATCGAGGTCGCGACCCGCAAGGGCTGACCGCCGCGCGTCAGCGGCGGGAAATTGCCTTGCCGCGCCGCGGCCGCGGGCGTTTGACGTCGTTGGCGTCCGGGAGCGGGACTTCCGCCGCCGTCTCCTCCATGTCTCTCCTGCCCTTCCGCAGCCAGCTCATCGCCGACGTCGGCATCTCCTTCGGCGACGAGGGCAAGGGCCGGCTCATCCCCGAGGTCGTGCAGGAGCTGCACGGCACGCCCGCCGCGGTCTCCGTCGTCTTCAAGGTCAACGGCGGCTCGAACTCGGGCCACACCGCGGGCGGCATCAAGCTCAACCTCCTCCCGGCCGGCGTCGTGGAGCGGAGCGTCTCCCACCTCGCCATCGGCGCCGGCGTCGTGGCGGACCCGCGCAAGGTCCTCTGGGAGGCGCTGCCGCTGGAGCGGCGCGGCTACCGCATCTTCGAGCGCCTGCTGGTCGACGAGCGCGCGATGGTCTCCGACCTCAGCCACCGGCTGCTCGACCTCGCCTGGGAGGACTACCGCGTCAACGTCCTGCAGGAGGAGGCGCGCGGCTCGACCGGCCGCGGCATCACGCCCGCCTACCAGGACGAGACGGGGCAGTGGCAGATCACGTTCGCCGACTTCCTCGGCGGCCGGAACTACTTCGGGCGGAAGCTGGCGCAGCGGATCGACCGGGCGCTGCGCACGATCGAGCACGTCTGCCGCGTGAGCCCCGAGGCGTGGGACGGGTTCTTCGCCAAGCTCTCCGGCGCCGAGCAGCGGGCCAACGCCGAGGCGGTCGCGATGGGCGTGTTCGCGCCCGGGGAGTTCGACTTCGCCGCCTTCCGCGGGCCGCGGCCCTTCACGCTGCGGGTCGAGGAGCTGACCGAGGCCTACTGGCAGGCGGGCCAGCGCCTGCGGGCCAACATCGGCGAGGTGCGCGAGCTGGTCCTGCGCGAGCTGGCGGCCGGACGCTCCGTCATCGGCGAGTTCGGCCAGGCCTACTGGCTCGACAAGCGCCACGGCTTCCCGCCGAACGTCACCGCCTCCCACACCTTCACCCCCGAGTACTTCCAGAGCGCCGGCATCCCGGTGCAGCCGATCCACACGCTGGCGGTCGCGAAGGCGTACGACACCAAGGTGGGCACGCACACCTTCCTCACGCGGATGGACGACGCCCTGCCCCTCTGCCAGCGGCTGAAGCAGATCGAGTTCGGCACGGTCACCGGCCGCCAGCGGATGGTGGGCTGGTACGACGCGGTCGAGAAGGGCGACGCCCTGCGCTACGGCGGGTACCACGACCTGATGGTGAACAAGATCGACGCGCTCACCGGCGCCGACGAGCTGCTCATCTGCACCGCGTACGAGGACATCTCCGGCCGCCGCTTCGCCCACGTCCCGCGCAACGAGGCGCTGCGGCGGACGCTGCGCCCCGTGTATTCGCGGCACGCCGGCTGGAGCGAGGACCTGTCGGGCGTGCGGCGCTTCCGCGACCTCCCGCCCGCCGCGCAGGCCTACGCGGCGGCGATGGTGCGCAGCGTGGTCGAGGTCGCCTACGGCGACCGCCTGCCCGCCGAGCTGCCCAACCTGCGCTACCTCGGCGTCGGTCCGCAGCCCGCGCAGATCATCAAGGACGTCCCGTCCACCCCCGAGCTGCTCGCCTGGAAATGAGGAGGCCGGGCGCGCGGCCCGGCCCCGGGGAGAGGGAATCGCGGCGGCGCCTTACTTGCGGGCCTTCACCAGGCCGAGCTCCTTCTTGATGTTCTGCACGCTGGGCACGGAGATGCCGAGCTGCTTGGCGACCTGGGAGCCGGTCTTCCCCTCGGCGACGAGCGCCTTCACCTTCTGCTTCGTCTCGGGGGTGATCTTCGCGCGCGGTTTGCGGCCGCCCGCGGACTTGGCGACGCGCCCGCCGCCGGCCTTGGCGGCGGCGCGGAGGGCGTCGATGAAGGCGTCCATCGAGCGGAAGCCGTGCTTGGCCGGCAGGGCCGCGAGCTTGCGGTGGAAGGCCGCGAGCTCCTTCTCGATCTGCGCCATCTTCTTCTGATAGTCGCGGAGCTGTTCGATTTTATTGGTGACCATAACCTGTCTATAAATTCGACCGTCCTGACTCTATCAAGAGCCATATTCGTAACGCGGTCGCCGGAATGTCGGTGACTATTCGACTTGCGGCGGGGGCGTTCGGCCCTAGGGCGGGGCCGGCGGGCGGGGGCGACCGCTCCCTCGGGCCTGTCTTCGAATCCCCGGAACGACCTAATGCCAATTACGGCGCGCATTGATCCTCTTGGAGCGGTTCGGGCGACGGCTGGGTGCCACCCTCGGATTCATCCGGCACCGGCCGTTTCCTTTTCCCACGGATCGGACGGATTTTCCCGGATCGGAGTGATTCCATCCGTCTCCATCCGACAAATCCGTGGCCAAGAAGACGGTCGGGCGCGGCAGATGCCCGCTACGGTGTTGGGGGCCGCGTGCAGAGGCGTAGCGTGGGCAAGTCACTAGCGGGGGGCCGAGGTGCGGCCCTGCAGCCCACCACGGTCTCATTCCGAGCCAGAACTGGTATAACGCCCATGGCCTCGCCTCCCGGCAATGCCGCGGAGAGCAGCTCCGCCTCCGGAGTGCCGGCGCGGGGGGGGGGGCCGCGAGACACGCCCTAGAAGTCCTGCAGCCGACCCTCGTCCGCGCCGCCGGCGGTCCGCAGCCGGGCGAGCACCTCGCCGAGCAGGTAGATCGAACCCGTCACGACCACGGTGTCGCCGGGCGCGCCCACGCCGCAGCGGCCGGGCGCGGGGAAGACGGCCTCGAGGGAGGTCCGCCGCAGGAGCGGCCGCGCCTCCGGCGGAGTGAAGGCCTCGAGCTCCTCGTGGCTGCAGGCGCGGGCCTGGTGCGGCGGCACGAGGTGGATCTCGCGGGCGTGCCGGGCGAGGACGGCGAGCACGGCGCGCGCCCGGTACTCGCCGAGCACGCCGGTCACCACGACCGGCGCGCGGCCGGTGCGCGCCACGAGGCGGCGGAGGTTGGCGTCGAGCACCTCCGCGCCCTCGGGGTTGTGCGACGCGTCGAGGATGAGCTCGCGGCCGTCCAGCGTGGTGCGCTGCCACCGCCCCGGCCAGCGCACGTCGTCGAGCGCGCGGGCGACGACGGCGTCGTCGAGCCGCGGGAAGCGCGGCCGCAGCAGGCGCGCGGCGAGCACGGCGGTGGCGGCGTTCCAGCGCTGGTAGTCGCCCTCGAGGCTCGTGCGCGGGTACGCGGCGGGGTCCTCGCCGAACTCCGCGCGCACCGACACGAGCGGCGCGCCGCGCTCCTCGGCCGCGCGCCGGATGACCGCCTCGGCCTCGGGCGGCACGCGGCCCATGACGACGGGACGCCCCGGCTTGATGATGCCCGCCTTCTCCGCGGCGATCTTCGCCAGCGTGTCGCCGAGGAACTCCATGTGGTCGAAGCCGATCGAGGTGACGACGGCGACCTCGGGCTCCACGACGTTGGTCGCGTCGAGCCGGCCGCCCATGCCGACCTCGACCACCGCGACGTCCACGCGGTGCCGCGCGAACTGGAGGAACGCCATCGCGGTCATGAACTCGAAGAAGCTGGGGTGGTAGTCCGGACCGAGCGCGCCGACCCGCGCGGCGGCGGGCTGCAGCTCGTCCACGTACGCGACGATCTCGTCCTCCGCGAGCTCGCGCCGGTCCACCTGCACGCGCTCCCCCAGCCGCACGAGGTGGGGCGAGGTGTACAGGCCGGTGCGGCACCCGGCTTCGCGCAGGATGCGCTCGAGCATGGCCGAGACGGAGCCCTTGCCGTTGGTGCCGGCGACGTGGACGACGGGGTAGCTCCGCTCCGGGTGGCCGAGCTCGCGGCTCAGGGCCGCCATGCGCTCGACGCCGAACTTCACCCCCGCGCCCTTCAGGGAGAAGAGGTAGTCGGTGACCGCGCCGTAGTCGGCGAAGCGCCCCGGCGGCATGGCCCCGCGACGGTCAGCCCGCCGGCGCCGCCGCCGGCTCGGGGGCGCGCGCCCCGGCGGGGCGCGGCCGGCGCTTCAGGTGCAGCGCCTGCAGGAAGTCCCGCAGGCGGTCCCGCATCTCGGTGCGC
This sequence comes from uncultured Opitutaceae bacterium, assembly GCA_964460895.1. GTDB lineage: Bacteria > Verrucomicrobiota > Verrucomicrobiia > Opitutales > Opitutaceae > Didemnitutus. The sequence continues at coordinate 5,981 of CAYWTK010000161.1, forward strand.
GGCACGATCTGGTCGACCAGGCCGTGCTTGAGGAGGAACTCCGCGGTCTGGAAGCCGGCCGGCAGCGTCTGCTTGGTCGTCTCCTTGATCACGCGCGCGCCGGCGAAGCCGATGAGCGCGCCGGGCTCGGCGAGGATGA
>CAYWTK010000162.1:0-6011 GCA_964460895.1 uncultured Opitutaceae bacterium
CACGCCTACGGCAAGTACGCCATCGGCGCCTACAACATCAACAACGCCGAGCAGGCCATGGGCCTGTTCAAGGGCTGCATCTCGTCGAAGGCGCCCTTCATCATCCAGATCTCCAAGGGCGCCCGGAAGTACACCGACAAGAAGATGCTCGAGGCGATCATCCGCTCCGCCGACGAGATCTTCCCCGAGGCGATCTTCGCCGTGCACCTCGACCATGGCGACGAGGAGACCTGCTACGACTGCATCAATTCCGGCTTCTACAGCTCGGTGATGATCGACGCCTCGCACGACCCGTTCGCCAAGAACGTCGAGATCACCAAGCGCGTCGTCGACGCCGCGCACAGGAAGGGCCTCTCCGTCGAGGCCGAGCTCGGCATGCTCGGCGGCGTCGAGGAGGACATCAAGGTCGAGGAGGGGCACGCGTGCCTCACCGACCCGGCCGAGGCCGAGGCCTTCGTCCGGCAGACCGGCTGCGACTCCCTGGCCTGCGCCATCGGCACCTCGCACGGCGCCTTCAAGTTCAAGGGCAAGCAGTCCCTCCACTTCGACGTGCTCAAGAAGATCCAGGACCGCCTCCCGGGCTTCCCGCTCGTCATGCACGGCAGCTCCAGCGTCCCCCAGGACGAGGTCGCGCGCATCAACGCCGCCGGCGGCCAGATCAAGGACTCGATGGGCGTCGACGTGAACGAGTACCTCCCCGCCGCCAAGCTCGGCGTGACCAAGATCAACATCGACACCGACGGCCGCCTCGTCTGGACCCGCGTGCACCGCGAGTTCTTCCGCGACAAGCCCGCCGAGTTCGACTTCCGCCCGCCGGGCAAGATCTTCATCGAGGAGTACGCCAAGTTCATCGCCTCGCGCAACGTGCTGCTCGGCTCGGCCGGCCAGCTCGACGACCTGCGGAAGAGCCTGGCCAAGTGATCCCGTCCGGGCGCGGCCGTCCGCCGGCGCCCTGACGATTTTCTGACGCCGCCCCCGCCGGGGCGGCGTTTCTCTTGTGGCCCTCGGGACAGTGCGCGGCCAACGTGCCCCATGCACCTCGTCTTCCTCCACGGGGCCCCGGCGACGGGCAAGCACACGATCGGGCGCGAACTCGCGGCGCGCACCGGCTTCGAGCTCTACCACAACCACCTCGTGGTCGACGCCGTCCTGGCGCGGCACGCGTTCGGCTCGCCCGGCTTCGTGGCGGAGCGCGACGCGGCGTGGCGCGCCCACCTCGCCACGCCGCCCGCGGGGGGCCGGCCCGGCCGCGTGTTCACGTTCAATCCCGAGGATTCGGTGCCGCAGGCCTTCATCGACTGGCTCTTCGCGGACCTGCCGCGGACCGCGGGGTTCCGCCTGCATTCCGTGGCGGTGACCGCGCCCGAGGCGGCGATCGAGGCGCGCCTGGCGGCGGAGGACCGGCGGCGCTTCCGCAAGCTCACGGACCTCGACCTCTACCGCCGGCTCCGCGCCGCGGGCACGTTCCTCCGCCCGACCATCCCGCGGACGGACCTCGCGGTGGACAGCACGCGCTTCGCGCCGGCGGACGCGGCGGCCCACGTCGCCGCGGCGCTCGGCCTGCCCGCCGCCGGATGATCCCCGACTTCGCCGCCCGCCTGCGCGACTACGCCGCGGTCCTCGTCCGCGTCGGGGTGAACCTGCAGCCCGGCCAACCGCTGCTCGTCACGGAGCCCTACGGACAGCAGGGCCTCGCGCGCAACGCCGAGGTGCTGGTCGAGGCCGTGCGCGCCGCGGCCGCGCCCTGCACCGACCGCGTGGAGGCGGTCTGGACCGACCCCGCGGAGGTGCGCGCGCTCGCCGCGGCGGAGGACCCCGCGGGCTTCGACGCCCTCGTGGGACGGCACGTCCGGCGCCTGGAGCGCCACGTGGCCGCCGGCGGCGCCCTGCTCTTCCTCGGCGGCAGCCTGCCGCGATTGCTCGCCGGACTGCCCGCCGACCGCCGGGCCGTCGCGCACGCGCGCACCTGGCGGCACCTCGGTCCCCTCGTCCAGCGCCTCGTGGCCGGCGCCACCCAATGGAGCTGCGCCCCCGCCCCGTCGCCGACGTGGGCGACCCTCGCCTTCGCCGACGCCCCCTCCGAGTCCCGGCTCGCGCTCCTCTGGCACACCGCGTTCGCGGCCTTGCGCGCCGACGGCTCCGGCTCCGCCGTCGCGGCCTGGGAGGCCCACCTCGCCCGGCTGGACGAACGCGCGGCGGCGCTGGACGCGCGGCGGCTGCGCTCGGTGCGTTTCGTGGCCGACGGGACCGACCTGCGCGTCGGCCTCCACGCCGGCCACCGTTGGCGCACGGCGCGGCTGCGCACGACGGCGGGGATCCCCTTCGTCGTCAACCTGCCCACCGAGGAGGTGTTCACCGCGCCGGACCGGCGTCAGGCGGACGGCCGCGTGCGCGTCGCCCGACCGGTCGTCGCCGCCGGCGACCGCCTCGAGGGCGTCGAGCTCGAGTTCCGCGGCGGCGCCGTCGTGCGCGCGTCCGCCGCGGCGGGCGGGGACGTCCTCGAGCGCCTGCTCGCGACCGACGCCGGGGCCCGGCGCCTCGGCGAGGTGGCGCTGCTGGGTCCGGACCTCGACATTGCCGCGCCCGGCTGGACCGGCGCCCGGCGCGTGTTCCACCAGGTCCTGCTCGACGAGAACGCCGCGAACCACATCGCGCTGGGCGAGGCCTATCCCTTCTGCCACTTCGGCTGGTGGAAGGCCTCGGTCAACCGCAGCCAGCTCCACCTCGACCTGCCGCTCGACGCCCGGGTCGAGTTGGCCTAACCCGTCGGGCGGAACTCCCCCGCCCCACCCCTGTCCGCAGCCCCGTGTCCCCCGACGACCCCAGCCCCGCCGATGCCGACCTCGTGGCCCGGGCGCGGGACGGCGACCAGGCGGCGTTCGGGGCGCTGATGCGCCGGCACCACGACGCGGTCTTCCGCACGGTCTTCTCGGTGGTGCGGAATGAACACGACGCGCGCGACGTCTCACAGGAGACCTGGCTCAAGGTCTGGCAGGAGCTGCCCTCCTTCCGGGGCGAGGCCCGGTTCACCACCTGGATCCACCCGATCGCCGTGCGAAAATCCCTCGACCACCTCCGCAAGCGCCGCCGCTGGTTCGACCGCTTCCTGCCCTTCGCCGGGGCGGGGGACGACGACGCGGGCGTCGCGGCCGTGCCGGAGCCCGCGACCGAGACGACCGCCCGGGACGAGGCCGAGGGCGGCGAGCGCCGCGCCGGCGTGCGCGCGGCGCTGGACGCGCTCCCGCCCAAGCACCGGGCCGTGCTCGCCCTGCGCGAGCTGCAGGGGCTCTCGTACGAGGAGATCGCCGCCGAGCTGAAGCTTCCGGTTGGCACCGTGATGTCCCGGCTCCACCATGCGCGCCGCCACCTGGCGCAGAAACTGAAGGATTCGCCATGAAACGCCTCCACGCCCTCCTGCTGCTCGTCGCCCTCCTCGGGAGCGCCGCGCTGGCCGCCGTGCCCGCCCGGGCCGCGACCCTGCGCGCCGTGCTCATCACCGCGAGCACCGAACCCGGCGAGACCGACCCGCGGCTCGCGACCTACGAGGTCACCCTGAAGCGCGTCTTCCGCTTCCAGTCCTACACCTACCAGGGAAGCGACACGGCCGAGCTCCAGCCCGGGCGTCCGGCCGAGCTCCTCATCGGGCAGGGCCACGAGATGACCGTCGAGCCGGGGGACAACCCCCTCGCCCTCCGCATCCGCTGGACGGACGCGGGACGCGCCCTGATGACGACCGGCGTGACGCTCCGCCCCGGAGTGCCGGCGCTCCTCGGCGGCCCCCGCACGGGCAACGCGCCGGGCGAGGTGTACGCGGTCATTCTGGTGGCCCGGTAGGCGGAGATTTTTTCGGTTTCGAGTGAATAGACCCGGCACGAGGCGCGTCCCAACGGACAACAACCCACCTCCCGCCATGAAGACCCGCCTCACCGCCCTGCTCCTCGCCGCGACCGCCGCCTTCGCCCTTGTCGCCAAGCCCGCCTACGCGGGCGACAAGGAGGCGGCGCTGATCGGCGGCTTCCTCGGCGGCCTCGTCCTCGGGGCCGCCCTCGACCACGACCGCGGCCACACCACCGTCGTCGTCCACGACCGTCCCGGCCGCTACGACGACTGCCGCGACACCGGCTACTGGGACCACCGCACCGTCCGCGTCTGGGTGCCCGGCTACTGGGAGACCCGCTGGCGCCACGGCTGCAGCGTCCGCGTGTACGTCCCCGGCTACTGGGACCACCGCCGCGAGCGCGTCTGGGTCGCCCACCGCGGCGACTACGGACGCGGCCGCGACCACGGCCGCGGCTACGACCGGGGTCACGACCGCCGCCGCCACGACCGCTGGTGAGCGGCCCGGCTGCCTCCTCCACGACCCGCATGAACCGCGACCACGTCCTCCGCCTCCTCTCCGCCGCGCGCGACGGCCGGCTCCGCCCCGACGAACGGGCGGGGCTCGACCGCGTCCTCGCGGCCTCGCCCGAGGCGCGCGCGTGGCAGGCGGAGTTCGACGCGGGCCTGGCTGCCTACGCCGCGGAGGCCGCGCGGGTCCCCGTGCCGGACGCCGACGAGGAGTGGCGCCTCCTCGAGGCGCGCCTCCGGGCGCCCGCCCGGCGCCGGCGCGCCCCGGTCGTGTGGTTCGCGCTCCCGCTCGCCGCCGCCGCGGCGGTCGCGGTCGCGTTCCTCGGCCTCCGGCCGATGCCGACCGGCGTTACGCCGGCGGAATCCGACGGCCTCTACGCCCACGCGGATTTCGTCGAGGTGGCCGACGCGTCCGCCACGCCGGTCGTCTTCGTGGACAAGGAGAGCGGCTGGCTCGTCGTCTGGGCCGAGGCGGCGGAGCAGCCGGCGGACTGAGGCCGGGTTTTCCGGCAGGCGGGTCGCTTGACAGGTTTCTCCGTGCAACCATTTTGGTGGCGCCATGCCCGCCATCACTCTCAAGGGCCTTCCCGCCACGCTCCACCGCCAGTTGAAGGTCCGCGCGGCGCGCCACAAGCGCAGCCTCAACCAGGAGGTCATCGCCGTGCTCGAGGATGCCGTCGCCCCGGCCAAGCGTGTCGATACCGAGGCGATGATCGCCGAGACCCGCCGCTTCCGCGAGAGCCTGAATCTCACGACCACCCCCGAGGAGATCGATCGGTTCAAGCGCGAGGGACGGAAGTGATCGTCGTCGACACCAACATCCTCGCCTACCGCTGGCTTCCCGGTCCGCGCGCCGAGGCGATCGATCGCCTGCTCGCCCTCGATCCGGAGTGGGCCTCGCCCGCCCTCTGGCGATCGGAGTTTCGGAACCTGTTGGCCGGCTACGTCCGCGCGAACCGGCTGACGCTGCCGGAGGCCGAGGCGGCCCTGCAGAAGGCCCGGCATTGCCTCCTCGCGGGCGAGCACAGCGTCGCCGACCACGCCGTGCTGGCCCTCGTCGCCCGCTCGCGGTGCACGGCGTACGACTGCGAGTACGCCGCGCTCGCCGAGACCCTCGACACCGTGCTGGTGACGGATGACCAGGCGCTCCTCGCCGCCTTTCCCAAGCTCTGCCGCTCGCTCGACCAGATGCTGCGGTAGATTGTGCCCCGGCGGCGGACGAAGGAGCGCCCCCGGGATTCCGACCCTTCCCTGGGGAAGCGCCGCCCTCGGCGCGCTGGTCGGTCCGCGGCGGGACCGTCGGTCGTGTCCGTCGACAACGGGAGCGGCTGGATCGTCGTCCGGGCCGCACCAGTGGAGCGGCCGGCGGAGTGAGGCGGGAGAGGCGGAGGTCCCCGCCGCGCAGGCGGGGGGCGAAATCCTGACGGATTCCGCTACGGACGGTACCGCCTCACGGCAGCCAGGGGAAGTTCTCCGCCTTCGGCTTCCGCTTCTCGCGCTGGGCGGTCATGAACTCCTTCGCCTCCTCGGTCATGTAGTAGAGCATGGTGGCGTTGCCGGCGAGTTCCTGGACGCCGCTCTGGCCGTCGAGTTCGGCGTTGAAGGCGGACTTCAGGCAGCGGATGGCGAGCGGGCTGCGCTGGAGGATGTCGGTGGCCCACGCG
>CAYWTK010000163.1:0-5985 GCA_964460895.1 uncultured Opitutaceae bacterium
GCGCAGCTGCGCGGCGCGGGGCGGGCCGCCGGCCCGCATCTCCGCCAGCAGCGCGACGAGCGCGGCCCGCGCCTCGCGGCGGCCGCGCTCGGGGTCGAGCGCGCGCGCGCGCAGCGCGGCGAGCGCGAGCCAGAGGAGGAGGGGAAGGACCACGACCAGCGCGACGCCGGTCCACGCGAGCGCGGCGACCGGCAGCGGCCGCAGGCCGAGGGTCGGACCGGCCAGCGGGTCGCGCGGCAGGTGCTCGGGCGGCAGCGGCGCGACCGGCTCGGGCGCGACGGGCGTGGCCGGACCCGGCGCGGGCGGCAGCGAGAACTGCACCGGACCGGTGGCGGGCGCGGCCGGAGCGGCGGGGGCCGCGCCGACGGTGACGGTCGCGGCCTCGGTGGTCAGCGTGCGGTAGGCGCCGGCCGCGGGGTCGAAGTACGTGAACTTCACCGGCGCCAGCGTGTAGCGGCCCGGCTTGGTGGGCACGAGGACCACGTCCTCGGTCAGCGTGCCCTCGAAGAGGGAGTTGTCCTTCATCGTCCGCTTCGACTGCGGCTGGACGACGGAGAAGTCGCGCGACACCTCGCGCGCCGGCAGGCCGGCGAGGTCGGGCCAGTTGCCCTCGCCCGCGAGCTCGAGGGTCCACGTGACCGGCTCGCCCACCGCCGGGGTGGTGGGCACGACCTTGGAGACGAGGGTGAAGCGGCCGACGGCGCCGGAGAAGTCGGCCGGCGCGGGCGGCAGGGGCTTGACCGTCAGCTGGACCGGCTCGGTCGCGAGGATGCGCTGCTCGACCGTCTGCTGGGCGAAGAGGCCGATGCCGACCGTGCCGGCGTAGAGGTTGAGCACCTGCTGGGCGGCCGGCAGCGTCACGGGTCCGGGCGTCTTGGCGGTCGCGCGGGTCGTCTGGGAGGCGACGATGCGGCGCTCGCCGCGGACGAGCGTCTCGGCGACCTCGGGCTTGGACCACTCCTCCGCGATCAGCGGCGCGGCGGGCCACTCGAGCGCGGAGGCGACGGAGTGGTAGTAGCGGCGGATGACGCCGAGCTCGTAGGTGAGCGGGAACACCTCGCCGGCCCAGACCGTGGTCTTGGGCACCTTCAGGGACGCGGACGCGATGTCGGCGAGCGCGACGCCCGTTCCGCCGACGGTGGCGTCGCCCACCGAGTACGTCGCGGCCGGCACGCGCAGCGTGCCCTTGTCGGTCTCGACCGAGAACGGCGGCAGCGTGAGCGTGGCGCGGGTGGTGGGGCGCACCGGGTAGACGAGGGTGAAGCGGCGGCTGACCTTGAAGTTCACCATCGAGGTCTCGCTGCGCTGCGACGGCCGGCCGAAGGTGAGTCCGGCGACGGTCGGCAGGGACGGCGGGCCCTCGGGCTCGCAGTCCTCGAACACGAGGGCGAGCTCGCTCACCTGGTTGAAGCCGAGCTGCCCGGACGGCGGGTCCCAGCGCACGCTCTGCGCGCGGCCGGCGAGCGCGGCGGCGAGCGCGGCGAGGAGGAGGAGCGGGAGGCGGAACGGACGCATGGAAATCACCAATCCTTGCCCTTCTTCTTCGGCTGGGCCTGGCCCTGCATCAGGCGCTGCAGCTTGGCGGGGGAGTCCTGCTCGCGGACCTGGTCGAGCTTCTGCAGCGGCACGGCGAGTTCGGGGTCGAGCGGGCGCTCGGGCGGGCGCTCCTTCTGGCCGCCGATCTTCTGCGTCTGCGGCTCGGGCGGCGGCGGGGACGAGGGATCCTCGGAAGGCGGCGGCGGTTCCTTCATCTCGCCGAAGGCCTCCTGGTCCTGCTTCTGTTGCTGCTCCTGCTTCTGCTGCTCGGACTGCGATTGGTCCTGCTGCGGCTGATCCTGCTGCTGGTCCTTCTGGTCCTTGGGATCCTGCTTCTGGTCCTGATGCTTCTGCTTCTGGTCCTGGTTCTGGTTCTGGTCCTGCGGGGGCGGCGGGGGCGGCGGCGTGGGCTTGTCGAGCAGGTCCTCGAGTTCGCGGCGGAGGCGCGGCCAGTCGGCGGCCTTCGGGTCGGCCTTCTCCCCGAGGTCCACGGCCGCGAGCGCATCGCGCACCACGCCCTCGGGCGGGAGCTGCTGGCCGGACTTGAGCCGCTGGCCGAAGGTCACGGTCGTCTGCGCGAGCTCGGCGCAGTCCTTCGGCGTGAGCGCGGCCTTGTCCGCCAGCCGGGCCACGGTGGTGGTGAGGGGCTTGGCGAGGGTGTCGGCGCCGCCTTCGGCGGCGGGGGCGGAGCGCGGAGCGCTGAGGGCGGAGAACCAGAAAAGGCCGAGCAGCAGCGCAGCCGCGACCTTGCCGGCACTCCGCATTCCGCGTTCCGCGTTCCGCCGCTGGGCCTTGCCCAAGGGCAGCGCGCGCTCGCGGGGGCGGACGGGGAACTCGGCCCAGTAGCTGAGGAAGAGGAGGAGCAGGCCCGGCGCGAGGAACCACTGGAAGCGCTCGACCTTGCGGGCCGTGCTCTTCTCCGTGAACTGCCCCTGCCGGCCGGCTTCGACCGTGCGGCGCAGCAGCGCGGGCAGGTCCACCCACGTGCTCGCGTCGGCGTAGGCCCCGGCCGTCGTCTGCGCCAGCTCCTGCAGCGTCGAGGCGTTGAGCCGCGAGAGCACGACCGCCCCGCGCTCGTCCTTCACGAACGCGCCGGCGCCGTCGGGGATGAAGGCGCCGGCGGACGTGCCGATGCCGAGGCCGATGACGCGGATGCCCTTGGCCTTGAGCGCGGGCAGGACCTCCTTCCACGACTCCTCGGTGCTCTCGCCGTCGCTCAGCACGATGAGGTAGCGGTCGGCGTTCGAGGTGCCGAAGGCCTGGATCGAGGTGTCGAGCATCGCCCGGTAATCGGAGCCGCCCTCGGGCAGGAAATCGGGCGCGAGCGCCGGCAGGAACTCGCGGAGGATCTCGTAGTCGGCGCTCAGCGGGCTCTGCAGGAAGGCCGTGCCGGCGAACAGCACGAGCCCGACGCGCTCGCCCTTCAGGCCGTCGAGCAGCGACGTGATGAGCAGCCGGGCGCGGTCGAGGCGCGCGGGCTTGACGTCCTGCGCCAGCATCGAGCGCGAGAGGTCCACGGCGATGAGCACCTCGCGCGACTGGTCGAACACCTGCTCCTCGACCACGCCCCACTGCGGGCGGGCGGCGGCGACGAGGCAGAGCGCGAGGCCGAACCAGAGCCAGATCCGCGGCCGGGTCTCGGCGGTGGTGTGGCGGGAGCCGAGCGAGACGGAGAACGCGCCGGCCCAGGCGCGCACGACCTTGGGCAGGGAGCCGGCGGCCCCCGTGGCGCGGCGGGCCAGCTCCCAGGAGAAGAGCAGCACGAGCGGCACGAGCAGCCAGAGGAGGTGCGGCGAGTGGAAGCTCATGCGGCGGCGCGGCGGCGGAACGGGTTCTGCGGCGGGAGCGCGAGGAGCGCGCCGAGGAAGAGCAGGGCGGCGCCCGGCAGGGCGGCCCAGACGAAGAGCTCGGTCGCGACGAGGTACGACTTGGCCTGGAACTCGATCTTCTGCGCCGCGTCGATCGCGGCGAAGGCCCTCTCGGTCGTGTCGACGTCCACCGCGCGGAAGAAGCGTCCGCCCGTGGCGTCGGCGATGGCGCGGAGCTGGCCCTCGTCGAGGTCGGAGATGGCGCGGCGGTAGCCGACCTTGTTGCCGCGCTCGTCGAAGACCGGCATGGGCACGAGCCCGTCGCGGCCGGCGCCGATGGTGTACACCGGGACGCCGCGGGTGCGGGCGATCTCGGCCGCCTGCTCGGGCGCGAGGAGACCGCGGTTGTTGGCGCCGTCGGTCATCAGGACGACGAATGCGCCCTTGCGCCGCTCGCCGTCCTCCCGTCCGGCCTGCTCCAGCCGCGTCAGGGCCACGCCGAGCCCGTCGCCGATGGCCGTGCCGTCCTCGATCAGGCCGAGCTTCAGCCGCTCGACCTGCCGCGCGAGCCAGTCGTGGTCGAACGTCAGCGGCGCCAGCGTGTAGGCGCGGCCGGAGAACACGACCATGCCGATGCGGTCGCTGCGGCGCTGCGTGATGAAGGCCTGGATGATGGGCTTGATCGCCTGCAGGCGGTTGATGCGCTCCCCGCCGCGCTCGTAGTCCTCGGCCAGCATCGAGCCCGAGAGGTCGATGGCGAGGATCAGGTCGTAGCCCTGCTGCTTCACCTCGCGCCGGTCCTCGACCCGCTGCGGCCGCGCGAGGGCGACGACGAGCAGCGCGAGCCCGGCGCCCGCCAGCACCGCCGGCCAGCGCGACCGCGGCACGAACGCCGGCCGGTGCCAGGCCGCCGCGAACGGCACCACCAGCACCGGCGCGCCGCGCCGCCCGCGCGCCCACACGAGCAGCGGCAGCGCCAGCAGCGCGAGCAGCCACCAGGGGGAGGCGAAGACGTAGTTGGTGAGGGGAGTCACGCGGAGGACGGAGGACGGAAGGCGCCGTTCAGCGGCGGGCACCGGCGGCCATGCGGGCGTGGAAGAAGCGCACGAGGGCGTCGAGGCGGTCCTCGTCGGTGCGCACGACGAGCCGGCCGAGCGGGTCGGGGAAGAGGGCCTTGAATGCGCGGTCGCGCTCCGCGGCCCACGCCGCGTGGGCGGCTCGTTGGGCGGAGGAGGCGCCGTCGAGGTGGACGAGCCGGCCGCCGACCGGGTCGTACACGGTCAGGCCGCGCTGCTCCGGCAGCGCGCGGTCCCACGGGTCGTCCACGCGGAAACCCATCGTCTGGTAGCGGCGCGAAAGGACGCTCCAGCCCTCCGGCTCGACGCGCGGGGGAAAGTCGCCGAGCCAGAGCAAGATCGAGTGGCGCGGGGCTGCGCGCGCGAGGAGGCGCCACGGAATGTAGCTGGGCTGAGCGCTGAGTGCGGAGGGCTGAGCGCCGGAGTTCGACGCGGGCTGGTCCGGCGCTCCGCGCTCCGCGTTCCGCGCTCCGCGCGAGTCTTCCTCGCCCGCGTCCTCGAGCGGGGGCGCCTCGCGGCCGAGCAATTGGGCGGCGAGGTGGAGGATCTGGCCGCGGCCGCGCACGGGCTCCTTGAGCAGGTAGCCGTCCGGGGCGGCGTGGAGGAAGCCGACGCGGTCGCGGTTCACCGCGCCGAGGAGCATGACGAGCCCGGCCAGCTCGAGCAGCGCCTCGCGCTTGGACTGGCGGCCGGAGCCGAACTGGAGGCTGACGGAATCCTCGACGACCAGCAGCAGCGTGACCTCGCGCTCCTCGATGAACTTCTTGCGGTAGGGTTCGCCGAGGCGCGCGGTGACGTTCCAGTCGATGTCCCGGATGTCGTCGCCGTAGGTGTACTTGACCACCTGGTCGAACTCCATGCCGCGGCCGCGGAAGGCGGAGCGGTACTCGCCGCTGAGCACGTTCTCGACCGCGTGGCGCACCTTCCACTCCAGCTGGCGGAGCAGGGCCAGCTGGGAGGTGACGACCTTCGTGTGCGCGGTGAGGGGGTGGGGCAAGGGGACGGGGAGGCGGTTGGACCGAGGGACGGAAGCGGGTGGCGGCGGGGCCGCGTGTCGGGCGACACGGGCCCGGGCGCCACCGGGAGGCCTCAGCCGTTCGCTCCGGCCGGCACGGGCGTGCGCTCGAGGACCTGGGCGAGGATGCGGTCGGAGGTGAGCTCCTCGGCCTCGGCCTCGTAGGTCAGGCCGACGCGGTGGCGCAGGGCGTCGTGGAAGATCTCCTGCACGAGCGCGGGCGAGAGGTAGTCGGAGCCGCGGAGCCACGCGAGGGCGCGGCCGGCCTGGAAGAGGGCGAGCGAGGCGCGGGGCGACGCGCCGAAGTTGAGCAGGCGCTTGGGCGTGCTGGCCGTCCCCTCCGCCACCGCCGCGAGGTCGCGGGTGCCGCGCACGAGGGCGAGGATGTAGGCCTGGACGCCGGCCGAGACGTGGACCTGGTCCACGTGGGCGCGGATCGCCAGCAGTTCCTCGCCGCTGGAGACGGCGGCGAGCGCCGGGGCCTTCGTCACCTGGCCCCACATCTCCATCATGCGCGCCTCCTCGGCGGCGGACGGGTAGTCGACGATGA
>CAYWTK010000164.1:0-5850 GCA_964460895.1 uncultured Opitutaceae bacterium
TACAGCCGACAGGTTGGCCGCTCGCGGGCCGCCTGTCGGCTTCATGTCATCTACATGCCCGGCGCCGCTTTCGCCTTTCTTCGCCCGCACGCCGCGGCTTGAATGCCGCCATGAGCGATGCGCCTTCCCCGGACGTCCCCGCCGCCCTGCACGTGCTCGAGAACGCGGCGGGCTGGCGGGCGGAGTTCTGCGACCTCGGGGCGACGCTGGTGCGGCTGTTCGTGCCGGACCGGGAGGGGCGGATGGCGGACGTCGTGCTCGGCTTCGACGACACCGCCGGGTACCTGCGCTCGCGCTCGTACCACGGCTGCGTCGTCGGACGCTTCGGCAACCGCATCGCGCGGGGCCGGTTCACGATCGACGGCACCCCCCACCAGCTCGCGACCAACAGCGTCGCGGGCGGCGTGCCCGTGCACCTGCACGGCGGACACCGCGGCTTCGACCGGCAGGTCTGGCGGGCGGAGCCCGTGCGGACGGCGGGCGCCGCGGCCCTGAAGTTCCACCTGCGCAGCCCCGACGGCGACGAGGGCTACCCGGGCAACCTCGACGTGACCGTGACCTACCGGCTGGGCGACGACGGCGTGCTGGTCGTGGATTACGCCGCGACGACCGACCGCGCCACGCCGCTGAACCTGACGCAGCACGCCTACTTCAACCTCCGCGGCGCGGGCCGCGGGGACATCCTCGACCACGAGGTGCGGATCCCCGCGGCGCGGTTCGTCGCGGTGGGCGCGGACCTGATCCCGACCGGCGAGCTCGCGCCGGTGGCGGGCACGCCCCTCGACTTCACCTCGGCCCGGCGCCTCGGCGCGCGGATCGACGCCGACCATCCCCAGCTGCGCTTCGCCGGCGGGTACGACCATTGCTGGGTGCTCGACCACGCGCCGGGCACCCTCGGGCTGGCCGCGGCCGTGCGGGAGCCGGAATCCGGCCGGACGCTCGAGGTCTGGACGCAGGAGCCGGGCGTGCAGTGCTACACCGGCAATTTCCTGGACGGGTCCGACGTCGGCAAGGGGGGCGTCCCCTACGCCCGACGCACCGGCCTCTGCCTGGAGACGCAGCGCTTCCCCGATTCGCCGAACCAGCCGACTTTCCCCGCCGCGATCCTGCGTCCGGGCGTCCCCCACCGCTCGCGCACCGAGTTCCGCTTCGGCGTGGACGGCGGGGCCTGACCGGTCCCGTCGCCGCTCGGGAGCGCGGCGGAGGCTCCGTCCCCGTCTCCTCGCCGACGCGTCCCCCACCTCCCCGTCCTCTCCCTCGAGGACGACGTCCACCGTGCCCGCTCCCCCCCGCGCGCCCCTCCCGCTCCGCCCGCCCCCGACCGTTAGTAACGCATTGTATTACTAACGGTCGGGGGCGGGGCGGCCCGGAGGCCCGAGCAGGTAGTAACGCATTGTGTTGCTACCGGGTTGGGGCTGGCGGCGGGCGAGGGATGGCGGGTGCGGGGGGCCTGGGGGGCGGGAGGGTGGATCGTGGCAGGTGGCCGGGTGGCGAAATCCGGGGGCTGTGGTCGGGCGGGAGGGGAGTCCCCGGGGGAGGGCCGCGACGGAGGCGGCGGCGGGCGGGGGGCAGTGCGGGCGCAAGCGGCGCGAAGTCCTCGGCAACGCAGGCCCAGCGGGGCGGGCGGGAATGTGGTTCCATGCGGCATGTCCACGCGGATCCACGGCCACGCCGTCATCGACCGTCTCCTCGCCTCCGGGCGGCGCTTCGACCGCGCCGGGCTCGTCGCGTTCATCGAGGCGGAGTTCGGTCCGGAGGCGCGCTTCCACACCTGCTCGGCGGAGGGCCTCGACGCGGCGGGGCTCGTGGCGTTCCTCGCGGCGCGCGGGAAGTTCGCCGGGCCGGAGGACGCGCTCGCCCCAAATCCGGATCGCGTTTGCCGGCATTGAGCCCAAGCTCGCGGCTTCCCCCCGATTCCCGATGGCCCGACCCACCGTCTACCTCGGCACCGACAGCGGTGCGACCACCTCGAAGACCGGCGGCATCCTCGCCGACGGCACCCTGATCTCGGAGCAGCTCCGGCAGAGCTCGACGAACTCGCAGGCCGGCACGGCCGCGGTCGTGCGCGGCTGGGTGGAGGGCGCGGCGGGCTTCCTCGCCGAGCACGGGCTGGGCTGGGACCAGGTCGGCGGCGTGGGCCTCGCGCTGCCCGGTCCGTACCTCGGCTACGGCATCATGGGACAGGCGGCGAACCTGCCCGCGAGCTTCCACGGCTGGAACTTCCGCGCCGACTACGCCGCCGCGCTCGCGCAGGCGGCCGGGCGGGAGATCCCGCTCGTGGTGGGCAACGACGGCAACTTCGGCGGCGTGGGCGAGGCGCACCGCGTGACCGGCGGCCGCGCCGCGAGCGTGCTCATGCTCGCGCCGGGCTCGGGCCTCGGCGCCGCCTACGTCGATCCGCGGGGCCTGCCGCTCGACGGCGACACCCTCTCCGGCATGGAGGGCGGGCACATGCCCGCGCCGCTGCACCTGCTGGGCGGCATCCGGCCCTTCCGCTGCGGCTGCGGCCGCGACTGGGGCTGCGTCGAGGCGTACACCACCATCTCCGGACTGCCGCAGCTGCTCGAGGTCTTCCTCGAGCGTCACCCCGGCCATCCGCTGGCCGCGTCGCCGCTGCCCGCCAAGGAGAAGGTCCTCTCGCTGCGCACGCTGGCGCAGAAGGGCGACGCGCTGGCGCTGGACATCTTCGACTTCCAGGCGCGCGCGCTCGGCCTGCACGTGGCCAACCTGCTCATGGCGCTCGACACCGAGTACGTCGTCATCGGCGGCGGGCTGATCGACCCGGGCGCGACGACCCCCGAGTTCCGCGCGCGCTACCTCGACGGCATCCGGCGCGCCTGCGAGCCCTACCTGTGGGAGCCGCAGCGCGGCCGCGTGAGGATCGTGCCGGCCACGCTGGGCGAGCTCTCGCAGGCCATCGGCGCCGCGCTCGTCGCCCGCGCCCGGGCGGCCTGAGGGCCCGCGCGGGCTTGCGGCTCCGGTCGGCGGGGGCATCGTCGCGGCGCATGACCGACGCCGATCTGCACGGCCTGCTCGACTTCCTCCGCGGCGCGGAGCGGCTGAAGACCGTGACGCGGACCGCGTGGACCTCGGAGGGCGGCCGCGAGAGCACGGCGGAGCACACGTGGCGGCTCGGCCTCTTCGCGCTCAGCCTGCGGCCGTGGTTCCCGGAGCTCGACTTCGAGCGCGTGCTGGCGATCGCGCTCGTCCACGACCTCGGCGAGGCGCTCCACGGCGACATCGCGGCGCCGGCGCAGGCCGGGAGTCCGCCGAAGGCCGAGCAGGAGCGCCGCGACCTCACGGCGCTGCTCGCGCCGGCGCCCGCCGCGGTGCGCGCGCGGTTCCTCGCCCTCTGGGAGGAGTACGAGGCCGCGGCCACGCCGGAGGCGCGGTTCGTCAAGGCCGTGGACAAGCTCGAGACGCTCCTGCAGCACAACCAGGGGCGGAATCCGGCCGACTTCGACTACGCGTTCAACCTCGGGTACGCGCGGGCGGCGACGGCGACGCACCCGCTGCTCGCGCGGATCCGCGCCGAGCTCGACGCCGGGACCCGCGCCCGCGCGGAGGGCGCGCGGTAGGGCGCACGGGAGCGAGCCTCCCGTCGTGGGGATGCGACGCCTCCTATCGGGGCATGCGGCACCTTCTATGTGGGGATGCGGCGCCCTCGCCGCGTCCGATCGTCGGCCGGGACGAGTGCGTCCCGGCTCCAAGAAATCCGCGTTGAATCGCAAGGGCGCCTCCCTGCCTGGGGATGAGGCGCCCCCGCCGCGTCCGATCGTCCAGCGGGACGGGTGCGTCCCGTCTCCCGCGGTCGGGCTCAGTGCGCGTGCGCGTGGCCGTGGCCGAGGAAGAGCATCATCAGGCCGAGCGTGGCGAAGATGCAGCCGAGGAGGAGCGCCTCGTAGCGCTCGAGGCGCCGCAGGGGCAGGCGTTCGAAGCCGAGCAGGGTGAGCCAGGTGAACAGGAGCATGCCGGCGAAGGTGCCGGCCATGAGGATGCCGCTGAGGACCGCGAAGCCGGTCCAGCCGAACTCCACCGCCTTGAGGTAGACGGGCAGGAACGCCTCGCAGGGCGAGAGCGTGAGCATCGTGAGCAGGCCGCCGATCGCGGCCCAGTCGCCGGCGCGGCTGGAGACGAGCTGCGTGTCCTTCAGCTCGGCCTCGAAGTGGCTGTGTCCCTCCTCCTGCCCGCAGCGCTCGCTCGGCCGGTGGGCGCCGCCCGGCGCGTGGTGGTGGAGCACGCCGCCGCGGGAGTGGCGCCAGAAGTACCACGCGCCGACCGCGAGCAGCAGGCCGCCCGCGATCTTGGGGAACAGCTCGCCGAGGTGCTCGTCGGCCGCCCGTCCGAGGAGGAAGATCGGCAGGCCGAGGAGGGTGGTGAGGGCCACGTGCCCGAACCCGGCCGCGGCGGAGACCGCCAGCGTCTTGGCGCGCGACCACGACCGGGCGCGCGCGACGAGCACGAAGGGCAGCCAGTGGGTCGGGATGACGGCGTGCAGGAACGCGACGGTGAAGCCGGTGAAGGCGAGGGTGGTGAGCATGGGCGGACGGAAGGGGCAGGAAACGGGCCGGCGGGGGAGGTGTCGACGCCGGACTCTAGCAAAGTCGTCAAGGCGCGGCGCCCGCCCCGGGGGCGCCGGACAAAATCCGCCGGGGCCTCGCCAAGCGATGCAGGGCCGGGCGCGCCGGGCGCGGCTACCCTCCAGCAATAGGTTTGCCGGGCCTCGCGGCCCGGCTTTCCTCCCCCTTCCACGCATGTCCGCGCCCGACCTGAACGCCGTCTCCTCCTACCTGCTCGCCCTGCAGGACGGCATCTGCGCGGCGCTGGAGGCCGAGGACGGCGCGGGCCGGTTCCGCGAGGACCGCTGGGAGCGCGCCGAGGGCGGCGGCGGCCGTTCCCGCGTGCTGGAGGAGGGGGCCGTCTTCGAGAAGGCCGGGGTCAACTTCTCCCACGTCGCCGGCGCGGCCCTGCCCCCGTCGGCCACCGCGGCGCGCCCGGAGGTGGCGGGCCGGCCGTTCCACGCGATGGGCGTGTCGCTCGTCCTCCACCCGCGCAACCCCTACGTGCCGACCACGCACCTCAATGTCCGCTTCTTCGTCGCGGGCGAGGGGGCCGACGCCCACTGGTGGTTCGGCGGCGGGTTCGACCTCACGCCCTACTACGGCTTCGACGAGGACTGCGCGCACTGGCACCGCACCGCCCGCGCCGCGCTCGCGCCGCACGGCGCCGACCTCTACCCGCGGTACAAGGCGTGGTGCGACCGGTACTTCTTCCTCAAGCACCGCGGCGAGCCGCGCGGGATCGGCGGGATCTTCTTCGACGACCTGAACGCGCCGGGGTTCGACGCCAGCTTCGCCGTGCTGCGGGCCGTGGGCGACGCCTTCGTGCCGGCCTACCGGCCGATCGTCGCGCGGCGCAAGGCCGCGCCGTTCGGCGAGCGGGAGCGCGCGTTCCAGCTCGTGCGCCGGGGGCGCTACGTGGAGTTCAACCTCGTCTGGGACCGCGGCACCCTCTTCGGCCTGCAGAGCGGCGGCCGCACCGAGAGCATCCTCATGTCCCTGCCGCCCCTCGTCTCGTGGCGCTACGACTGGTGTCCCGAGCCGGGCTCGCCCGAGGAGCGCCTCACGTCCCGCTTCCTCGTACCGCGCGACTGGGCCGACCTTCCCGCATGACCTCCCGCGAACGCTTCCTGCAGGCGGTGGCCTGCCAGCCCCTCGACCGCCCGCCCCTCTGGGTGATGCGGCAGGCCGGCCGCTACCTGCCCGAGTACCGCGCCCTCAAGGCCAAGTCGTCGTTCCTCGAGATGGTGCGCACGCCCGAGCTCGCCGCCGAGGTCACGCTCCAGCCGCT
>CAYWTK010000165.1:0-5845 GCA_964460895.1 uncultured Opitutaceae bacterium
CGAGGTGCAGCTTCCACGGTCCGGTGCCGTCCGGGCGCGAGGCGAGGTTGGCCAGTTCGGCGAGGTAGCCCTCCTCGGCGAAGCGCCGCGGCTGCACGCTGTGCCGCTGCACCAGCATCGAGGGCGAGGCCACGCCGACCACCACCGGCGTCCACGCCGTGCCCTGCTCGAGGTGGGCCTCGAGCCAGGCGCGGATACCCTTCTCGTCGTCGAGCGCGAACTCGACCGCCGAATCGAGCTCGGCCGTGCCCCCGTCCCGCCGGCGCAGGCTGGCGATCAGCACCTGGTAGGGCGTGAGCCCGACGAGCAGGCTGCGGCGCGATTCGCGGTGGAGGATGAGGGGAAGCTTCAAGCGAAGGGGAGCGGTCGGGGACTATTGGCGGACGGGTCCGCGAGCGTCAACCGCGGCGGGGACGGGCCGAATGGGCCTGAGGCCGGGACCGGCGAAACGCCCCCGCGTTCCTCCCCGGAGGATGAGCCGGCCGCTCAGAAAGTGACCCTCTCGGCCGGATCGGTCAGCTCGCGCCAGGACGCGATGTAGAAGGGCGAGTCCACGAACCGCGCCAGCCGCCCGGCGGTGCGGAGGCGCTCGTCGTACTGGACGTTGACGCTGTGGTTGAAGTACACGGTGCGGGCCGCCATCGCGCCGTAGCGCGGCGGGTTGAAGCCGCTGTTCCAGTTGTGGAGGTAGGCGCCGGGCATGTAGATCAGCCCGTGGAAGGGGCGGGCCGACCAGTAGTAATGGTAGCTGCTGGTCGTGTACGAACTGTTGCTGACGAGGATCACCCGGGTCGGATCGAGCGTCTGGTTGATGATTCCGCCGCCGCTGCCGAAGCCGCTGCCGGAGGTCGTGTTGTTGCCGATGTACAGCTGGCCCGTGAAGTGGAGCTCGAGCGAGCCGTTGGCGGTCACCACGATCGTGCCGGCGTTGGTGTAGAGCATCCCGGACACGTTGAGGACCACGGGTCCATCGATGGTCAGCACGTCGCTCGCGTCTTCGAGGTAGAGTCCGGAATAGGTCCACCCGCCGTTCCACGTCGCGGTGATGTTGTACACGGCGGGAGTCGTGGCCCCCGGCGTCCCGAGCGTCGCCCCCCCGTCGTTGAGCACGGTTCCGGTGTGGGGGGCGGGCAGGTTGGTCGCGCCGGAGACGGACTGGATCGACGGCGCCGGCACGAACGCGTTGCTGCTGATGCGGGACGGATCCTGATTGGGAGAGGCGGCGCTCGTCGCGCTCTTGACCACCGAGCCCGTGGCGAACGAGGTCGACGGGGCGGCGACGTGGCCCCAGATGCTGGCGGAGCTCGACATCGTCACGGACGGACCGGAGACCACGGCGCTGTACTCCTGGAGCAGCGAGTTCGACCAGAACGACGCGTTCGGGGGGCGGCGGGAGTTGTTGGCGGTGTGGGCGGAGGTGCAGCGCCAGTAGCCGTTGTTGTCCACGACGATGTTTCCGACGGAGTAGCTCGCCCCGTTCGTCCAGGTCGTGGCGGCGGCCGCGACCACCGCGGGAATGTAGGCGCCGACGTTCCCGGTCGAAGCGAGGCTGACCGCGCTGACCCCGCCGAGCGCGTTGGGGAACAACGGCAGGGGCGCGAGCTCCGCGCGGACCTGCACGCGCACGTCGCCGCCGCCGCCGAGCGTGGAGGCGGGCGGGGTCGCCACGCCCTCGGCGTAGATGGCCGGGGCGCCGACCCAGTACGTCGTGTTGGTGGGCACGAAGCCGGTGTTGGCCGCGCGGCAGCGGTACACGGTTCCCTGGTAGGTGACGACCGCGTTGACGGAA
This sequence comes from uncultured Opitutaceae bacterium, assembly GCA_964460895.1. Classification (GTDB taxonomy): domain Bacteria; phylum Verrucomicrobiota; class Verrucomicrobiia; order Opitutales; family Opitutaceae; genus Didemnitutus. Next base: position 1,790 of record CAYWTK010000165.1, read on the forward strand.
TAGCCGGCCGTCGCGCTCCAGGCGGCGGGCGTGCCCAGGCTCGTCCAGCTGGCGCTGGGCGGCTGGGAGTTCGTGTTCGCCGCCGTGCAGCGGTAGGCGGTGCCGCCGGAGATCACGATGTCCGCGTTGGTCGCGGACGTGCCGGCGGAATAGGTCACGGCGGCGTTCCACGCGGACGGGGCGGGAATCCAGTCGGCGGTGGTGCTCGGAAAGGTCGTGACGCTCACCGGCCCGTGGTTCGACACGCACTGCCACCAGCGCCCGAGGTGCCACACGAGGTCGGCCGTGGTGTAGGTGTCCGAGTGCAGCCACTGCTTCGCGTTCCGGCCGTGGATGCGGAGGTTGATGGAGCCGACCACGCCGCTGCTCCCGTACTTCGTCGAGTCGAAGGTGATGGTCCGGGTGGCGACGGTGTCGCCCGCCCCGAGGGCGCCGCCGCCGGCCGCGGTCCAGCTGGTCCAGTCGCTCTCGTTCAGCGTCCAGAGCGCCTGCTCGACGCCGCTCTCGGCGAGGTTCGACGCGAGGCCGTTGAGGAACACGCGGTTGGCCAGCCGCATCGAGCGGCCGCTGATCGTGATGTAGCCGGCGAGCGAGATCGCGAGCACGGTCACGAGCGAGAGCACGAGGAGCGACACGGTGCCGCGGCGATTGGCGGGAAGGCGGCTCATTCGAGGAAGCGCGCGTTGCGCAGCAGGAAGCGCGCGGACGCGATCGTCTGCACCGGCGTGCGCGTGCCGGTCCGCGCGTACCCGGCCTGCGCCGTGTAGTCGAACGAGACCTTCTTCACGCTCGTCAGCTTGTTGGGGAAGTTCGTGACCGCCGTGTCGGAGGCGTCGAAGTAGTCGAAGTCGAAGCTGCCGAGGCTGTTCGCGATCGTCCGTGTAGTCGTCGCCGGGACCGTCGTGCGCACGAGCGTGCCGGTGAAGTTCGCCCCGGCCGTGTACGTGTACGTGATCGTGAACGTGGTGGTCGCCGTCGGCACGCGGAACGTGACCGCCGTGTCGCTCGCGGCCGTGACCGCTTCCGCCTTCCGGAAATCCTGCGAGAACTCCAACAGCAGCCGCCGGTGCTCCTCGTCCAGCGACTGCTGGTTGTTCAGCCGGACGAGGTTGCGCCCGAGGAACAGGTAGGTCGTCAGCATGCCGGTCATGACGATGCCGGCGAGCGACACCGCGACGAGCAGCTCGACGAGGGTGAAGCCGGCGCGGGTGCGGGGGCGTCGGTTCACGTGCGACGCGCGGTCAGGTTCAGGCCGTACTCGGCGAAATAGGCCGAGTACACGCGGGTGTAGGTGCGGGTGCCGGCGTTGCCGCTGGGATTCATCGTCCACGTGACGGTCAACGTCACCTCGCGCAGCCCCGTGCTCACCGTGGCGACCGTGCGGCTGAGCGTGATCGTCGTGCCCTTCACGAGGCCCGCCGCCGTGATCGCGGAGTCGAACTGGGTCGAGATGGTCAGCGTCGTCGGCCCGGCCGCGAGGCCGTTGATGGTGGACCACGATTCCAGCCGCAGCTCCTCCATCTCGTGCTGCAGGACCTGCGCGGCCAGCAACTGGCGCTGGCCGGTGGCCTGCATCTCCGCCCCCTCGGCCAGGGCCTGGATCATCGCCGCGGCGGCGATGGCCAGGATGACGGCGCCGATCGCGACCTCCACGATGGTGAAGCCGCGGCGGCGGTCGGAGACTGGGGCGCGGGGGGCCACGCCGCCACCGTAGCCCGGGCCCCGTCGCTGCCAAGCCTCGCGTGGCGGGCGGGCGCGGGCGGGGACCGGAGCCGGACGGCGCGCGCGCTTCTCGTCGCCGGCGCGGCCACGAGAGCCTGACGGCTTCCGCCGCCCGGCAACGGGTGCGGGACGCCGCGGCGTCAGCCCTCGCCGAGGTTGCGGCGCAGCAGGCCGGCGAGCGCGTCCGGGTCGCGGACGGTGACGGTCCGGCCGGCGACGGCGATCAGGCCCTGGCCCTTGAGGCGGGCGAGGGTGCGCGAGAGCGTCTCGCTGCTCGTGCCGAGCTCGGCCGCGAGCACGCGCTTGGTGCCGCGCAGCTGGATCACGTTGCCCCGCGTCCCGCGCAGGTGCTTGACGAACCAGTGGAGCAGGCGGGTCTCCACGTCCTTGAGCGTGAGGTCGTCGAGCGCGCCGACGAGCACGCGCAGGTGCGCGCTCATCGAGCCGAGCATGCGGAGGGCGAGGTCGGGCCTTCGACCGATCAGCTCCAGCAGCGGGGCCTTCGGGATGAGCAGCACCGTGCTCGGCTCGACCGCGCGGGCGTTGGCCGGGTAGCCGGTGGGCGAGGCCAGCGAGGCCTCCGCGAGGGATTCGCCGGCCCGGAAGACGTGGATGACCTGCTCCTTGCCCGCGGCGCTGACGCGGTGGACGTTGACCGCGCCGCTCTGCACGAGGTAGCAGCCGCGCGACGGCTCGCCCTCGTGGAAGAGGTAGTCGTCCTTCGCGAGGTGCAGGGTCGCGACGAATCCGGCGATGGTGCCGAGGTCCTCGCCCGAGAGCCCGCCGAACAGCTGGCAGCAGCGGAGCGTGCCGATGAGCCCGGTCAGCTTGAGGTCGGCGGGGCGGGGCGTCGTCGGCATCGGGCGGCACTCTGACCGCGCCCGGCGCCTCCGGCCAAGGATTTTCCCGGCGGCAACCCACGGTCAGATTAGAGAAATATCCGCACAGCAGCAGCTCCGCTACTCGGTTAACCTCGCCGCCGTGAGCCCCGAACTCATCACCGCCCTGACCGCCCGGCAGGCGCGGATCCAGCAGCGCTGGCGCGACTTCCTCCACCTGGAGCCGGTCGCGTCGCCGCTGGGCGACCCGAAGACGCTCGTCTTCGGCATCGAGGGCTACCTGCGCGAGGTGTTCGCGCTCCTCTGGCATCCGCCCGCGGACCTGGCCGAGGAGACGGCTGAGTGCGCCTGCGGCCGCAATCCGCTCCGGGGCTTCTTCGTCGCGGGCGAGCAGGCCCTCCTCGAGACGCTGGTGCTCGAGCAGGCCGGCCGTCCCGTCCTCGCGCGGGGCGACCGCGCGCGGGACGCGGCCGAACTGCGCCGCGCCGTGCGCCACGTCGCGCACCGGGAACTGAGCGCGCTCGCCGGGCTGTGCCGGCTGCCGCCGCCCCGGCCGCGCGCCGACGACCCGTCGGCGCCGGACGGCGCCTGAGCGCGCCCCGGCCGACCGTCACCCATTCGGTGACGCGGGTCGGGACGGCGCTTGACCCCCTTCCGGGTCGGCCGGCATGACTGCCGGATGCGTGGCGACGAACTGCTCGCGACCCTCCAGGCCGAGTCCGCGGCCGCGGCCGACCGGCCGCTCGCGGCGATGCTGCGCCACGCGGCGCGGCACGCGATCACCGACCCCGAGCGACCGGAGCTGGCCGAGCTGACCGAGCAGGGCTGGGCCGACGCCGAGGCTTTCGGCGCCCGGCTCGGACGTTTCCGCCGCGTGCGGTTCGTGCACAGCCCGGTCCGCCGCTGCGCGCAGACCGTCGAGGGCATCGCCCGCGGGGCGGCCGCCGTCGGCGTCGCCGTCGAGGTCCTCGGCGCCCACGAGGCGCTCGGCATCGCCTACATCCGCGACCGCGCCCGCGCCGGACGGCTGAGCGCGGAGCACGGCGACCATTTCGTGCGGCTCTGGTTCGAGGGCCGCGTCCCGGCCGACGTCGTCGCGCCGCCGCGCGAGCTGGCGGAGCAGAAGCTCGACTTCGTCCGCGCGCACTGGCGCTCGGCCGGCCCCGGCACCCTCGACCTGCACGTCTCGCACGACTGGAACGTGATCGCGCTGCGCGAACACTGGACCGGCGTGCGCCACGAGGAGGCCGGCTGGCTCACGTTCCTCGACGGCGTGACCTTCTCTCCGCAGGGCTCCGGCTGCCGCGTCCGCTACCGCGACGTGGCGCGGGAAATCGCGGCGAGCTGAGCCGCGGGGTGCGCCCAGGTAGCCGGCGCTCTCCGAGCGCCGGTCGAAGGAAGACGGGTGCTGGTGCCGCGAGCGACCCGTCCCCTGAGGGGCCGTATCGGAGGTCCGTTGATCCGAAATCCGACCAAGAACCTGGGAGGGGTGCAG
>CAYWTK010000166.1:0-5579 GCA_964460895.1 uncultured Opitutaceae bacterium
AAGTGTTACCGATGTCCTGAATCTGAAGTGTTACCCTTGTCCTGACTGCACCCTCGATCCGGAGCCGTGTCACCCATTGGGTGACAGGGCCGCGGGGGCGCGGCGCCCTTATCGGGTCCAGTCGCCCGGGTGATACGCTTCCGGATTTGACCCAGGTCAATTCTCCCGCGGGACGCCTGCCGTAGGGTGGACGCGCGTCGAGGCGACCACGGGCCGGGACGCCCCTCTCCCTTCCCGTGCCCATGAGACCTTCCGCCCTGTTGTTCCTCGTCCCGACGCTCGCGCTCGCCGCGGCGGAGCCCGCCTCGTTCGCCGACGCCGTCGCCCGCGGCCGGGTCTCGGTCCACGCCCGCCTCCGCTTCGAGGGCGTGGAGCAGACCGGACTGCTCGACGCCGAGGCCCTGACCCTGCGCACGCGGATCGGCTTCTCCCCCGCGACGTTCGCCGGCTGGCAGTTCCTCGTCGAGGGCGAGAACGTGGCGGCGCTCGACGGCGACGCCTACAGCCAGGCCGGCCTCAACCCCGCGGCCGGTCCGCGCGCGGTGGTGGCCGACCCCGAGACGACGGAACTGAACCAGCTCTGGGCCGCGTTCACCCACCGGGCGACGACGGTCACGGCCGGACGCCAGCGCCTCGTCCTCGACAACGCGCGCTTCGTCGGCGACGTCGGCTGGCGCCAGAACCAGCAGACCTTCGACGCGGTCGTGCTGCAGGACAGATCGCTCGCCCGCACGACGCTGACCTACGCCTACCTCGACCGGATCAACCGCGTGTTCTCGCGGCGCCACCCGCAGGGCCGCTGGAATTCGCGGTCGCACGTCCTCCACGCCGCACACGCCGCGTCGCCCGTCGCGACCGTCGCGGCCTACGCCTACCTGCTCGATTTCGACGACGCCCGCGCGAACTCCTGCGCCACCTACGGCGTCAGCGTCGCGGGCGCGCGTCCGCTCTCCGCCGCGCTGAAGGCCACTTACCGCGCCGAACTCGCCCGCCAGACCGACCACGGCTCCAGCCCGCTCAGCTACGAGACCACCTACCACCTCGCCGAGCTCGGCGTCGCGGCGAAGGACCTCGGCCTCGCGCTCGGGCACGAGTTCCTCGGCAGCGACGGCGGCGCGGGCTTCCGCACGCCCCTCGCCACGCTCCACGCGTTCAACGGCTGGGCCGACCTCTTCCTCGCGACGCCCGCCGGCGGCCTGCGCGACGTCTACGTGCGCGCGACCGCCACGCTCCCGGCCGGCCTCGCGCTCACCGCGTTCCACCACTGGTTCGAGCCCGCGCGCGGCGGCGCCGACCTCGGCACGGAGCTCGACCTGATGGTCGCGCGGCGATTCGGCCCGGCGGTCACGGCCGCGGTGAAAATCGCTGACTTCCGCCGCGGATCCCCCACGCTGCCCGCCGTCCGTAAGGTCTGGCTGCAGATCGAATTCTCCCGCTGACTCCCGCCCCGCCATGACGTTGCCGTCCCCCCGCACCCGCCTCCTGCTCGGGATCGCCCTCGCCGGGGTGGCCGGCCTCTTCGCCGGACTCGGCAGCCACACGTTCGTCTACGCGCAGGGGCTGTCGTACTTCTCCAACGACCCCCGCGCCTGCATGAACTGCCACGTCATGCGCGAGCACTTCGACGGCTGGCAGAAGTCGCCGCACCACGCCGTCGCGACCTGCAACGACTGCCACACGCCGCACACGTTCGTCGCGAAGTACCTCAGCAAGGCGGAGAACGGCTTCTGGCACTCGAAGGGATTCACCCTCCAGGACTACCACGAGCCGATCATGATCCGGCCGCGCAACGTCGCCGTGCTGCAGCAGAACTGCGTGCTCTGCCACCAGCAGGTCGTGGACGGCATCAACACCCACCCGGGCGACCCGCAGAAGATGCTCGATTGCCTCCACTGCCACCGCGACGTCGGCCACGGCCCCGTCCGCTGAGCGCCCCGCCCCTCCCTCCCCGTCCCGCGTACCTCCATGAACCTCCCCCGTCTCCACAGCCAGCGCGGCCTCAGCACCCTCGGGTACGTCGGCCTCATCGCGGTCTTCGCCGTCTCGACCTTCGCGGTCCTGCTGCTCTACCAGAACATCGTCACCCGGAAGGCCGAGGCGACGAAGGACGTCTTCCGCGTCGTCGAGGTCGGCGAGGACACGATCGACCCGGCGGTCTGGGGCAAGAACTACCCGCGCCAGTACGACAGCTACCGGCGCACGGTGGACACCGAGCGCACCAAGCACGGCGGGAGCGACGCCTTCCAGCACCTCGACGCCAGCCCGGCGTGGAAGCGCATCTTCGCGGGCAACCCGTTCAGCGTCGACTACCGCGAGGAGCGCGGCCACGCGTACATGCTCTCCGACCAGCGCGAGACCGAGCGCGTCCACCAGTTCAAGCAGCCCGGCGCCTGCCTGCACTGCCACGCCTCCACCCTCCAGACCTACATCCGGGAGGGCATCAAGGCCGGCGTACCCGAGGGGAAGGAGCACTGGGAGGCCCAGATCCAGAAGGGCTTCGAGGTCGTCTGCGCCATGCCCTACTCCGAGGCGAACAAGCTCGTCGAGCACCCGGTGTCGTGCGTCGACTGCCACGACGCCGAGTCCATGGCCCTCCGCGTCAACCGCCCGGGCTTCCTCAACGGCATCCGCGCCCTCGCGAAGTCCGACTACCCGACGCCCCACCTGCCCTCGATCGAGCGCTGGCGCCGCGAGGGTCGCCAGGGCCAGTACGAGCCGAACCGGGACGCCACCCGGCAGGAGATGCGCTCGATGGTCTGCGCCCAGTGCCACGTCGAGTACTACTTCCAGGGCGACAAGAAGCTCGTCACTTTCCCGTGGGAACGGGGCCTGAAGGTCGAGCAGATGGAGGCCTACTACAACGACCGCGGGTTCAAGGACTGGGTGCACCAGGAGACGGGCACGCCGTCGCTCAAGGCCCAGCACCCCGAGTTCGAGATGTGGAGCCAGGGCATCCACGCCCGCGCGGGCGTGTCCTGCGCCGACTGCCACATGCCCTACCAGCGCGAGGGCGCGATCAAGGTGAGCAACCACCACGTGCGCTCGCCGCTGCTCAACGTCGCGGCGGCGTGCCAGTCCTGCCACCGCATCCCCGAGCAGGAGATCAAGGCCCGCGCGCTCGTCATCCAGGACCGCACGCAGTCGCTGCTGAAGCGCGGCGAGAAGGCGCTGGTTGGCCTGATCGACGCGATCGTCGCGGCGCAGAAGGCCGGCGCGTCCGCGGCGGCGCTCCAGACCGCGCGCGAGTTCCAGCGGCAGTCCCAGTGGCGGCTCGACTTCGTCAAGGCCGAGAACTCGATGGGCTTCCACGCCCCGCAGGAGGCCGCGCGCATCCTCGCCGAGGCCATCGACTACGCCCGCCAGGGCGAGATCGCCCTCGGCCGGCCGGCGGCCGCCCCCGCGGCGGCGACGACCGACCAATAGCCCCGCCCCCAGGGATCCGCCCGCGCCCCGCGTCCGACCTCGTCCCGCGCGACGACTCCGGCGGCGGGGATCCAGCGGGAATGGACCGCCCTCCGCACGCGCAGCCGTGACCGGTAGTAACGCATTGTATTACTACGGGCTCGGGGACGGGCGTCCGGGGACTCGGCGCGCCGGACGCGCGGAGCGCGAGCGAGGTCGCTGACGGGAAGTCGCCGGCGCGGCGTCGCCGCGGAGGGCCGACGGAAGATGCTCGCGGCGGCGAGCGCCGGACGCCCCCCGAGGCCACCGCGCCGGACGCCCGCGTCGGCCGCGAGCGGCCGAGCCCGGTAGTAACGCAATGCGTTACTACGGGCTCGGGGACGGGCGGGCCCAGGCTCGCGAGGGGATTTCCCACCCGGGGGCACGGGCCGACGGTGGGTCTCGCGGCAGAGGTGAGGCCGGGCGGGAGCGTCCTCGGGGCGCGCGCGGACGGCGGCCGGATTGCTTGATGCCCGTCAAGGCGGACGCGGGCGGGCTGCGCTACAACGGCGCCATGCCTTCGCCGACCGCCGCCCTGACGCGTCCCGCCCCCGTTCCCGCGGTGCGGTCGGCCGCCGTGGACGGCGACGCCTCGGTCGCCGTCGCGCGCGTGTGGTTCCTCTTCGCCGTCGGCAGCCTCGTGCTGGCCGGCCTGCTCTCGCTCCTCCTCGTCGTCGGCCGCCTGCCGTTCCTCGGCGCCGTCTTCACCGACCCGCTCTTCTTCAAGCGCGCGCTCGTGGTCCACGTCGACCTGGCGCTCGTCGTCTGGTTCCAGGCCGGCGCCCTCGCCTTCCTCGGGCTCGCGGTCGGCGGCTCCCTGCCGCGGCCGCTCGTCGGGCTGTCGTTCGCGCTCGGGGGCGCCGGCGTCGCCGGGATGCTGGCCGGCGCGGTCCAGCCGGGCGCGCAGCCCATCCTCGCCAACTACGTGCCGGTGATCGACCACCCGGTCTTCCTCAGCGGGCTCGCGTCGTGGTTCCTCGGCACGGGCCTCTTCAGCCTCGGGGCCCTCGTCGCGCGCGTCCCGCGCGGGTCGGCGCTGCCGGACGAGGTCGTCGTCGCCCTGCGCGCCTCCGCCGCGGGCCAGCTGCTCGCGCTCGCGACCTTCGCGGCGGCGTGGCGGACCACGCTGCCGGGTCTGCCGGCCCTCGGGTACTACGAGCTGGTCGCCTGGGGCGGCGGCCACGTGCTGCAGGCCGCGAACGTGGCGACGATGCTCGGACTTTGGTTGCTGCTCCTCCACCGCTGGTCGGGATCCGCCGTGCTCTCGGGTCCCGCCAGCCGGTGGCTCCTCTCCGCCCTCATCGCCCCGCACGCGCTCCTGCCCGTGCTGGCGCTGCAGGGCACCTCGACCGGCGCCTACGTCGCGGTCGCGACCGACCTGATGCGGTGGACGCTCTTCCCGGTCATCCTCATCGTCCTCGGCCTCTCGCTCCGGCACTGGCGACGCCACCGCGCGGCGGTGCCGTCCGATTTCCGGGTCGCCGGCTTCCTCGGCAGCGCCGGGCTCGCCGTGCTCGGACTCGTCCTCGGCGCCTGCATCCGCGGCTCGAACACCCTCGTGCCCGGCCACTACCACGCCGCGATCGGCGCGGTCACGCTGGCGCTGATGGCGGCGGCCTACGAGTTCTGCGCGGACACCGCGGCGCCCGGCGTCGTGGCGCGGCTCAAGGCGCGCGCCCGGCTGCAGCTGCACGCCTTCGGCTTCGGCCAGGCGGTCTTCGCCCTCGGGTTCGGCCTCGCCGGCTGGTACGGGCTCGGCCGCAAGCAGTACGGCGCCGAGCAGCACGTGCGCACGCTGGGCGAGTACGTCGGGCTCGGCGTGATGGGCCTCGGCGGCCTCTTCGCCGTGGCCGGCGGCCTCCTCTTCCTCGCGCTCATGCTCCGCGCGGTCGCGGCGTGGCGCCGCGCGCCCCACTCCCTCCCACCCACCCTAGCCCACCATGAAATCCGAACCTGAGAAACACCCGTGGCAGAAGGTCCTCGACAACCCCTGGCTGCTGCTCGCCCTCGGCGTGATCGTGCCGTTCCTGTCCTACACCGCGTGGGGCTGGATCGAGCTGGCGCTGACCAAGCCCGCCCTCCTGCCCTGAGGCCCCCGCCATGAGCCTGCGCCCCCTCACCTCCCCCTGGTTCCACGC
>CAYWTK010000167.1:0-5471 GCA_964460895.1 uncultured Opitutaceae bacterium
CGGCGCCGCCGGCGCGTCCGCGCTCGCCGCGGTGATGGCGGCCGACCAGACCGCGCCCGCCGCCCCGACCGCCCCCGGCGACGCCGGGGAGCTGATGGTGGAGCTCGAACTCGAAGTCCTCGCCCGCTGATGCGCCTCCGCCTCCTCCCCGCCGCCGTCCTCGCCGCCGCCCTCGCGTCGGCCGCGACCGCCACCGAGAAGTTCGACCGCACGTCCGGCCGGATCGCGGACATCCTCGCGCGTCGCCTCCTCCAGAAGCCGTTCCCGGCCCAGCTGCCCGACCCGTTCCTGCTGCCCGGCGCCACCCCGCCCACGGCGCCGGTCACGGTCGCCAACACGGCCGACGCCTCGTTCAGCGACATCGCGGCCCTCACCCGCTACGCCGCCTCCCTCCGCGTCACGGGCGTGCTCGACATCGGCGGCCAGCCCCACCTCGTGATCAATTCCTCCGCCTACCGCGAAGGCGACCTCGTCAAGGTCCGCGACACCGACCCGATCGACTTCATCCGCGTCCTCAAGATCGGGCCGCGCACCATGACGCTCGGCTACGGCGAGGCCACGCTCGAGGTGCCGCTGCGCCTGAACTGAGCCGCGGCGGCGCCTGCCGGGCGGCTCGGGCGCCCCTCGTCCCGCGCAAGGCCCGGAGCCCGTCTAACAGGCCCCGCGCGCAGGTCCCCGCAGGTCGGACACCCCCGCGAGCCGCGCCACGTCGGGTCGCCCGGGCTCTCCGAACACGGGTCGCGCGCGGCGCGGCGCAGGTCCACTGAACCAAACCACCGATTCCGGAGGTCGGCGGCCACCCGCGAACACCACCCGTGCGGGCCGACCCACCTGCTTGATCGGCGATTGTGCGACGGAGAACGCCTTTGCAATTCGGCCGGCGCCGGCCACGGTCCGCGTCCCATGCGTCCGACGCGCCCCGCCCTTCTCGTCCTCGCCGCTGCCCTCGCCCTGCCCGTCTGGGCCCAGAATCCGCCCGCGGTCCGCCGCGACGCGGGCCGGCTCTACCAGCAGCACTGCGCCGTGTGCCACGGACGCGACCTCCAGGGAGGCCTCGCGCCGTCCATGCTCGACGACCAGTGGACGCACGGGAGCTCCGACGAGGACCTCGCCCGCATCATCCGCGACGGCGTGCCGGACGCGATGCAAGGCTTCGCCGAGGAGCTGAACGAGGCCGAGATCCGCTCCCTCGTCATCCTCATCCGCGAGCGCCGCGCCGGCTTCCAGCCCAACCGCGAGACGCGCCCGCAGCCGACCACGGGCGTCGAGACGGAGCTCCACCGCTACCGCGTCGAGACCGTCGCCGACCGGCTCTCCACTCCCTGGGCCATCGATTTCCTGCCCGACGGCCGGATGATCTTCACCGAGAAGAACGGCCGCCTGCGGATCGTGCAGGACGGGCGCCTGCTCCCGCCGGTCCAGGGCACGCCGGAGGTGCGCGACGCCGGCCAGGGCGGCCTCATGGAGGTCGCCGTCCACCCGCGCCACGCCGAGAACGGCTGGATCTACCTCGCCTACTCCGACCCCGCGACCCGCGACGGGCGCGAGGTCAGCCTCACCGTCCTCGTCCGCGGCCGCATCCGCGACGGGGCCTGGGTGGACCAGGAGACGATCTGGCGCGCGCCGCTCGAGTTCTACCGCCCGGGCGGCGGCGTCCACTACGGCTGCCGCATCGCCTTCGACCGCGAGGGCTTCCTCTATTTCTCCCACGGCGAGCGCGGCCGACCGGACGACGCGCAGAACCTCGCCCTGCCCAACGGCAAGGTCCACCGCATCCACGACGACGGCCGCATCCCGGCCGACAACCCGTTCGCCGGACGCCAGGACGCGTTCGCCTCCATCTGGACCTACGGCAACCGCAACCCGCAGGGCCTCGACTTCGACCCGCGCACCGGGCTGCTGTGGGAGACCGAGCACGGCCCGCGCGGCGGCGACGAGCTCAACGTGCTGCGCCGCGGCGCGAACTACGGGTGGCCGGTCATCACCCACGGCATGAACTACAACGGCACGCCCGTCACCGCGCTCACCGCCAAGGAGGGCCTGGAGCAGCCGGTCGTGCACTGGACGCCCTCGATCGCGGTCTGCGGCATCGACTTCTACGAAGGCACGCGCTTCCCGCGCTGGACCGGCAACCTGCTCGTCACCGGCCTCGCCCAACAGGAGGTGCGGCGCCTCGTCATCGACGGCGAGCGCGTCGTCTCGCAGGAGGTCATCGTCAAGGACATCGGCCGCGTGCGCGACGTCGCCAGCGGCCCCGACGGCGCCATCTACCTCGCCCTCAACCAGCCCGATCGCATCGTCCGCCTCGTGCCCGCGGAGTGAGCGCCGGGTAGCCGATACGGGCTCTCCGAGCACGGGTCGCACGCGGCACGATGCCCGTCCGTCCTCGATCCCCGGCGCCCGGAGGTCGCCGGCTACCCACGCGAGCCCGTTTTCCCTTTGCGCCGTGGGTGGGGCGGTGCTTCCGTGCCGCCTCCCCACCCCGCGCATGATCTCCCTGCTCCGCGTGCTGCTGCGCCTGGTCTTCCGTTTCCGCATCGAGGGCGCCGAGGGCCTCCGCGGGCCCGGACCGATGATCCTCTGCCCGAACCACGTCTCGTGGCTCGACTGGCTCTTCATCCTCGCCTGCCTCGACGACGACTGGAAGTTCGTCGCCTCCTCGACCACCGCGCAGGCCACGTGGATCCACCGGAAGCTGATGATCAACTCCCGGACCTTCCCGGTGGACAACAACTCCTCCTACGCCGTCCGCGGCATGGCCGAGCACCTGGAGCGGGGCGGCAAGCTCGTCATCTTCCCCGAGGGACGGATCAGCGCGACCGCCAACCTGATGCGCATCTACGACGGCACCGCCTTCCTCGTGCACCGCACGGGCGCGCGGGTCGTCACCTGCTACCTGCGCAACGCCGTCCGCGTGAAGTGGGTGCGGCACAAGGGCTGGACGCAGTGGTTCCCGCGCGTGTCGGCCCATTTCAGCGCGCCGCTCTCCCCGCCGAGCTTCGCCCACCTCGCCCACAACGAGGCGCGCCGCAAGATCACCCAGTGGCTGCGGGACATGGTCACGCTCCAGCAGTTCGAGACCGAGATGGCGCTCGGCGAGCCCACCTTCCCGCGCGCCATCGCCGAGATGGCGCGGGCGCTGCCGAACAAGATCATCGCGGAGGACCTGTCGTTCACCGAGCTGAGCTACCGCCGCCTGATGATGGGGGCCGACCTCCTCGCCGGGGCGCTCGGGCGCCGCCTCTCGCCCGCGCAGGGCGAGCGCATCGGCGTGATGCTGCCCACGGTGAACGGCGCGATGGCGACGACCCTCGCGCTCTGGATCCGCGGCAAGACGCCCGCCTACCTCAACTTCTCCGCCGGGGCGGCGGTCATGATCGAGTGCGCGCAGCTCGCCGGCCTCCGGCAGGTGATCACCGCCCGCGCCTTCCTCGAGAAGGCCAAGCTCAACATCGCGCCCCTCGAGGCCGCGGGCCTGCAGTTCATCTACCTCGAGGACGTGCGGACCACGATCGGCGGCGCGGCCAAGCTCCGCGCCCTCCTCACCCACCGCCTCGCCGTCGGCCACGCCCTGCGCGCGGCGCCCGTCGCGGCGGAGGACACCGCGGCCATCATCTTCACCAGCGGCTCCGAGGGCGTGCCCAAGGGCGTCGAGCTCACCCACCGCGGCCTGCTCGCCAACCTCCGCCAGCTCTTCGCCGTGGCCGACCTGCGCGACGACGACCGGTTCTTCAACGCCCTGCCGTTCTTCCACAGCTTCGGCCTCGTCGGCGGCATCCTCGCGCCCCTCGTCCGCGGCTGCTACGTGTTCAACTACCCGTCGCCCCTCCACTACCGCATCGTGCCGACGATGGTGTACGAGAAGAACTGCACGATCTTCCTCGGCACGAACACCTTCCTCAACGGCTACGCGCGCAAGGCCCACCCCTACGACCTGCAGACGGTGCGCTTCCTCGTCGCCGGCGCCGAGAAGGTGCAGGCCGCGACGTTCGACACCTACGCGCGCAAGTTCGGCGTCCGCATCCACGAGGGCTACGGCGCCACCGAGTGCGGCCCGGTCGTGTGCGTGAACACGAAGATGGACCCCAACACCCGCACCGCCGGCCGGCTCCTGCCCGGCGTGGAGTGGCGCCTCGAGCCGGTCGAGGGCGTGGCCGAGGGCGGACGCCTCTTCGTCAAGACCCCCGCCCGCATGAAGGGCTACCTCAACGCGGACGCCAACGCCCGGTACCAGGCCCTCGCCGGCTGGTACGACACGGGCGACATCGCGCACGTGGACGACGACGGCTACGTCACCGTGCTCGGCCGCCTCAAGCGCTTCGCCAAGGTCAGCGGCGAGATGGTCTCGCTCACGGCCGTCGAGGACGCCCTCGCCGGCGCCTTCGCCGCCCAGTTCGGCGCGCGGTGCACCGTGGCGGTCGTGGCCGTGCCCGACGCCGAGAAGGGCGAGAAGCTGGTCGCCCTCGCCAACGAGCCCCGCCTCAAGCTCGCCGAGATCCGCGCCGCCGTGCGCGCGAAGGGCCTGAGCAACCTCTGCGCGCCGCGCGAGCTGCGCTACGTCCACGCCATCCCCAAGCTCGGCTCCGGCAAGACCGACCACCGCGAGCTCGCCCGCCTGCTGCGCGACGGCGAGACCACGGCGGCGGCGGACGCGCCCCTGTAGGGCGGGGTCTCCCGACCCCGCCGGCGCCCGCCCGCGGCTGCAGGAGCGAATCCTGAAACGACGTTCGCGGCGGGGTCGGGAGACCCCGCCCTACAAGCGAACGCCCGGCGGGACTCGGCCGAATCGACACCGGCGCGGCGTCCCTCAGGCCGCGCGTCGTACCTGCCGTTCACCCCCGCATCGGCGGCGGCGTGCGCTCCTCCGTCAGCTCGATGAGGTCGAACGACGTGCACGCCGCGTGGCCGGCGAACGCGCTCTCCTGCTTCAGCTGGCTCAGGTAGGGCGCGATGCGGTCGTTCCAGCCAAGCTTGCGCGAGTGCTCGTTCCAGACCATCGCCTGCGTGCGGTTCGGCCGCAGGCCGCGCGCGAACACCCACTCGGCGATCTCGTCGTCCGTGCCGCCCGCCGCGACCCGGGCCTCCACGTCCTCGAAGCGGACGCCGAGGAAGCCGCAGAGCTGGCCGTCGAGGCCGATGGACAGCCCGTAGTTGCGCTGGAAGTCCTCCGGCAGCCCGCCGGCCAGCTTCAGGCGCATCTTGTCGAGCATGCGGCCGAAATGGTGGAGGCCGCCGACGGCCTTGTCGTAGGGGGAACGCAATCCGGGCACCGCGGGCATGGGGCGAGCAAATCCCCGGACCCCGCCGGAGCGACCCGAAAAGACCGTCGACCCCGGAGACGCGGACTTCGCGCCGCCCCCGCGGGCCACGCCGGCCGCGTTCCGCCGGCGCTCCGCCGCGCGCGGAACCGGCCCTCAGCCGGACTCATGCAATTGACCTCTGGATAACGTGATTTTTGCCGGCCCTGGCGG
>CAYWTK010000168.1:0-5377 GCA_964460895.1 uncultured Opitutaceae bacterium
CCTCCAGCCGCGCGAGCGCGAGGTCGGCGTGGGCCGCCGCGAGACCCGGCTGCGCCGCCACCGCGGCGGCGAAGGCGTCCGCCGCCGCGCGCCAGCGGCCGTCCGCGGCCTCGGCCAGCCCGAGGTTGTGGTGGGCCGCGGCGAAGCCGGGACGCAGCGCCAGCGCCCGCCGGTAGGCCTCCCGCGCCGCGTCGCGCCGGCCGAGCCGGGCGAGGGCGACGCCGAGGTTGAGTTGGGCGTCGGCCGACTCCGGCTCGAGCCGCACCGCGCGCTCGAGCTCCGCCAGCGCCGCCGCGTCGCGGCCCGCCGCCTGCAGCGCGAGCGCGTAGTTGATCCGCGCCCGCGCGTTCTCCGGCCGCTTCGCGACGGTGTCCGCCCAAAGCCCGAGTTCGGTCGCGAAGGTCCGCGCCCGCACCGCGGTCAGCCCGGCGAGGGCCACGGCGGCGACCGCCGCGAAAGGCACCCACGCCCGCGGGGCGAGGCGCGCCAGCGCCGCCACCGCGAGCGCGAGCGGCGCGGCCAGGGCGAGGTAGAGGCGGTGCTCGGCCATCGTCTGCGAGGCGACGGGCACGACGCTCGAGGTCGGGGCGAGGAGCACGAAGAACGCGGCGGCCGCCAGCCCGAGCCGCGGCGCGCGCACCCAGGCGACGGCGGTCGCCGCGAGCGCCGCGAGCACGACGAGCGCCTGCGGCCAGACCTCGCCGAGCCCGGCGGCGAGGCGCGTGCCGTAGTCGAAGACGATCGGGTGCGGCCACACGACGAGCTGCAGGTAGGTGACCAAGGCGTCCGCCTGCGTCAGCAGGTAGCGCCACGCCGACACCCCGGCGTCGAATCCCGCCGTCCCGCCGCGTCCGCCCGTCCCGGCGACCAGCGCGGCCAGCAGGAGCCACGAGCCCGCGAGCGCGGCGTAGAAGCCCGGGCGTAGCCGCAGGGCCAGGCCCAGGGCGCCGGCGCCGACCGTCCGGTCGAGGGCGAGCACCAGGACCGGCAGGACCACCGCCGTCTCCTTCGCGCCGACCGCGCCCCAGGCCGCGGCGACGGCGAGCACGGGCCAGCGCCTCTGCCGCGGCCGTTCGAGCCAGCGGAGGAAGGCCCAGCATCCGGTGAGCATCAGGACGGCCGAGACAAGCTCAACCCGTTGGGCGATAGAGAGAAAAGCCGCGGACTGCACCGGATGCAGCGCCCACAGCGCGGCGACGCCGGCGGCGATCGGCGCCGCGGCGGACGACGCGGGCGCGCCGCCCGGGACCGGGCGTTCCAGCACCCGGCGGACGATGCCGAAGAGGAGGAGCGTCGCCGCCGCGTGCAGCAGGAGGTTGCCCGCGCGGTAGGAACGCGGCGAATGGCCGCCCAGCAGGCGGTTGACCGCCAGGGTGGCCCGCGCGACCGGCCGGCCGGCCAGCGTGCTGCCCGGATCCTCCGGTTCGCGCACGATGGCGGCGACGAACTCGCCGCGTCGGAGGGCGGCGTTGTCCGCCACGCTCGGCCCGTCGTCGAAGACGAACGGACCACCCCAACCCGGGGCGAAGACCCCGGCCAGCGTCGCGAGCGCGAGGGCGAGCGCGAACCCGGCCCGGCGGAGACCGGAGGCGGGGGCGGAAATCGGGGCGGCCATGGCCTCCAACGAGACAGAACGGGCCGACGGGGCAAAGCCGTTTCGCGGTCGCGCCGGGCGCGCGTTACGGGACCGAAAAATCGCTCGGCGCCCGGGCGTGTCGAGGGACCTGAGGGCTTGACTCACCGGAGGGCGGGACGTTCGCTTCCCCATCCTACGAACCCCAGAGTGGTTCCTCCGGGTTTCCTTCACACCAACACTGCATCCGCACCATGCAAAAATCGTTCCTCCACTCGTGGCTGCTCGCGGTCGTCTCCGCCCTCGCGCTGACGCTCGCCCCGCTCGCCACCGCCCAGCTGACGACCTCCGGCATGACCGGCATCGTCCGCACCACTGACGGCAAGGCCGTCGCCGGAGCCGCCGTCACGGTGGTCTTCACGCCGACCAACACGACCTTCCGCGCGACCACCAACGCCGACGGCCGCTACTACCTGCGCGGTCTCCCCGTGGGTGGCCCGTTCGCGGTCACCGCCGCGGCGGAGGGCCTCAAGGCCGAGCCGATCACGGACGCCGGCACGGTCCTCGGCACCGACGTCGAGGTCAACGTGACCGTCCGCTCCGACGTGGTGCAGCTCGAGGCCTTCTCGGTCACGGCCGACCGCGCCGCCCTCGACGCCAACGCCAAGGGCGCCGGCTCGACCCTGACGAGCGAGCAGCTCGGCCAGAAGCCGACCTCGGAGCGCTCCCTCGCCGACATGATCAGCGCCGCCCCGCTCGTGACCCTGCGCGAGACCTTCGGCGACCGCGAGGAGTCCCAGATCACCGCGCTGGGCCAGAACAACCGCTACAACTCCATCCAGATCGACGGCTCCCGCATCAACGACCTCTTCGGCCTCAACGGCACGGGTCTGGCCTCGTTCTTCAATCCCCTCTCGCTCGACACGATCGAGCAGCTGACGGTCCAGCTGTCGCCCTACGACGTCCGCCAGGCGGGCTTCACCGGCGCCTCCATCAACGCCGTCACCAAGAGCGGCACGAACCAGTTCCGCGGCAGCGTCTACAGCTACTTCCGCGGCGACTCGATGTTCGGCATCCGCACCCAGGGCTTCAACGCCCGCGAGGAGTTCCTGAGCCCCGGCCGCAAGATCTACCCGCGCCTCGAGCGCCGCACCTACGGCGCCACCCTCGGCGGCCCGATCTGGCGCGACCGCGTGTTCTTCTTCGTCAACTGGGAGGACTTCGAGAGCGACATCGACGGCCGCGACCCGCGCTTCTCGACCCCGCTCGAGCAGGCCATCCTCTCGCGCCTCCAGCAGTACTCGCAGGCCGCCGGCCGCACCATCAACTGGGGCGCCCCGGTCACGAGCCGCACGTCCAACATCTCGAAGGACGAGAAGATCAACGCCAAGGTCGACTGGCAGGTGAACGACGACCACCGCCTCACGGTCCGCTACACCACGACCGAGGGCGAGGTCCCGCAGTTCGGCAACTTCGGCTCCGGCAGCTCCAACCTCAACGGCGCCACCGGCTTCACCACCGCCACCACCACCCCCGACGGCCATTTCTACGCGCAGACCCGCGAGGAGAAGACCATCGCCGGTCAGCTCGTCAGCCAGTGGACCCCGGACTTCAAGACCGAGGTCCGCTACTCGACGACCAAGCAGGACCAGCAGACCCCCGTCAACACGGTCGCCCCGATGCTCGTCATCGGCGGCGTCGCCGGCACCGACCTGCTGAACAACACGTCCATCACCACCGGCGCCTACGTCGCCGGCACGGAGCAGTTCCGCCACGGCAACGTCATCAAGGTCGACAGCACCCAGATGAGCGCGGTCGGCGACTACTTCTGGCGGAACTTCGTGTTCACCGGCGGCTTCGAGCGCGAGGAGACCGACTTCTTCAACCTCTTCCGCCAGGGTTCGTACGGCACGGTGGCCTTCACCTCGTACCAGAACTTCCTCGACGACATCGCCATCATCCAGCGCAACGTCTACGACCCGGCCATCCGCAATCCGGCCGACATCTCCAGCTTCGCCACGACCGGCATCTTCGGCCAGGCGCGCTGGGACGTGAGCAACCGCCTGTCCGTCACCGGCGGCTTCCGCTACGAGATGACCGAGAGCGCCACGCCCCCGCTCAACCAGGCCTTCGTGACCGCGACGGGCTTCCGCAACGACGGTTCGCCGGACGGCGCCTCCAGCATCTCGCCGCGCCTCGGCTTCAACCTCGCCCTCGACGACGAGCGCAAGACGCAGATCCGCGGCGGCATCGGCCACTTCTACGGCCGCGCCCCGTGGGTCATCTTCTCGAACTCGTGGAACTCCCCCGGCGTCGGCGGCTTCACGCTGTTCTCCGCGCAGAACCAGCTCCCGACCAGCCTCGTCAGCTACCTCCGCAACAACTTCGACCCGTCGAACCCGATCGGCACCGGCGTGGACAACCCCACGCTGCGCCGTGAGGTCAACTGGGTCGACGACGGCGTGCAGCTCCCGCAGTCCTGGCGCGGCAACCTCGCCGTCGAGCACCGCCTGCCGTTCCTCGACTCCGTGCTGACCCTCGAGGCCGTGCACAGCGTCGTCGACAAGGCGCTGTTCGTCACCAACGAAAACCTCCGCCCGACCACCCGCGGCGCGGACGGCCGCCAGCTGTTCGCCGGCAACCCGAACACGCAGGCCAACGCCCGCTTCCCGGGCTACACGGCGATGATCCGCGTCCAGAACACGGACGTCGGCGAGTCGACCTACTACTCGGTGCAGTGGTCCCGCCCGATGAAGAACAACTGGTCCTTCGACCTGTCGTACACCCGCGGCTCGGCCACCGAGGCCCAGTCGATCGGCCAGACGACCGCCGGCGGCCAGTGGTTCCGCAACGCGACGTTCAACCAGAACACGCCCGAGGAGGGCACGGCCGACTTCGAGGTCAAGGACCGCGTCCAGCTGAACCTCACCCGCCGCTTCGAGTTCATCAAGAAGTGGCGCACCACCGCGTCGATCTACTACGAGGGCCGCTCCGGCAACCCGTACAGCTGGGTCTTCGGCGGCGACCCGAACGGCGACGGCGTCACCTTCAACGACCGCGCGGCCATCCCGAGCGGCGTGGGCGACTCCCGCTTCGACTTCTCGGGCATGACGACCGCCCAGCGCGACGCCCTGCTCGCCTTCATCGACAGCAGCGAACTCGCGGCCTACAAGGGCGGCATCGCCCCGAAGAACGCCTTCTACGAGCCCTGGGTCAACCGCCTCGACCTGAAGTTCATCCAGGACGTGCCGATCGCCGGCCCGGCCAAGCTCCAGCTGTTCTTCGACTTCATCAACTTCGGCGCCTTCCTCAGCCGCGACACCTTCGGCTACATGGAGATCGCCCCGTTCCTGTCGAACGGCGTGTTCCGCACGCGCACGCTCACGGGCACGACGACCTACGGCGCCGACGGCCGCATCCGGCCGACGTACACGTCCACGCCGACCGGCTTCAACATCGACAACGGCATGTCGCGCTGGCGCATCCAGGTCGGTGCGAAGCTGCTCTTCTGAGCACCGGCTGAGTCGATTTCCCTTCGAGGCGGCTGCGGCGACGCAGCCGCCTCTTTCTTTTCCCCCTCCGACGCCTCGCCCGAAGTGCGTGGGGGATCCATCTCTCGCCCTGGAGCTGCAGCGCCCTACTTGGGAATGCGGCACCCTCCTTGGGAATGCGGCGCCCTACATGGGAGCTGCGGCGCCCCACATGGGGATGCGGCGCCCTCGCCGCGTCGGCCCCCCAGCATTCCTGGGGATGCGGCCACTCATCTGGGGATGCGGCGCCCTCGCCGCGTCCGATCGTCCACCG
>CAYWTK010000169.1:0-5315 GCA_964460895.1 uncultured Opitutaceae bacterium
TCCTCCTCGCCCGCCAGGTCGGCGTGCCGAAGATCGTCGTCTTCCTGAACAAGGTCGACCTCATCGAGGACCCCGACCTGCTCGAGCTCGTCGAGGAGGAGATCCGCGACCTGCTGACCAAGTACCAGTTCGACGGCAAGAACACCAAGATCGTCCGCGGGTCCGCCACCGCCGCCCTGGCCGGCACGCCCGAGGGCGAGAAGGCCTTCGCCGAGCTGATGGACGCGATCGACACCGAGATCGCCGAGCCGGTCCGCGAGATGGACAAGCCGTTCCTGATGTCCGTCGAGGACGTCTTCTCGATCACCGGCCGCGGCACCGTCGCGACGGGCCGCATCGAGCGCGGCATCGTGAAGCTCAACGAGACCGTCGAGATCGTCGGCCTGCGCGACACCGTCACGACCGTCGTCACCGGCATCGAGATGTTCCGCAAGCTCCTCGACCAGGGCCAGGCGGGCGACAACGTCGGCATCCTCCTCCGCGGCATCGACAAGGAGGGCATCGAGCGCGGCCAGGTCATCGCCGCCCCGAAGTCGGTCACCCCGCACAAGAAGGCCAAGGCGGAGATCTACGTCCTCTCGAAGGACGAGGGTGGCCGCCACACGCCGTTCTTCGACGGCTACCGCCCGCAGTTCTACTTCCGCACGACGGACGTGACCGGCGTCGCCCACCTCCCGAAGGGCGTCGAGATGGTCATGCCCGGCGACAACATCACGATCGACATCGAGCTCATCACGCCGATCGCGATGGAGAAGTTCCAGCGCTTCGCCATCCGCGAGGGCGGCCGCACCATCGGTGCCGGCCGCGTGACCGAGATCGTCGAGTAACCGCGGTCCAGCTTCGCATCGCACGCGCCGGGGTCCTCTCGCAGGGCTCCGGCTGCGTCGTCTAAACGAAATAACCACAGGCGCGTAGCTCAATTGGTAGAGTAGCGGTCTCCAAAACCGTTGGTTGGGGGTTCGATTCCCTCCGCGCCTGCCACTTCCCGCCCGCCCACCTTCCCATGGCCAATCCGTTCCGCAGCGCCCGCATCTTCTTCGGCGAACTCGTCGCCGAGTTGCAGAAGGCCAGCTGGCCGACCCGCGAGGAGCTGAAGGACTCCACGATCGTCGTGATCGTGGCGTGCCTGCTGCTCGGCCTGTTCACGTCCATCAGCGACTTCGCCCTCTACCAGGTGGTCGACCTGTTCACCTCCTGGGTGAGCTGAGCCGCGGCCGCCCCCTCCCGCATGTCCGCCCCGACCAGCACGCCGACCGGCGCCCAGTGGTTCGCCGTCCACACCCTCTCCGGACAGGAGCAGAAGGTGAAGACGTACATCGAGAAGTTCAAGAAGGCCGAGGAGCTCGACGAGTTCATCCACGAGGTCCTGCTGCCGACCGAGGTCGTCTCGGAGGTCAAGGGCGGCAAGAAGTCCACGAAGGTCCGCAAGCTCTACCCGGGCTACGTCTTCGTGAACATGAGGCTGTTCGAGGAGGGCAAGGT
Organism: uncultured Opitutaceae bacterium; assembly: GCA_964460895.1. Lineage (GTDB taxonomy): Bacteria > Verrucomicrobiota > Verrucomicrobiia > Opitutales > Opitutaceae > Didemnitutus. Next base: position 1,483 of record CAYWTK010000169.1, read on the forward strand.
CATCATCAAGCCCTTCTACTTCGTGAAGGACGCCGCCGGTGTCATCGGCTTCGTCGGCGGCGAGCATCCCGCCCCCCTGCGCCAGACCGAGATCGACGAGATCAAGGCGCGGATCGAGGCGGCCTCCGGCAAGGAGATCCCCAAGGTCTCCTTCGACGTCGGCGAGGAGGTCAAGATCACCGACGGCGCCTTCGCCAACCTCACGGGCCGCGTCGACGAGATCGACCCCGCGCGCGGCAAGCTCAAGATCTCGGTCTCCATCTTCGGACGGTTTACGCCCGTCGAACTCGAATACTGGCAGGTCCAGCGCGCCTCTGAAAGCTGATCGATCCGCCGCCCAACCCAACCCGCCACCGCTCAGCACCCATCCTCATGGCCAAGAAGATCCAAGGCTACGTCCGCCTCCAGCTCCCCGCCGGCGCCGCCAATCCCGCCCCTCCGGTCGGTCCCGCGCTCGGCGCGCAGGGCGTCAACATCATGGCGTTCTGCAAGGAGTTCAACGCCAAGACCAAGGACCAGAACGGCATGATCATCCCCGTGGTGATCACCGTCTTCTCCGACAAGTCCTTCACCTTCATCTGCAAGTCGCCCCCGGCGTCCGTGCTGCTGAAGAAGGCCGCCGGCATCGCCTCCGGCTCGGCCAAGCCCAACCAGGACAAGGTCGGCAAGGTCTCGAAGAAGCAGATCCTCGAGATCATCAAGATCAAGAAGGCCGACCTCAACGCCGGTAGCGACGAGGCCGCGATCCGCATGATCGCCGGCACCGCCCGCAACATGGGCATCGAGGTCGTCGACTGATTTCACCCACCAACGCTCAACGCGGGAGTCCCACCGGACGTTCGCACCGCAGGAGTCATCGATGGAAAAACACAGCAAGAGATACCACAGCGCCGTCAAGGCGGCTGACCTCGCGAAGGAATACCCGCTGAAGGAAGCGGTCGAGATCCTCGCCAAGTTCCCCCCGGCCAAGTTCGACGAGACCGTCGAGCTGTCCTTCCGCCTCGGCGTCGATCCGGCCCAGGGCGACCAGATGGTGCGCGGCACCACGCCCCTGCCGAACGGTTCGGGCAAGAAGGTCCGCATCGTCGTCTTCACCGACGACCCGGAGAAGGCCCTCGCCGCCGGCGCGGACCACGCGGGCCTCGCCGACCTGATGGCGAAGGTCCAGGGCGGCTGGCTCGACTTCGACGTCGCCATCGCGACGAACGAGGCGATGAAGCAGGTCCGCACCCTCGCGCGCATCCTCGGCCCCAAGGGCCTGATGCCCAACCCGAAGTCCGGCACCGTCACCGACGACATCGCCGCCGGCATCAAGGCCGTGAAGGCCGGCCGCGTGGAGTTCAAGGTCGACAAGACCGCGAACATCGGCGTCGGCATCGGCAAGCGTTCGTTCACGCCGGCGCAGATCCTCGAGAACGCCGCCGCCGTCATCGAGGCCGTGGGCAAGGCCAAGCCGGCCGCCTTCAAGGGCCACTACATCAAGAGCCTCACGATCTCCTCGTCGATGTCCCCCGGCGTGCGGATCGCGTCCACCGAATTCAGCAAGTACTGAGGAGCACCGACCCCATGAGAGCAGAAAAGAAATTCCTGATCGACGAGGTCACGGCGCACCTGAAGAAGTCCGACTACGTCATCCTCGCCAACTTCACGAAGATGACCGTCGCCGACACGGCCGAGCTGCGCAAGCGGCTCGCCCCCGAGAAGGCCGAGTTCCACGTCGTGAAGAACAGCTCGTTCCGCGTCGCGGCCAAGGCCTTCGGCCTCCCCGAGGTCGACAAGTCCCTCGCGGGCCAGACCGCCGTCGTCGTCGGCGGCAAGAACCCCGCGGGCGTGGCGAAGATCCTCAAGAAGTTCGTCGAGGAGAAGCAGAAGCTCGAGGTCAAGGTGGGCGTGCTCGACAAGAAGGTCATGACCGCCGCCGACCTGGCGAAGCTGGCCGACCTGCCCTCCTTCGAGGCCCTCCGCTCGATGCTCCTCGGCCTCTTCACGATGCAGGGCGCGGCCTTCGTCCGCGTCCTCAACGAGAAGGTCAAGAAGGAGACCCCCGCCGCCTGATCCCCCTTTTCGTCCCGGTCCGCCTCCACGGCGGCCGGGACGGGAAACAACCCTCCAAAGGATCCCGCTAGGGGATACGTCCCTTAAACGCGCGGCCTCCCGCCGCCGCTAGCGCTCCAAGGAAGACCACCATGAGCAACATCACCAAAGACCAAGTCATCGAGTGGCTGTCCGCGCAGCCCATTCTCGAGCTCGCGCAGCTCGTCAAGGACCTCGAGGCCAAGTGGGGCGTCTCCGCCGCCGCCGCCGTCGCCGCCGCGCCCGCCGCGGGTGGCGCCGCCGCCGCCCCGGCCGCCGAGGAGAAGACCGAGTTCAACGTCGTCCTCACCGACGCCGGCGCGAACAAGATCGGCGTCATCAAGGAGGTCCGTGCCATCACGGGCCTCGGCCTCAAGGAGGCCAAGGACCTCGTCGAAGGCGCCCCGAAGCCCGTCAAGGAGGGCGTCGCCAAGGCCGAGGCCGAGGAGATCAAGAAGAAGCTCGAGGCCGCCGGCGCGAAGGTCGAACTCAAGTAACCGCTTGGTTCGCCCGCTCGCCCTCAGTTCCGTTTCCCGGGCACAGGCCGTGGTCCCCACGGCCTGTGCTTCGGCTTTTTTCCCGTTCTTTCCCGGCGTGACGAGGTCCCCGCATCCGCACGCCCCCCGCCCCAGTCGCCCCGCCCCCGCGCCCGCCCGGGCCGGCGACTGAGCCCCGCCCCTTTCCTCCATCCACTCACCGGGAGCACCCATGGCCGACCGCACCCAACACGAACGCGTCAACTTCGGAAAACTTCGCGAAGTCATCCAGCCGCCCAACCTCATCGAGCTGCAGATCAGCTCGTACCTCGAGTACCTGCAGAAGGACACGCCCGAGAAGCAGCGCAAGCCCATGGGCCTCGAGGCGGTCTTCCGCGAGGTCTTCCCGATCACGTCCTACGACGAGCGCCTGACGCTGGAGTACGTCTCCTACACCATCGGCGAGCCGAAGAGCTCCGAGATCGAGTGCCTCCGCGAGGGCACGACCTACGCCGTCCCGCTCTACGTGAAGCTCCGCCTCCGCGAGGAGGACTTCATCAAGGACGAGGAGATCTTCATGGGCGACATCCCGATGGTGACCGAGCGCGGCTCGTTCATCATCAACGGCGCCGAGCGCGTCGTCGTCTCCCAACTCCACCGTTCGCCCGGCATCTGCTTCGAGGTCGCCACGCACCCGAACGGCAAGCTGCTCCACTCCTTCCGCATCATCCCCGACCGCGGCACCTGGCTGGAGGTGCAGTTCGACAACAACGACCTGCTCTACGTCTACCTCGACCGCCGCCGCCGCCGCCGGAAGTTCCTCATCACGACGCTGCTCCGCGCCATCGGCTACAGCAACGACCTCGACATCCTCAACCTCTTCTACGAGCTGCAGGACCTCAAGGTCGCCAAGGCGCTCGACATGGAGAACGTCTCCACGCTCGTCCTCGTCGAGGACGTGATCGACGCCCAGCAGGGCGTGGTCCTCGCCCGCGCGTTCGAGCCGCTGACCAAGCAGATCGTCCGCACCTTCGAGAAGCACGACATCAAGTCGATGCGCGTCATCGACACGACGGCCGACGAGGGCGCCATCATCCGCGCGCTCAAGAAGGACCCGACCCGCAACGAGGAGGAAGCGCTCAAGGAAATCTACAAGAAGCTGCGCCCGGGCGAGCCGCCGACCACGGCCAACGCCAAGGCCCTCCTCAAGCGCCTGTTCTTCGATCCCAAGCGCTACGACCTCGGCCGCGTCGGCCGCTACAAGATCAACCAGAAGCTCGACCT
>CAYWTK010000170.1:0-5226 GCA_964460895.1 uncultured Opitutaceae bacterium
TCGGCTCGGGCATCTGGTTCCAGAGGCGCACGACCTGCGGGGCCATCTTCTTCGTGACGGTGCCCGAGACGATCATCAGGTCCGCCTGCCGCGGGGAGGGCCGGAAGATCTCCGCGCCGAAGCGCGCGATGTCGAACCGCGCCGTCGCCGCCGCGATCATCTCGATCGCGCAGCAGGCGAGGCCGAACTGCAGCGGCCAGATGGAGTTGCTGCGGCCCCAGTTGTAGAGCTCCTCGAGGCTGGTCAGCAGGATGCCGTGGCGGCGCAGTTCCTCGCGCTCGGCGTCGCTGATCGCGCCGGCGGCGGGGAAGGGCTCGGGCCGGGAGGGCGGGATGGGCTCGCTCATTTCCAGTCGAGGTGGCCGCGGTGCCAGGCCCACACGAGGCCCTCGGCGAGGAGGAGGAGGAAGACCAGCATCGCGAAGAGCGCGCCGGCGGGCAGGCCGGTCATCGCGACCGCGAAGGGGAGGAGGAACAGCACCTCCACGTCGAAGATGAGGAAGAGGATCGCGTAGAGGTAATAGTGCGCCTTGAACTGGATCCACGACTCGCCCTGCGGCGGCAGGCCGCACTCGTAGACCGCGTTCTTCTTCGGGCCGGGCTTGGCGGGTTGGAAGAACCGCACCCAGAGGCGCGCGACGCCGAGCAGCAGGAGCGGGAAGGCGACGGCGACGCCGAGGAACAGGGCCAGGAACGCGTGGTTTTCGCCGGTCATGGGGGACGCCGCCAAGCCTTCGGACCCGCCCCGACGATTCAACGCCGAAGCTGTTTCGCCGGTTGTCAGAAGCTCTGCATCGCTTGCTCTGGCCGTCGCATCAGCGGACGTGATCGCGGGCCGTTCCGACAAGAAATGCCAACGGCTCGTCAAGATGTGGGGAGAGCTCCGGACGCGCGTGCGCTACCCTCCGCCGGTCCGCCTCACTCCACCCTCCTTCCTCCCATGGCCACCGTTACCGATCGTCTCGAATACAACGTCGCGGGTCGCTTCTACGTCGACTCGTCCTGCATCGACTGCGACCAGTGTCGCGTCCTCGCCCCCGAGCATTTCGCCCGGAACGAGGACACGGGCACGTCCTACGTCGTGAAGCAGCCGCAGACGGAGGAGGAGATCGCCAAGGTGCGCGAGGCGATCGACAGCTGCGCCACCGCCTCGATCGGCGACGACGGCGAGTGAGGTTCCCTTGTGTGTGGTTCGTGTCGAACGGCCGCGGCGCAGTCCGCGGCCGCTTCGCTTTTCCGGGACCGCGTCCCGTCCGTTAGCCTGACCGTTCCAAGGGGGAGCGGATCGACCCCGATCCGCTCCGCGCGCGCTCCGGTGACGCGCCCGACCGAAATCACCCGCGTCCGGCCGCCGCGAGCGCCGCGCGCCAGACCGCCGTCTCGCCCGGCCAGCCGTGGCGCTCGAGCGCGGCCGCGATGGCCGCGGTCGTCGGCTCCTCGACCCGATGCCGCGGGTCGCCGGGGAACTCCGGTCGCACGACTCGCGTGAGCGCCCAGCAGGCCCACGCGCGCGCCCGGCGGGCGTCGCGCCGCGGCTCGCGCAGGCGGTCGGCGTAGTGCTGGAAGTGGACGCGCGGATTGCCGAGGAACACGTCCGGCGGCGTGTGCCGCAGGATCCAGCCGAGCGCGGCGTAGGGCGGCGGCCACGCGGCCAGCTCCGGCTCGTCGCCGCGCAGGTCCGCGCCGAGCGCGCGGTCGAGGCAGAGGACGGCGCGCGCGGCGAAGCCGCGGCGCCAGAGGTGCGCGCCGTAGGTCAGGGCGACGACGTAGAAGCGCGGACCGCGGTCGTCGCCGAGCGCGGTGAGCGCGCCCGCGTCCATCGCCGCGGGCGGCGGCGGGAGGTGGGGGCAGGGGGGCGGGGAGGGGGCGGCGTCCACGGGCGACGGGCGAAGGACAGGCGCGCGGCGCCGCGGCGCCAAGATTATCTTGGCGCCGGCCCGCGCCGCCGCGCATATGGAGGCGCGTGGATTCCCCGGCTTCCGACCTGATCAACGAAGTGCGCGGCTGGCGGCGCGGCGCGCTCTGGCTGGTCGCGACCCTCCTGCGCCTGTGGGCGCGCACGCTCCGGTTCGAGGCCGACGCCGAGACGGTGCGGCGGCTGACGTGGAGCGACGGCCCGGCGGCCGTCGTCCTCTGGCACAACCGCCTCTTCCTCTCGCCCGAGTTCTTCCGCCGCTACCGCACGCGGCGGCAGGTGCACGCGCTCGTCAGCGCGAGCAAGGACGGCGCCTGGCTCGCCGCGTTCTACCGGATGATCGGCATCCACCCGGTCCGCGGCTCCAGCAGCAACCTCGGCCGCGAGGCCGCGCGGCTGCTCATCGACCGCATGCGCGAGGGCCACGACATCGGCATCACGCCCGACGGCCCGCGCGGCCCGATGTACCACGTCGAGCCCGGCGTCCTCGTCGTCACCCGCCGCCTGCGCGCCCCGATGGTGCTGCTCGGCGCCGGGTTCACCCGGGCCTGGCGCCTGCGCAGCTGGGACCGGCTGTACATCCCCTGGCCGTTCTCCCGGGTCGTGCTCCATTCCGAAGTCCTCTGGCCCGAGTCGCCCGACGGCGCGAAACTCTCCGCCGAGGACGTCCACGCCGCGCTCCTGCGGGTCAATCCGGACCTGCCGGACTCCGCGTAAGTCGCTCCGCCCCATTAAAAAACCCGCCGGGGAACAGGCGGGCGGGGAAAATGGTCGGGCTGGTGAGATTCGAACTCACAAGCCCATCCCCCTAACAGCGGGCGCATCAATCGATTAGGGGAAACGAAAAATGCCCGACACACAAAAAGACACACGCGCGCACACACAAAAGCGCGTTCCGTTCCGAGCTGACGGAGATGTCCGATTCAAGGAGGCGTCGTTGCTCGCGAAGCGAGCGACCGGCCTCCCGAGTGGTCCGAGAAACAGCGAAGAAATGCTCCGCTACATGCTCGCGTTCCGCATGGCCCGTTGCATCGGACCCGAGCGCCGCGCCGAACTCCTGAAGCTGACGCGGTGACTAGCGAGCGCGTCATGGTGTCGTCCTGCAGGTCGACGCAGGCCAGCAGCGCCCCGAGCCCCCAAGGGCGGCGCTGTTGGCCGTTCGAACGCGAACAGCTGCCCGGCGGCGTGCGCGGCGGTTGAGGCTCAAGCGCGCGCGAAGCGCGCCGCTTGAGCCGACCCGCCCGCGCCGCGCCGCTAACCTTGTTCTAGTAATGCACCAATTCGAGAGCGAATCTACCGCCGCTAATGCTCATGGGCGAGTTCGTGGCATCGCATCGAGCGAAGGCCATAAGCGAAACTGCTGGCGGAATTGCCGCGCGCTCGGTCGTGGGATAAAGGGCAATGAAATATATCAATTCGAGCGGAGCGTCGGAAAAGCTTGGTGCGTGCGATAGAATGACGAGCGCATGAGCACCGAACTCCTCCTCACCCTCGAAGAAGCGGCGAACCGCCTCGCGATTTCCAAGCGAACCTTGGAGCGCGAGATTGCCGCGCAACGATTCCCGAAACCTCTCAAGATTGGACGCTCGTCGCGTGTGCCCGAATCCGACGTGCAAGCCTACGTCGCGGGTCTCCGCCGCGCGCGTCCGCCCCTGCTTCGTGCAATGTAACGTCTTCAAACCTCGGCGGCGGCGTGGCCGCGCCGTTCACGAATCGCCCTACTACTCGGGGCGGCTCAAGCTGGACACGTGGGCGAAGTCGAAGACCTACGCGCTCCAGACCGCAGACAAGCGCATAGCGGAGATGAAGCTCCGCGAAATCGCGCTGGAAGAGGAAAAGGTGGCGATGGGCCTCCTTCCCCCTCGGATGGTCAGGGAAGCGCACCGAAGGCCCTTGGCGGACCTCCTGGCGGACTTCCTGACGGACCTCGAGACGCGGGGCCGCACGAGGGGCACGCTCCGGAAGTACGGTGGCACGCTCCGGATCGCTTTGCAGCGGCTGGGGTGGTCCGAATTACGCAGCGTAACCGTGCGCTCGTTCGTCCAGTGGCGGAATCACGCCGGCCTGAGCGCGAAGACGGTTGACGACCTGCTCGCAAACCTTTCGACGTTCTTCCGGTGGCTCGTGGCGCAGGGGTTGGCGCAGGCAAATCCGCTTGAGCACGTGGAGCGGGTCGACACGCGCGGGGCGCGTCAGTGCCGGCGCGCGCTCTCGGCGGAGGAGGCCGCCCGGCTGCTGCGGGTGGCGCCGCGCGAGCGGGCGATGGCGTACTTGGTCGCGATGCAGACCGGCCTGCGCCGGAAGGAGCTGAACGCGATGCAGTGGGGTTTCTTCGGCATCGATGACCGCGAGCCGTGGGTGTTCATTCCCGCCGCAATCTCGAAGAACCGGACCGACGCGCGGTTACCGATGAGTCCCGAGCTGGCGCGGGCGTTGCGTGCGTACCGTCCGGCGGGGTTCTCGCCGTTCGCGTGTCCTTTCCGGCATCGCGTGCCGCGCATCGAGACGGTGCGGAAGGACTACCGCGCGGCGGGGATTCGGCTGCGCGATGACCAAGGCCGGCGGGCGGACTTCCACACGCTGCGCATGACCTTCGGCACCCTGCTCCTCGCGAACGGCGTGCATCCGAGCGTGGTGCAACAGCTCATGCGTCACAGCGACATTCGGTTGACGACTCGCCTCTACACGGACGCTTCGCAGCTGCCGCTTGCGGCCGGAGTCGCAAAGATGCCCGCGTTAGGGGGCCGCGATTGGTCGTCGGACGACACACAAAAAGACACACAAGTTGGGGCCGCAAACGGTCGCCCCGCGTCGCCTGCCGTCGTCGCCGGGCAAACCAGCGAAGTCTTGCAATCCGCTTAGCATGTCGCATTTAGGCACGAAGAAGCGCACTCGGTCGCCCCAGTGCGTTTCGGGGAAAATGGTCGGGCTGGTGAGATTCGAACTCACGACCTCTTGCACCCCATGCAAGCGCGCTACCAGGCTACGCTACAGCCCGATGATCCATCGGAAGGCGGAGGAAGCCCCACGCTCCGAGGCGAGGCAAGTCATTATTTTTCGGCGGAGCGCCGGGTCGCGGGCGGAAGGCTGGCGTCCCCGGCGTGACTCGAACACGCGACCAGCGGTTTAGAAAACCGCTGCTCTATCCAGCTGAGCTACGGGGACCTGGCCGGGCGGAACTTGCTCGATGGACCCGCGGTTGTCGAGTGCGCGGCCCGGCGGGAAAGCAGCGACCCCCGGCCGGAGGGCGCGGGGGTCGAAAGTGGTGGAGCAGATCGGGATCAAACCGACGACCTCGTCGTTGCGAACGAC
>CAYWTK010000171.1:0-5199 GCA_964460895.1 uncultured Opitutaceae bacterium
AGAGCTCGTACGAGATGAGCTGGGCCGAGGCGCGGATGCCGCCGAGGAAGGGGTACTTCGAGTTCGAGGCCCAGCCGGCGAGGATGAGCGAGTAGACGCCGAGCGAGGAGACGGCGAAGACCGCGAGGATGCCGATGTCGAGGTCGGCCAGCACGAGCGGCACGGTCTTCCCCGCGGCGTCGATGTAGGCGCCGAACGGCACCGCCGTGACGGTCGTGAGTGCCGGGATCATCGCCACGATGGGGGCGAGGACGAAGTAGACCTTGTTCACGTGCCCGGGCAGGGCGTCCTCCTTGAAGAGCATCTTCAGGCCGTCCGCCATGAGGTGGAACACGCCGAGGCGCTGGAGGAAGGTCCCGAGCACGGGGATGCGCGCGACGAAGCCGACCAGCGTCAGCACGATCGGCAGCGGGACGGGCCCGCCCACGCCGAGGAGCGGCGGCAGCGCGCGGTTGGGGCCGGGGCGGCCCTGGATCCACGCGGAGACCTTGCGCTCGGCGAGGGAGCCGATGCCGCCGAGCGGGAAGATGACGAGCACGACGGCGAGGCCCTTGAGGAAGAGCTGCGCGGCCGGGGGGAGGCTTTGCCAGAGTTCGACCATGGCGCGTCAGGCGTTCGCGGCCGCTGGGGCGGCGGCGGGGCGGTAGTGGAGGGACGGGCCCTCGGCGAAGGGCAGGCCGGCCCAGGCGGAGGCGTCGAGCGCCACGCCCTCCGCGGGGATGCGGTCGTGGCTCAGGCCCGCCAGCACCGGGACGGCGGCCGCGAGCTCGGCCCAGACGCCCGCGAGGTCGGAGGGCGGCACGCCGCCCCCGGCGGCGGCGGCGAGGTTGGCCAGCGTCATGCGGTCGTCCGCCACCCCGGCCGGACCGGGCACGGCGGCGGCGAACTTCTGCAGGCGGAACTGCTGGTTCACGAAGGAGCCGGACTTCTCGAAGACCGTCAGCGCCGGGAGCACGACCCGGGCCGCGGCGCTCGTGGCGTCGCGGTGGGTGCCGACGTACACCACGGCGACCTTCGCCAGCTGCGCGGCGGTGAGGCCGGCGGCGGCGAGGTCCTCGTGGACCGCGACGACGGTCTTCACCTTCCCGGCGTCGATCGCGGCCGCGAGGGCCGCCAAGCCGCCGAGCCGGACGTCGCCCGCCCCCGGGGCCGCGGCGCCCTCGCCGCGGGGCAGCTCGGAGATCAGGCCCGTCACGAGCGCGCCGCGCACGTTCGGGTTGCGGTCGGCGGAGAGGAGGAGGCCGTCGCCCGCGCCGACGCGGCTGACGAGCGAGACGGAGGCGCCGACGGCCGACGCGAGGCGGCGGGTGAGGTGCTGCTCCTCGACGGAGCTGCGGCCCGAGCCGACCACGTGCACGCCGCCGGCGCGCAGGAGCTCGCCGGCGCGGACGAGGGCCTCGGCCGCGGAGGCGGTCGCGCCGTCCACGGCCGCGCCGGTCAGGCGGTCCTCGGCGCGCACCTGCTGGTAGAGCAGGCGGCCGGAGTCGGTCATCCAGCTGTCGTTCACCGCGTCGTTCGGCCGCGGGGTGATGCGGTAGATCACGCCCTCGCGGCTCCAGACGGTGGTGTTGGCGCCGACGGAGGACTCGGTGCAGATGCTGGGGGTCTGCTTGAGGAACCAGACGCGCATCTTGAACCGGAAGTCGGTCGAGGTGAGCGCGCCGACCGGGCAGATGTCGACGGTGTTGAGCGAGTAGTTGTTCTCGAGCTTCCTGCCCGGGTAGCAGGTCAGCGTGCTGTAGCTGCCGCGGTCGGTGAAGCCGAGCACGTCGTCCTTCGCGACCTCCTTGCAGAAGCGGATGCAGCGCGAGCAGAGGATGCAGCGCTCGTCGTCGAGCATGACGCGCGGGCCGAGCTGCGTGCGCTTCGGCTTCACGTTCTTGTTCTCGACGAACCGCGAGTAGCCGCGGCCGTACTCGGTGGAGAACTCCTGCAGCTTGCACTCGCCGGCCTGGTCGCAGATCGGGCAGTCGAGCGGGTGGTTGATGAGCAGGAACTCGGTCACGCCCTCGCGGCACTCCTTCACCAGCGGGGAATTGGTGCGCACGTGCAGCCCGGCCACCGCGTTGGTGGCGCAGCCGATCTGCGGGCGGGGCATCCAGTTGACCTTCGGGCGGCCGGTGGCGGCGTCGACCAGCGGCTGCTTCGTCGCGGGATCCACCGCCGGCAGGCCCATCTCGATCAGGCACATCCGGCAGTTGCCGACGATGCTCAGCTTCGGGTGGTAGCAGTAGTGCGGGATCTCGATGCCGAGCCGGCGGGCGGCCTCGATGACGTTCGTGCCCTTCGGCACGGCGAGGTCACGGCCGTCGATGTTGACGGTGACGAGGTCGGCGGGAGCGGCGGGGGCGGAGGACATTCTGAAGGGAGCCGGGAGAGAAGGATTCAGGAGCCAGGAGTTTCGATGGCGCGGGCGTAGGCGTCGAGCAGCCGGCTGACCTCCTCCAACTGCGCGAGCAGCGGGCCGGAACTCCCGTACCCGAGGTCACGGGCCAGGATCAGGTAGTACCGGCATTCCTCGATGGAGCCCTGCGCGATGTTCATGAAGCGCTTCTTGTCCGCGACGCCGGCCTTCTTGAAGCCCTCTGCGACGTTCGCCGGCACGGAGACAGCGGCGCGCCGAAACTGGGTCGTCAGCGAGTAGGCCTCCCTCGCGGGGAAGCCCTCGGTGAATCGGTACACGGCAAGGACCCAGGCATGGGCCTTCTGCCAGACGATCAGGTCCTCGAACGTCCGCGCCGGCGCCCGTCCGGGGCTTCTGACTCCTGGCTCCTGGCTCCTGGTTCCTGTTTCGGTCGTCGGCATCAGGCGATCGGCAGCGCGTCCACGGGCTGGGCCTTCTTGGCGTCGGCGTAGCCCTTGAACTCCTCGGGGAACTTCGCGACGAAGCTCTGCGTGGGCCAGGAGCAGGCCTCGCCCATCGCGCAGATGGTGCGGCCGGCGATCTGGTCGGCGACGTTGCGGAGGAGCTCGCCGTCGTTGGGCCGGGCGTGGCCGTCGAGCATGCGCGCCGTGATCTTCTTCATCCAGAGCGAGCCCTCGCGGCAGGGCGTGCACTGGCCGCAGCTCTCGTGCGAGTAGAAGGCGTTCAGGTTGGCCAGGGCCTCGACCATGTTGACGGAGTCGTCCATCACGATGACCCCGCCCGAGCCGCCCATCGTGCCGGCGGCGGCGAGGGTGTCGAAGTCGAGCGGCAGGTCCTCCACGCCCAGCTCCACGGTCGAGCCGTCCTTCTGCTTGATCCGGAACTTCTCGCCGAAGCGCAGCACCTTGGCGGAGGAGCCGCCGGGGATGACGCCCTTGAAGGTCCGGCCGGGCAGCGGGCCGCCGCAGACGTCGTAGAGGAGCTGGCCCATCGTGATCTTGCCGCACTCGAACTCGTAGTAGCCCGGGCGCTGGACGTGGCCGCTGACGCAGTAGATGCGGGTGCCGGTGTTGTTCGGCGTGCCGATCTTGGCGTAGGCGTCGCCGCCCATGTCCACGATGTGCTTCACGTGGCAGAGGGTCTCGACGTTGTTCACGATCGTCGGGCACTGGTAGAGCCCGAGCACGGCGGGGAAGTAGGGGGGCTTGATGCGCGGGTAAGGGCGCTTGCCCTCGAGCGACTCGATCAGGCCCGTCTCCTCGCCGCAGATGTAGGCGCCGGCGCCGCGGTGGACGAAGATGTCGCAGCTGTAGCCGGTCCCGAGGATGTTCTTGCCGACGAAGCCGGCGTCGCGCGCCTCCTGGATGGCGCGCTCGAGGATGCGGGCGCCGTGGGGCATCTCGCCGCGGATGTAGATGTAGGCCTGCCGGACGTTGTTCGCCCAGCAGGAGACCATGATGCCCTCGATCAGCTGGTGCGGGTCCTGGTGGATGATGTAGCGGTCCTTGAACGTGCCCGGCTCGGACTCGTCGGCGTTGACCACGAGGTAGATCGGCTTGCCGCTCTTGCGGTCCACCAGGGTCCACTTGACGCCGCAGGGGAAGCCCGCGCCGCCGCGGCCGCGCACGCCGGACTTCTTGACCTCGTCGATCAGCTCCGCCGGCGGGCGGGCGACGGCGCGCTTCAGCACCTCGTAGCCGCCGTGCCGGACGTAGCACGCGAGGTCGTTGGAGTAGCCGGGCTCGTCGATGTGGGCGAAGATGAGGCGGCGCTGTTGGGGGGCGGGCATCGCGGAAATCGGGTTCGGGAATGGCGGGCGTTCGGCGGCGGGCGGCTCACTCGTCCTTCACGACGATCTCGATGCCGCCGGTCCAGCGGGACGCGAGGTTGTAGACCATGGCGAGGAGGACGCCGACGAGGAAGCCGCCGACGAGGTGGATGAAGGGCATGAACAGCGCCGCGCCGCCGGCGAAGAGCCAGGGGATGCCGAGGAAGCGCGGCAGGAGGTTCGTGTCCCAGGTCGCCGCCGCGCCGAGCGAGAGCAGCAGGATGGGCGCGGTGATCATCCCGACGACCCCGTTGATGAGGCCGAGGATGATGCCGAAGCGGATCGGCGGGACCTGGATGAGCCGGATCTTCCTCATGGCCGCTGCCTGGCCTCCGCGCGGATGCGGTCCGCGAGTTCCTGCACCTTCGCGGCGTCGACCTTCTCGTGCAGGTCGTCGTCGATCATCACCACCGGACCCGTGCCGCAGCTGGCCAGGCACTCGACGAACTCGACCGTGACCTCGCCGTCGGGCGAGACCTCGCCGCGCTTCGTCCGGAACTCCTGCTCGAAGCGCTCGCAGACCTTGTAGGCGCCGGTGAGCGCGCAGGAGAGCGTGCGGCAGACCTTGATGTGGCGGCGGCCGATGGGCGCGCGGCGGAACATCGGGTAGAAGGTGACGACCTCGTACACGTTGATCGGCTGCAGCTCCAGCTTGGCCGCGACCCACTCGATGGCGGCGTCGGAGATGAAGCCGGCGTCCTCCTGGATGAGGTGGAGGAGCGGCAGCACGGCGCTGCGCTTCACCGGGTAATGGGTGATGGCCTCGTCGATCTTCGCGAAGGTTTCGGGCTTCAGGTTCATCGGCGCGCGGTCAGCGGTCGCACTCGCCCATGACGAAGTCGAGCGAGCCGAGGATGGAGACGACGTCCGACACGAGGTGCCCGACGCAGAGCTGGGGGAGGATGGAGAGGTTGCAGAACGACGGGCCGCGGATCTTCAGGCGCCAGGGCACGCCGCCGCCCTTGGAGACGACGTAGAAGCCGAGCAGGCCCTTCGGGTTCTCGTG
>CAYWTK010000172.1:0-3026 GCA_964460895.1 uncultured Opitutaceae bacterium
GCGCGGGGGAGGTGGCGGGGCTCCTGGCCGAGGCGGGCGATGACCGCGTCGGCGAACGGCGCCGTGCCCACCTTGGTCTGCCGGGCCGGGTCGCGGAAGATGTCGGCCGTCGCGATCCCGTCCTCCAGCGTGCGGAGCCAGGCGTTGCGGATGCGGTTGGCGACGTCGGCCTGGCCGATGTGCACGAGCATGAGCGCCGCGGCCTCGAGCAGGCCGGAGGGGTTGGCCACGCCCTTGCCCGCGATGTCCGGGGCGGAGCCGTGCACCGCCTCGAACATCGCGCACTGGTCGCCGATGTTGGCCGAGCCGGCCAGGCCGATGGAGCCGGCGCACTGGGCGGCGACGTCGGAGATGATGTCGCCGTAGAGGTTGGGGGCGACGACGACGTCGAACCGCAGCGGCTCGGTCGCGAGCAGCGCCGTGCCGATGTCGATGATCATCACCTCGGTCTTGATCTCCGGGTAGCGGGCGGCGGTCTCGAGGAAGACCTTCCGGAAGAGGCCGTCCGTCAGCTTCATGATGTTGTCCTTCACCATGCAGGTGACCTTCCGGCGCCCGTGGCGGCGGGCGTACTCGAAGGCGTAGCGGCAGATCCGCTCGCAGCCGGGGCGGGTGATGAGCTTGAGGCACTGGTAGACCTCGTCGGTCTGGCGGTGCTCGATGCCGGCGTAGGTGTCCTCCTCGTTCTCGCGCACGATGACGACGTCGAGGCCGGTGAAGGCCGAGGGCACGAAGGGCGCGTAGCTGGCGCAGGGCCGCACGTTGGCGTAGAGCCCGAGCGTCTTGCGCAGGGTGACGTTGAGGCTCTTGTAGCCGGAGCCCGCCGGGGTCGTGATCGGCGCCTTCAGCGCCACCCGCGTCCGGCGGAGGGAGGCCCAGGCCTCCTCGCCGATGCCCGAGGTGCGGCCGGAGAGGTAGACCTGCTCGCCCACCTGGATCTCCTCGGGGACGATCCGCGCGCCGGCGCGGTCGAGGATGCGGAGGACGGCGTCCATGATCTCGGGGCCGATGCCGTCGCCGCGGGCGATGGTCACGGGGACCGGCGCGCCGGCCGGGGGGACTTGCGGGGCGGCGGGGGCCGCGGGGAGGGGGGAGGAGGGGCTCATCGGCGGCGACGGCATGAATCTTAAAACATGAAGTCAACTTCAATAATCAGAATTCTTGAAAACGGATGCCGGCGCGGGCAGCCTCCGGGGATGGCCGAGAACGCGACCGCCCCGACCTGGACCTTCCTGACGAACCACACCCACGTGCTCGTCTGCCTCGCGCGCCACGAGGACATCACCCTCCGCGAGGTGGCCCTGCAGGTCGGCATCACGGAGCGGGCGGTGCACGCGATCGTCAGCGCGCTCGAGGCCGAGGGCGTCCTCTCCCGCACCCGCGAGGGCCAGCGCAACCGCTACCGCATCAACCGGGCGTTCCGCCTGCGGCACGCGCTGGAGTCCCACCGCCGCATCGGCGACCTCCTCGACCTCGTCGGGGAGCGCTGAAGCCGCGGATTGCGCCCGGCGGGGCGCGGGGCTAGGGAACGAGGGGCCGGTCCGTGGTGTCACGGATGGCCTGCCTCCCCTCCCGCCCATGAGTTCCCTCCGCCTGTCCGCCCTCCTCGTCCTCGTCCCGGCCGCGCTCGCCGCCGCCGCCGTCGATTCCCGCGTCACCGCCGTCACCGTCTACGCCGACCGCGCCGTGGTCACCCGCACCGCCACGGTCCAGCTCGCCGCCGGCCCGGCGGAGCTCACCTTCGCCCACCTGCCCGCCTCGCTCGTCGAGCAGTCGCTCCAGGCCGCCGGCCGCGGCACGGCGGGGGCGACGATCCTCGACGTGAGCGTGCGCGAGACGCACCTCGACTTCACGCCCGACGCGCGGGTCAAGGAGCTGGAGGACCAGCTGCGGGCGCTCGGCCGGCAGGGGCGCGCGCTCGACGACCGGGGCTCCGTCCTCGAGGCGCAGGGCGGCATGCTGGCGCGGATGGAGACGGTGCTCTTCGCGCCGCCGACCAAGGACGTGCCGGCGCCGCCGCTGGACCGCCTGTCGGCCTCGCTCACCTACCTGACCGAGCAGAAGGGCCGGCTCGCCGCCGAGCGCGCCCAGCTCGACCAGCAGCGCGAGGAGCTGCAGGCCAAGGTCGAGGCGGTCCAGAACCAGCTCAACGAGCTCCGCGGCGCGGGCGGCCGCAGCACGAAGACGGTCACCGTCCGCGTGCAGGCCGCGCAGGCCGGCGCGCTCGACCTCGCCCTCTCCTACACCGTCGGCGGCGCCCGCTGGGTGCCGGCCTACGACGCCCGCGTCCTCGCCGGCGAGCGGGCCGTGGCCCTCGGCTACTTCGGCGTCGTCCGGCAGACCACCGGCGAGGACTGGAAGGACGTCGCCCTCACGCTCTCCACCGCCCGGCCCTCCCTCGGCGGCGCGGCGCCCGTGCTCACCGCCTGGAACCTCGACGTGTTCGACCCCGTGCTGCTCGCCCGCCGCAACGAGGAGCAGCGGGCCCGCGCCAAGGTCATGGCCGCGCCGGCGGCGTCCGCCCCGCGCCAGGTGAACATGCAGGAGATGACGACCGACGCCACCGGCGAGGTCGCGGCGCTGCGCGACGCCGAGTACGCCGCCGCCACGATCGAGGCCGGCGCCACCAGCGCCTCGTTCCGCGTCGCCAGCCCGTCCAGCGTCCCGAGCGACGGCACCGCCCAGAAGGTCCCGATCATGACCGCCCGCCTCGGGGCGACCCCGGAGTACCTGACCGTGCCGAAGCGCCAGGCCACCGCCTTCCTCACCGCCAAGGTCGTCAACGGCACCGACTTGCCGCTCCTGGCCGGCGCGATGAACGTCTTCCTCGACGACACCTTCGTCGCCACCAGCCAGCTGCGCACGGTGATGGCGGGCGAGAAGTTCGACCTCGCGCTCGGCGCCGACGAGGGCATCGCGGTGACCCACAAGCGCGTGCAGCGCTTCACCGAGCAGACCGGCCTGACCAACTCCGGCGTGCGCGTGACCTACGAGTACCTGATCACGGTCCAGAACAACAAGCGCAC